>NZ_RJVR01000257.1 GCF_003999195.1 Streptomyces soli
AAGTACCCGCGGTTCAAGTCGCGGAAGAAGTCGCGGAAGTCGGCGGAGTACACCAGCTCGGCGTTCCGCTACCGCGACGGCCAGTTGACGCTGGCCAAAATGGGCGATCCGCTCGCCGTCGTGTGGTCCCGTCCGCTCCCCGAAGACGCGGCACCGTCCACGGTGACGGTGTCCCAGGACGCGGCAGGGCGCTGGTTCGTGTCGCTGCTGTGCGACGACACCATCACGGCGGCCCCGGCCACCACAGCGGCGGTCGGCATCGACGCGGGCATCACCTGCCTGGTGACCCTGTCCACCGGAGAGAAGATCAGCAACCCGAAGCATGAGCGGCGTGACCGGGTGCGCCTGGCGAAGGCGCAGCGGGAGTTGTCTCGTAAGGAGAAGGGCTCCGCGAACCGGGCCAAGGCCCGTGTGAAGGTCGCCAAGGTCCACGCGCGGATCGCTGACCGGCGCCGGGACTTCCTGCACCAGCTGACCACTCGACTCGTCCGTGAGAACCAAACGGTCGTGATCGAGGACCTGACCGTCCGCAACATGGTCAAGAACCACAAGCTCGCCCGCGCGATCTCTGATGCGTCGTGGACCGAGATGCGGACGATGCTGGAGTACAAGTGCGCCTGGTACGGGCGTGACCTCGTAGTGATCGACAGGTGGTTCCCCAGTTCGAAGCTGTGCGGGGCGTGCGGGACGATCCGCGAGAAGCTGCCGCTGAACGTCCGTGAGTGGACGTGCGACTGCGGCATCACCCATGACCGCGACGTGAACGCGGCACGCAACATCAAGGCGGCCGGGCTGGCCGTCTCGGCCTGTGGAGACGGTGTAAGACCTCAACGGGAGTCCTCCCGGACGGGGCAGTCGTCGATGAAGCAGGAAACCCAGCGGGCGACCGCTGGAATCCCCCGCCATTAGGCGGGGGAGGAAGTCAACAGCGAGCACCCCTTCCACCTCCACCTGACATGACGCCTGACACCCACTACCTGACGCCCGGCGCGGACGGCTGCACGGCCACCGGCACCACCGGGGCCTGGAACAGCTTCACCGGCTCCTCCGAGGGCTGGCAGCAGGTCGCGTTCGACCTGAGTGCCTACGCGGGCACCAAGGTTGAGCTGTCGCTCAGCTACATCACCGACCCCGGCAGCGGCGGCCACGGCGTCTTCGCGGACGACGCGCGACTCGCGGTGGGCGGAGCCGAGCAGCAGGCCGAGGGCTTCGAAACCTCCCTCGGCGCGTGGACGGTGTTGGGCCCGCCGGCCGGTAGCCCGGCGGTCGAAGGCGACTGGAGCCGCTCCGGCGAACTCTTCAAGTCCTACGCGGCGGTCACCACACATGACACCGTGCTGCTCGGATTCGGGCTGGAGCACGTCCCCGACAGCTCGAACCGCGCCGCGCTGATCGGCAAAGCACTTGCGGTACTGCGCACCTGAGGTGCACTTGAGGCGCGCCTGAGCAGTGGCCTGTCCCCCTACCGCCCAGTAGGGGGACAGGCCACCGTTCACCGGCCCGCCTGATGTCATCCGGGGCTCCCGGGCGAGGTAGGGTCGTCCTTGGTCGGGGACATCCCATACGTCGCAGCCGGAATGGAATCCGGCGAATCAGCGAGGAGATCGGTTCGTGACGATCCGCGTAGGCATCAACGGCTTTGGTCGCATCGGTCGCAACTTCTTCCGTGCCGCCCTGGAGCAGGGTGCGGACATTGAGATCGTGGCTGTCAACGACCTGGGTGACACGGCGACCACCGCGCACCTGCTCAAGTACGACACCATCCTGGGCCGCCTCAAGGCCGAGGTGAGCCACACCGCCGACACCATCACCGTGGACGGCCACACCATCAAGGTGCTGTCGGAGCGCAACCCGTCCGACATCCCGTGGGGCGAGCTGGGCGTCGACATCGTCATCGAGTCGACCGGCATCTTCACCAGCGGCGAGGCCGCCGGCAAGCACATCGCGGGTGGCGCCAAGAAGGTCATCATCTCCGCGCCCGCCAAGGGCGAGGACATCACGATCGTGATGGGCGTCAACAACGACAAGTACGACGCTACCAACCACCACATCATCTCCAACGCCTCCTGCACCACCAACTGTGTGGCGCCGATGGCGAAGGTACTGCTGGAGAACTTCGGCATCGTCAAGGGCCTGATGACCACGGTCCACGCCTACACCAACGACCAGCGCATCCTGGACTTCCCGCACAGCGACCTGCGCCGTGCGCGTGCCGCCGCCGAGAACATCATCCCGACCACCACCGGTGCCGCGAAGGCCACCGCGCTGGTGATCCCGGAGCTGGCGGGCAAGCTCGACGGCATCGCGATGCGCGTCCCGGTCCCGACCGGCTCGGTCACCGACCTGGTCGTCGAGCTGGAGCGCGAGGTCACCAAGGACGAGGTCAACGCCGCGTTCCAGAAGGCGGCCGAGGGCCAGCTCAAGGGTCTGCTGGAGTACACCGAGGACCCGATCGTGTCCTCGGACATCGTCAACCAGCCGGCGTCCTGCACCTTCGACTCCCTCCTGACCATGGTCCAGGGGAAGAGCGTCAAGGTCATCGGCTGGTACGACAACGAGTGGGGCTACTCCAACCGCCTCGTCGACCTGACCACCTTCATCGGCGGCCAGCTCTAAGCAACGCGCAGCACGATGCGATGAGGACAGGGTCCGGACGACACCAGAGTCGTCCGGGCCCTGTCCCATGACCAAGGAGCCATGGATGAAGACGATCGAAGACCTCCTCGACGAAGGGGTCGCCGGCAAGCGGGTGTTCGTCCGCGCCGACCTCAATGTCCCCCTCTCGGGTGACACCATCACCGACGACGGCCGCATCCGCGCCGCCGTGCGGACCATCGCCAAACTCGCCGCCGCCGGCGCCAAGGTGATCGTCGCCTCGCACCTGGGCCGCCCCAAGGGCGCGCCCGACCCGCAGTTCTCGCTCGCGCCGGTCGCCAAGCGGCTGGGCGAACTGCTCGACAAGGACGTCGTGTTCGCCACCGACACCGTCGGTGAGAGCGCCCAGGCCGCCGTGTCCGCGCTGGCCGAGGGCGAGGTCGTACTCCTGGAGAACCTGCGCTTCAACCCGGGCGAGACCGCCAAGGACGACGCCGAGCGCGGCGCCTTCGCCGACCAGCTGGCCGCGCTCGCGGACGCGTACGTCGGTGACGGCTTCGGCGCGGTGCACCGTAAGCACGCCTCGGTGTACGACCTGCCGGCGCGCCTCCCGCACGCCGCGGGTGGGCTGATCGCCACCGAGGTCGCGGTGCTGAAGAAGCTCACTGAGGACGTGGCCCGTCCGTACGTGGTGGTGCTCGGCGGCTCGAAGGTCTCCGACAAGCTCGGGGTGATCGACCACCTGCTGGGCAAGGCCGACCGGATCCTGATCGGCGGCGGCATGATGTTCACCTTCCTCAAGGCCCAGGGCCACGAGGTCGGCGGCAGTCTGCTGCAGGAGGACCAGATCCCGGCGGTCAAGGAGTACCTGCAGCGCGCCAAGGACCAGGGCGTGGAGTTCGTGCTCCCGGTCGACGTCGTCGCCACCGACAGCTTCCCCGACCTGAAGAACCCGGTCGCGACCCACCCAGTGACGGTTTCCGCCGAGGCGATCCCCGGTGACCTGATGGGCCTGGACATCGGTCCGGAGTCCCGCAAGCTGTTCGCCTCGAAGCTCGCCGACGCCGCCACCGTCTTCTGGAACGGCCCGATGGGCGTCTTCGAGCACCCCGACTTCGCCGAGGGCACCCGCGCGGTCGCCCAGGCGCTGATCGACAGCCCAGCGTTCACGGTGGTCGGCGGCGGCGACTCGGCCGCGGCCGTACGCATCCTCGGCTTCGACGAGAACGCATTCGGCCACATCTCGACCGGCGGCGGCGCCAGCCTCGAATACCTCGAGGGCAAGACGCTCCCCGGCCTCGCCGCACTGGAGGACTGACCCACCCATGACCACGCGCACCCCGCTGATGGCGGGCAACTGGAAGATGAACCTCAACCACCTCGAGGCCATCGCCCACACCCAGAAGCTCGCCTTCGCGCTCACCGACAAGGACTACGACGCCGTAGAGGTCGCCGTCCTGCCGCCGTACACCGACCTGCGGTCCGTACAGACCCTGGTCGACGGCGACAAGCTGAAGATCAGGTACGGCGCCCAGGATCTCTCGCAGCACGACGCCGGCGCGTACACCGGCGAGATCTCCGGCGCCATGCTCGCCAAGCTGAAGTGCACGTACGTCGTCGTCGGGCACTCCGAGCGCCGTCAGTACCACCACGAGGACGAGCCGCTGATCAACGCCAAGGTCAAGGCCGCCTACCGGCACGGCCTCACCCCGATCCTGTGCGTCGGCGAGGGCCTGGAGGTCCGCAAGGCGGGCAACCAGGTCGCGCACACCCTCGCGCAGCTCGACGGCGCGCTCAAGGACATCCCGGCCGAGCACGCCGAGAGCATCGTCATCGCGTACGAGCCCGTCTGGGCCATCGGCACCGGCGAGGTCGCCACCCCCGAGGACGCCCAGGAGGTCTGCGGGGCGATCCGCGGCCGGCTGGCCGAGCTCTACAGCCAGGAGCTGGCGGACGCGGTCCGTATCCAGTACGGCGGCTCGGTCAAGGGCGGCAACGTCGCGGCGATCATGGCGCAGCCGGATGTGGACGGCGCCCTGGTCGGCGGCGCGTCGCTGGACGCGGAAGAATTCGTCAAGATCGTGCGCTTCCGCGATCAGTAAGGCGTGCGGTAAGTACCCTCACCCCCGGTGAGGGAAGTAGGCTGTCGGGGCCGGACCACCGTCCGGCCCCGCGGCCCCATGCCGTCGTTTACCTGTCACCGAGAGAGTTGGTCCTGCTGTGGTACTCGGGTTCTCCATCGCCCTCATCGTCTTCAGCCTGCTGCTTCTGCTGCTGGTGCTGATGCACAAGGGGAAGGGCGGCGGCCTCTCCGACATGTTCGGCGGCGGCATGCAGTCCTCGGTCGGCGGTTCCTCGGTGGCCGAGCGCAACCTCGACCGGATCACCGTGGTGATCGGTCTGCTCTGGTTTGCCTGCATTGTCGCGCTTGGCCTACTGCTGAAGTTCAACAAGTAGCGGCCGGCGGACGCCCCGCCGTCCCCGGTGTCCGACTCTCGTGCGTTGCGGGAGAACTGACGCCTCGTCGCGAACGCGGCTTATCATGGAACGGCGTCCGCGGCAGCCGGGTCGACGACCAGGCGCTGGACGGGGCGTAAGGTCTCCGTAAACTGGGCGACCTCGCAGCACCATCACGCAGGGAGTTACGACCGTGGCAAGTGGCAACGCGATCCGTGGCAGTCGGGTCGGAGCGGGGCCGATGGGAGAGGCAGAGCGCGGCGAGTCCGCGCCGCGCCTCCGCATCTCCTTCTGGTGCTCGAACGGGCACGAGACCCAGCCGAGTTTCGCCAGCGACGCGCAGATCCCGGAGACCTGGGACTGCCCGCGTTGCGGCTTCCCGGCCGGGCAGGACGAGGAGAACCCGCCGGCTCCGCCGCGCACCGAGCCGTACAAGACGCACCTGGCCTATGTACGTGAGCGGCGCAGTGCCGCCGACGGCGAAGCCATCCTCGCCGAGGCGCTTGCGAAGCTCCGGGGTGAGATTTAATACGCCCCAGGCACGCGAACGCCCCCGGGAGGCCCTGGGGGCCTTCGCATAGGTGCGCCGTGCGGCTGACCGTGCGCGTCAGCGGAGGCGAACGAGCCCTCAAAAAAGTATGCTCAGGGTTGTGACTGCTGAGCACCGGCCGCTGGTGATCGGCATCGATGCCGGCGGCACCCGCACTCGGGCGTACCTCGCGGACGACGACGGAGCCGTGCTCGGCGAGGGCGCCGGGGGGCCCGGCAATGCCATGAGTGTGCCCAGGGCGGAGCTGACCCGGCACCTGGTGGCGGCGATCAGGGCTGCGGCGCCCGACACGCGGCAGCGGGGGGCCGTACGGTCGGTGGTGGGCGGCTTCGCGGGCGGCGCGTCCGACGCGGGACCCGACGCCGGGTACGAACTGGCCATGTCGTGCCTGGACGCCGCGCTCTCCGCCAACGGCATCACAGCCCGGTCCATCGAGGTGCTGGGCGACATCGAGATCGCCTTCGCCTCCGCCGACGGTACCCCCTCCGACGGCCTGGCCATCGTGGCCGGCACCGGCGCGGTCGCGGCCCGGATCGAGAACCGCCGCAGGCTGTATCTCTCCGACGGCAACGGCTGGCTCCTCGGCGACAGCGGCAGCGGCTTCTGGCTGGGCCGCGAGGTGCTGCGCGCCGCCCTGCAGGCCCTGGACGGGCGCGGACCCTGGACCTCGCTCGTGGAGGCCGTGCTGTCGCATTACGTCGGCACCCCGGGCGGCCCCTACCTCGCCCAGGAGCGGCCCAGCCGCCATGAATGCGAGCTGCTACGACACCGCCTGGTGCCCTTCGCCTACGCCGAGCCCCCGGTGCGGCTCGCCCGGCTCAGCCCGCTCGCCGTGACCGCCGAGGAGGACGGTGACGAGGTCGCGGCGGGCCTGCTCGACGACGCCGCCGACGAACTCGCCGCCACCGTTGCCGCCCTCGAGCCCCGCGAGGACGAGCCGTTGGTCGCCGCCGGCAGCCTGCTCGGCCCGCACGGCCCGCTGCTCGGCCGGGTCACCGCTCGCGCCGAGGAACTGGGCCTGCGGGTGCTTCCGGTGCACAACGGCGGCGCGGGCGCGGTGGCACTGGCCCGGCTTCGGCTGCCCGTCGCGTAATCAACTAGTTTGGTCCCGCAGGCAGGACGAGGAGAAAGTGGACTGATGTCCGACAAAAACGCGCAGAGCCCGATCCGACTCGACCAGCGGCCCGAATGGCACGCACTCGTCAAGCACCGCGAAGAATTCGGGGATACGCATCTGCGTGAACTCTTCGCGGCCGACCCGCAACGCGGCGAGCGTTACACCCTCCAGGTCGGCGACCTCTACCTGGACTACTCCAAGCACCTGGTGAACGACGAGACCCTGAGCCTGTTGCGCGAACTCGCCGCCGCGACCGGGGTCGCCGAGCTGCGCGACGCGATGTTCCGCGGCGAGCACATCAACGTCACCGAGGACCGTGCCGCGCTGCACATCGCGCTGCGGGCCCCCCTCTCGGCCGTCATCGAGGTCGACGGGCACAACGTCGTCCCGGCCGTGCACCACGTCCTCACCAAGATGACGGTCTTCACCGACAAGATCCGCTCCGGCGAATGGCGCGGCCACACCGGCAAGCGCATCAAGAACATCGTCAACATCGGTATCGGCGGTTCCGATCTGGGCCCCGCGATGGCGTACGAGGTGCTGCGTCCCTACACCGCCCGTGATCTGACGTTCCGTTTCGTATCGAATGTCGACGGCGCCGACCTCCACGAGGCCGTACGGGACCTGGACCCCGCCGAGACGCTGTTCATCATCGCGTCCAAGACCTTCACGACGATCGAGACCATCACCAACGCCACGTCGGCCCGCACCTGGCTGCTGGACGGCCTGGGCGCCGATGCGGTGGCCAAGCACTTCGTGGCTCTGTCGACGAACGCCGAGAAGGTCAAGGAGTTCGGCATCGACACGGAGAACATGTTCGAGTTCTGGGACTGGGTCGGCGGCCGTTACTCCTACGACTCCGCCATCGGGCTCTCCCTGATGGTCGCCATCGGCCACGACCACTTCCGCGAGATGCTCGCCGGCTTCCACCTCGTCGACGAGCACTTCCGGACCGCGCCCCCCGAGGAGAACGTCCCGCTGCTGCTGGGGCTGCTCGGCATCTGGTACGGCAACTTCCACGACGCGCAGTCACACGCGGTGCTGCCCTACAGCCACTACCTGTCGAAGTTCACGGCCTACCTCCAGCAGCTCGACATGGAGTCCAACGGCAAGTCCGTCGACCGCCATGGCAACCCCGTCTCCTGGCAGACCGGTCCCGTCGTCTGGGGCACCCCCGGCACCAACGGCCAGCACGCCTACTACCAGCTCCTCCACCAGGGCACCAAACTCATCCCCGCCGACTTCATCGGCTTCGCCGAGCCCCTCCGCGAACTCGGCCCGCTCCGTGACCACCACGACCTCCTGATGGCCAACTTCTTCGCCCAGACCCAGGCCCTCGCCTTCGGCAAGACCCCGGAAGAGGTCGCGGCGGAGGGCGTGCCCGCCGAACTGGTCCCGCACAAGACCTTCCGCGGCAACCACCCGACCACCACGATCCTGGCCAGCGAGCTCTCTCCCTCGGTGCTCGGCCAGCTCGTCGCTCTCTATGAGCACAAGGTCTTCGTCCAGGGCGCCATCTGGGACATCGACTCCTTCGATCAGTGGGGCGTCGAGCTCGGCAAGGTCCTCGCCAAGCGCGTCGAACCCGCGCTCACCGAAGGCGCCGACGTCCCCGGCCTCGACCCCTCCACCAAGGCTCTCGTCGCCAAGTACCGCTCGCTGCGCGGCCGCTGACGCAGCGGCCGGGTCCCGGCGATGCCCCGAGGCACCGCCGGGACCTGGCCCTCGGATGCCCGCGATCAGGCAGAGGGAGATGGTGAGCACCCCGACGCCGCGGGCGGCCGCCAGGATCAGGCCGGCGCGGCGGGTGCGGTCGTGACCAGAGCCTCGGTCACGACGGCGGACAGCCCGCCCCGTGTGGACAGGACTGCCTCGCTGGTGCCCTGCATAGGTTCCTCCTGGTGGTAGCCGAAAGCCGGAAGCCCCAGTCCGACGACTGGGGCTTCCGGCTTTCGGAGGCGGCGCTCAGGCCGTGCGCGGCGGCCGGAGCTCGGGGGGGAGCTTAGCGGCGGCGGTGGTGTCGATGAGCCAGAGGGTGCGGGAGCGGCCGTAGGCGCCGGCGGCGGGGGCCTGGAGTTCGCCGGGGGAGGAGAGGGCGAAGGCGACGGCGCCGGCCTTGTCCTCGCCGGCGGCGAGGAGCCAGACCTCGCGGGCGGCGCGGATGGCGGGGAGGGTGAGGGAGATGCGGGTCGGGGGCGGCTTGGGGGCGCCGTGGATGCCGACGACGGTGCGCTCGGTCTCCCGGACGGCCGGGTGGCCGGGGAAGAGCGAGGCGATGTGGGTGTCGGGGCCCACACCGAGCATCAGGACGTCGAAGGAGGGCACGGGGCCGTGGTCCTCGGGGCCGGCGGCCTTGGCGAGCTCCTCCGCGTAGGCGGTGGCGGCCGCGTCGGCGTCACTGCCGTACGGCCCGTCGGAGGCGGGCATGGGGTGCACACGGGACGGGCTGACCGGGACGGCGTCCAGGAGGGCTTCGCGGGCCTGGGTGACATTGCGCTCGGGGTCGCCCTCGGGGAGGAAGCGTTCGTCCCCCCACCACAGGTCGAGCCGGGCCCAGTCGACGGCGTCGCGGGCGGGGGACTCGGCGAGGGCGGCCAGGAGCGCGTTGCCGTTGCGGCCGCCGGTGAGGACGACGGAGGCGGCGCCGCGGGCGGCCTGGGCGTCCACGATCTTCGTGATCAGCCGGGCCGCCACGGCCTTCGCCATGAGTTCCTTGTCGCGGTGGACGACGACCTGCGGCGCGCTCACTTCGCCGCCGCCTTCTCCTTCGGCGGCGCGGGCTTCGGCGCCGCGCCCGCCGCCGCGGGCTGGGGCTCCGACAGCCGCTTCACGCCGAACTTCACCGCCGCCGCGTACGCCTCGTCCGGGTCCAGCCGCCGCAGCTCCTCCGCGATCAGCTCGGCCGTGGTGCGCCGCTGCAGTGCGACGTGGCGGTCCGGCTGGCCCGGCATCGCCAGCTCCGCCAGCGAGCCGTTGGGGCGGTCGAGGCAGATCTCGCCGTCGGCCGTGGCCAGCCGTACGGCGGTGATGCCGGGGCCGTCCGAGACGCGCCGCTCGACCGGCACGCCGAGGCGCTCCGCCAGCCACAGCCCCAGCAGCTCGGTGCTCGGGTTGTACGCCTCGCCCTCGACGACGGCGCCGGTCAGCTCGGCGTGCTTCTGGTCCAGCGCGGCCGCCAGAACGCTGCGCCAGGACGTGATCCGGGTCCAGGCGAGGTCCGTGTCGCCGGGGGTGTACGTGTCGGCGCGCAGTGCCAGCGCGGCCACCGGGTTCTCGGCGGCGGCCGCGTCGGTGATGCGGCGGGCGGCGAGTTGGCCGAGCAGGTCCTCGGAGGGGTTCTCCGGGGCGACCTCCGGCCACCACACCACGACCGGCGCGTCGGGCAGCAGCAGCGGCAGCACCACGCTCTGGGCGTGGTTGGCGAGTTCGCCGTGCATGCGCAGCAGGACGGTCTCGCCGGTGCCGGTCTCCCCGCCGACCCGTACCTCGGCGTCGAGGCGGGCCTTACGGCGGTCGCGCGGCGAGCGGCCGGGCCGCTTGATGACGACGAGGATCCGTGACGGGTGCTCCTTCGACGCCTCGCTGGCGGACTTGAGTGCGTCGTAGTGATTGCCCTCGTCCGTCACGATGACCAAGGTCAGCACCATGCCGACCGCCGGGCTCCCGGCGGCCCTCCGCGCCTTGATCAGCGCAGAGTTGATCTTGCTTGACGTGGTCTCCGTCAGATCGATGTTCATGGCCGGCGCCAGCTCCTGCCGTCTCGTGCGAGCATCTCGTCCGCGGCCTTCGGGCCCCAGGTCCCAGCCGTGTACTGCTCGGGCCGGCCGTGCTTGTCCCAGTACTCCTCGATCGGGTCGAGGATCTTCCAGGACTCCTCCACCTCCTGGTGGCGCGGGAAGAGGTTGGCGTCACCGAGCAGCACGTCCAGGATCAGCCGCTCGTAGGCCTCGGGGCTGGACTCCGTGAAGGACTCGCCGTACGCGAAGTCCATCGTCACGTCCCGGATCTCCATCGACGTGCCCGGCACCTTCGAGCCGAAGCGGATGGTGATCCCCTCGTCCGGCTGGACCCGGATGACCAGGGCGTTCTGCCCCAGCTCCTGGGTGTCGGTGGTGTCGAAGGGGGAGTGCGGCGCGCGCTGGAAGACCACCGCGATCTCGGTGACCCGACGGCCCAGCCGCTTGCCGGTGCGCAGATAGAAGGGGACGCCCGCCCAGCGGCGGTTGTCGATCTCCAGCTTGATCGCGGCGTAGGTGTCGGTCTTGGACTGGGGGTTGATCCCCTCCTCCTCCAGGTAACCGAGCACCTCCTCGCCGCCCTGCCAGCCGTGCGCGTACTGGCCGCGTACGGTGTGCTTGCCCAGGTCGTCCGGCAGCTTGACGGCGCTGAGCGCCTTGAGCTTCTCGGTGACCAGGGAGTTGGCGTCGAAGGAGGCGGGCTCCTCCATCGCGGTCAGGGCGAGCAGCTGCAGCAGGTGGTTCTGGATGACGTCACGGGCCGAGCCGATGCCGTCGTAGTAGCCGGCCCGGCCGCCGATGCCGATGTCCTCGGCCATGGTGATCTGGATGTGGTCGACGTACGAACGGTTCCACAGGGGCTCGAACATCGTGTTGGCGAACCGCAGCGCCATGATGTTCTGGACGGTCTCCTTGCCCAGGTAGTGGTCGATCCGGAAGACGTTCCGGGACCGGAAGACCTGGTGGATGACCTGGTTGAGCTCTTCGGCGCTCTTGAGGTCGTGGCCGAAGGGCTTCTCGATGACAGCCCGTCGCCAGGCGTCCCCGGGACCCTCGTTGAGGCCGTGCTTCTTCAGCTGCTGGACGACCTTGGGGAAGAACTTGGGCGGCACCGAGAGGTAGAAGGCGAAGTTGCCGCCGGTGCCCCGGGCCTTGTCGAGGTCGTTGATGGTGGCCTTCAGCTTCTCGAAGGCCGCGTCGTCGTCGAAGTCGCCGGGCACGAAACGCATGCCCTCGGCGAGCTGCTGCCAGACCTCCTCGCGGAACGGGGTCCGCGAGTGCTCCTTGACGGAGTCGTGCACGACCTGCGCGAAGTCCTCGTCCGCCCAGTCGCGCCGGGCGTAGCCGACGAGCGAGAAGCCCGGCGGCAGCAGACCGCGGTTGGCCAGGTCGTAGACGGCCGGCATCAGCTTCTTGCGGGAGAGGTCACCGGTGACGCCGAAGATGACCAGGCCCGACGGCCCCGCGATACGCGGGAGCCGTCGGTCCTGTGCGTCACGCAGCGGATTGTCGCTGCTCAACGTGCTTACGCCTCCTTCGGCGCGAGTCGCTCGAGCTCGGCGGCGGTGGAGTCGAGCAGCTCGGTCCACGCCTGCTCGAACTTCTCCACACCCTCGTCCTCCAGGAGCTGGACGACGTCGTCGTAGTCGATACCGACCGCCGCGAGGGCGTCAAGGTCGGCCTTGGCCTGCTCGTAGGTGCCGCGAATGGTGTCCCCGGTGACCTCGCCGTGGTCGGCGGTGGCTTCGAGGGTGGCCTCCGGCATGGTGTTGACGGTGCCGGGGGCGACCAGCTCGGTCACGTACATCGTGTCCGGGTAGGCCGGGTCCTTCACACCGGTGGAGGCCCACAGGGGGCGCTGCCTGTGCGCGCCGTGGTTCTCCAGGGCGGCCCAGCGGTCGGAGGAGAAGACCTCCTCGTACGCCTGGTAGGCGAGCCGCGCGTTGGCGAGCGCGGCCTTGCCCTTGAGGGCCTTGGCCTCGTCGGTGCCGATCTTCTCCAGGCGCTTGTCGATCTCGGTGTCCACGCGGGACACGAAGAAGGACGCGACCGAGCGGATCTGCGCGAGGTCCAGGCCGGACTCCTTGGCCTTCTCCAGGCCGGAGAGGTAGGCGTCCATGACCTCGCGGTAGCGCTGCAGCGAGAAGATCAGCGTGACGTTGACGCTGATGCCGCGGCCGATGACCTCGGTGATGGCCGGCAGACCCGCTTTGGTGGCCGGGATCTTGATGAAGGTGTTGGGACGGTCCACCAGCCAGGCCAGCTGCTTGGCCTCGGCGACGGTCGCCAACTTGTTGTGCGCCAGGCGCGGGTCTACCTCGATGGAGACCCGGCCGTCCTGGCCGCCGGTGGAGTCGTACACCGGGCGCAGCACGTCGGCCGCGTCCCGTACGTCCGCCGTGGTGATCATGCGGATGGCCTCTTCGACGGTGACCTTGCGGGCAGCCAGGTCGGTGACCTGCTGCTCGTAGCCCTCACCGCTGGAGATGGCCTTCTGGAAGATCGAGGGGTTGGTGGTCACGCCCACGACATGGCTGGAGTCGATGAGTTCCGCGAGGTTGCCGGAGGTGATCCGCTTGCGGGACAGGTCGTCCAGCCAGATCGCCACGCCTTCGTCGGAGAGGCGCTTCAGTGCGTCTGTCATTGGTCTTGCATCTCCTCGTAAGTCGGATACGTCAGCGAGTCGCTGCGGCGATGGAGTCGCGGGCGGCGGCGGCCACGGCCTCGGCGGTCAGCCCGAACTCGCGGTACAGGACCTTGTAGTCGGCGCTTGCCCCGAAGTGCTCCAGGGACACAATCCGGCCCGCGTCGCCCACGAAGCGGTACCAGGTCAGGCCGATGCCCGCCTCGACGGCGACACGGGCCCTGACGGTCGGCGGCAGCACACTGTCGCGGTACGCCTGGTCCTGCTCCTCGAACCACTCGACGGACGGTACGGAGACCACCCGGGCCGGGATGCCGTCGGCCTGCAGCGCCTCGCGGGCCTCCACGGCGAGCTGCACCTCGGAACCGGTGCCCAGCAGGATCACCTGGGGCTCGCCGCCCTCGGCCTCGAAGAGCACGTAGGCGCCCTTCGCGGCGTCGTCGTTGGCCTCGTACGTCGGGACGTTCTGGCGGGTGAGCGCCAGGCCGTGCGGGGCGGGCTTGGTGGCGTGGCGCTTGAGGATCTCACGCCAGGCGATCGCGGTCTCGTTGGCGTCGGCCGGGCGCACGACGTTGAGGCCCGGGATGGCGCGCAGCGCGGACAGGTGCTCGACCGGCTGGTGGGTCGGGCCGTCCTCGCCGAGGCCGATGGAGTCGTGCGTCCAGACGTACGTCACCGGCAGCTTCATCAGCGCGGCCAGGCGGACGGCGGGACGCATGTAGTCGGAGAACACCAGGAAGGTGCCGCCGTAGATGCGGGTGTTGCCGTGCAGCGCGATGCCGTTCATCGTCGAGCCCATGGCGTGCTCGCGGATGCCGAAGTGCACCGTGCGGCCGTAGGGGTTGGCCTCGGGCAGCGGGTTGTCCGCCGGGAGGAAGGAGGACGAGGCGTCGATCGTGGTGTTGTTGGAGCCCGCGAGGTCGGCCGAGCCGCCCCACAGCTCGGGCACCACGGCGCCGACGGCCTTCAGCACCTCACCGGAGGCCTTGCGGGTCGCGACGTCCTTGCCGGCCGGGAACTCCGGAAGCGCGTTCTCCCAGCCCTCGGGCAGCTCGCCCGCCTGGATCCGGTCGAACTCGGCGGCACGCTCGGGGTTGGCGGTACGCCACTCCTCGAAGCGCTTGTTCCACGCGGAGTGCGCCTCGCGGCCCCGGTCCAGGGCCTTGCGGGCGTGCGCCAGCACCTCGTCGGAGACCTCGAACGACTTCTCCGGGTCGAAGCCCAGTACGCGCTTGGTCGCGGCGACCTCTTCGGCGCCCAGGGCGGAGCCGTGCGCGGCCTCGGTGTTCTGGGCGTGCGGGGCCGGCCAGGCGATGATGGTGCGGGCCGCGATGATCGACGGGCGGTCGGTGACGGCCTGGGCGGCGCGGTAGGCCGCGTACAGGGCGTGAACGTCGAAGTCGCCCGACGGGTCCTGCTCGACGCGCTGCACATGCCAGCCGTAGGCCTCGTACCGCTTCAGCACATCCTCGGAGAACGCGGTCGCGGTGTCGCCCTCGATGGAGATGTGGTTGTCGTCGTACAGGGCGATCAGGTTGCCGAGCTTCTGGTGGCCCGCGAGGGAGGAGGCCTCGGCGGAGATGCCTTCCTCCAGGTCGCCGTCGGAGACGATCGCCCAGATGGTGTGGTCGAAGACCGACTCACCGGCCGGCGCGTCCGGGTCGAACAGGCCGCGCTCATAGCGGGCGGCCATGGCCATGCCCACCGCGTTGCCGATGCCCTGGCCGAGCGGGCCCGTGGTGGTCTCGACGCCCACCGTGTGGCCGTGCTCCGGGTGGCCGGGGGTCTTGCTGCCCCAGGTGCGGAAGGCCTTGAGGTCGTCCAGCTCCAAGCCGTAGCCGGAGAGGAAGAGCTGGGTGTAGAGCGTCAGCGACGTGTGACCGGGGGACAGGACGAACCGGTCGCGGCCCACCCACTGCGTGTCCGCCGGGTCGTGCTGCATCAGCTTCTGGAAGAGCAGGTACGCGGCGGGTGCCAGGCTCATGGCCGTGCCCGGATGGCCGTTGCCGACCTTCTGCACGGAATCCATGGCCAGGACTCGGGCCGTGTCAACAGCCCGCTTGTCCAGTTCGGTCCATTCGAGGTCTGTGGTGGTCGGCTCGGTACTCACCCTGTCTCAGGGCTCCTTTCCACATGCTGGACACCGGTGACGGGGTGCCTACCGGGCGTTGTCGAGCCTACCCCTGTAGGGGCGAGCACCTATTCGAGCGGTCTCGCTATGCGAGCAGTGCGGTACTGGCTCGACGCCTGCGGCAACCAATCTCCTCGGACGGACATTCCCGGCGCGGCGGCCGGGCTCAGGCCCTGGTCGGCCAGGACCTGATCTCAGCCTGCCCCGCCGAGAGTGTCTTCGCCTCTTGAACTCGATACGGCGTGTGGGGCACCGCTCCATTGCGGTATGGGGACAACACGGGGCACCCCCCCGGCAGGGCGGAGTATCCGCTACGTCTAGAGTGGCCTGGTACGCGCAAGCGGAGCCCGCTTGCAGTTGCTGAACTTTTCCTCAGGGGTGTTCGTGACGGCCGTCGAATCCCGGCCCGCCGGAGCCATCGGGTCGAGTACGGGTCACCGGCCGTTCGGTGCCCGTGTCATGGCATTCGTGGCGCTGACCAAACCGCGCATCATCGAGCTGCTGCTCATCACCACTGTTCCGGTGATGTTCCTGGCCGCCGGTGGTGTGCCCGATCTGGGCCGCGTCGCGCTGACGGTCATCGGCGGCTATCTGTCCGCGGGTGGCGCGAACGCGCTCAACATGTACATCGACCGCGACATCGACGCGCTCATGCACCGCACCGAGCAGCGCCCACTGGTCACCGGCATGGTCTCGCCCCGCGAGGCCCTGGTCTTCGGCATCACGCTGTCGGTGGTCTCCACGGTGTGGTTCGCGGTGCTCGTCAACCCGCTGTCCGCCGCGCTGTCGCTGACGGCCATCCTCTATTACGTCTTCGTCTACACGATCTGGCTCAAGCGCCGCACCGCCCAGAACATCGTCTGGGGCGGTGTCGCCGGCTGCCTGCAGGTCTTCATCGGCTGGTCGGCGGTGCGCAACGAGCTGGCCTGGGCGCCCTTCGTCCTCTTCCTTGTCCTCTTCTTCTGGACGCCGCCGCACTACTGGCCGCTGTCGATGAAGGTCAAGGACGACTACGAGCGCGTGGGCGTCCCGATGCTGCCGGTCGTCGCCGGCAACCAGGTCGTGGCCCGGCAGATCGTCATCTACAGCTGGGTGATGGTGCTGGTCTCGCTCACCCTGTGGTGGCCGCTGGGCGCCACGGGCTGGCTGTACCCGGTGGCGGCGGTGGTCCTCGGCGGCTTCTGGCTCAAGGAGGCGCACGGGCTGCATGCCCGGGCCAAGGCCGGCATCACGGGCGCCAAGCTCAAGGAGATGCGGCTGTTCCACTGGTCGATCACCTACGCGACGCTGCTGTTCGTGGTCGTGGCCGTGGACCCCTTCCTGCGCTGATTACCGACGGGTAGCATTTCTGTCATGGCAGACACCCTGGTAGACGACCCGAAGGCCGCCGCCCGCGCCGCCCGTGCCGAGCGCCTGGCCGAACGCCGCGTCGCGCGGCTCGCCAAGCAGATCGACGCGTTCGCCAAGAGCCACGGCGGCGGCGCCGAGGCCACAGTCGAGTACATCGGCGAGATCGGCACCCGCATCGTCCTCGTCGGCGAGAACGGCGAGTGGGGCGACCTGGTGGCTCCTACGTACGAGCTCGCGCAGCGCGCCGTCGAGCGATCCGGCGTCACCGTGCACGAGGACTTCGACGGCGACTTCGCCGCGAAGATCCGCACGGGACCGTACGAGTGGAAGCGCATGGCCGGAATTCAGATCGGCAGTCCAGCCAACACCTGACACCGGGGTCATCCGTTAAGGACCATACGAGTGATGGTCTTGTCACGGGTGGCTAGGAGGCACGGGTGGACGCGGAAGCGCGGGAGCAGCACAGGGTCGTGGCGCGGCAGGAGGCGGCGCGGCTCTCCGCGGAAGGCGTACGAGGCGTCGCGCTGAGCTGGACCGACAACGCGGGCGTCAACCGCGTGAAGACGGTGCCCACGGCCAGGCTCGCGGACGCCGCCTACAGCGGGGTCGGCATGTCACCGGTCTTTGACGTCTTCACGTCGGACGACATGATCACCGCGACCCCCCACCTGGGCGGGCCCGACGGCGACCTGCGGCTCTTCCCCGACCTGGAACGGCTCACCATTCTGGCCGCCCAGTCCGGCTGGGCCTGGGCCCCCGCCGACCGCTACCAGCAGGACGGCGCGCCGCACCCCGCCTGCCAGCGGCAGTTCGCCCGGCGCATGGTCGCCCGGGCCGCCGAGCGGGGCCTCGACCTGCGGATGGGCTTCGAGACGGAGTGGATCGTCGACCCCGCCGGGGACGGCCCGGCGTACGGGCTGACCCGGGTCGTCGAGCGCTCCGACTACCTGCGCGACCTGTACGAGGCGCTGGGTGCCCAGGGCATAGACGTCCTCCAGGTGCACCCCGAGTACACCCTTGGGCAGTTCGAGGTCTCCACCGCCCCGGCCGACCCCGTCGGCGCCGCCGATGACGTCATCCTGGTCCGCGAGACCGTACGGGCGGTAAGCCTGCGGCACGGGCTGCGGGCCTCCTTCGCGCCGGCCTTCACCGCCGGGCAGGTCGGCAACGGCTGCCACCTCCACGTGAGCGCTTCCGGCCTGCTGGACGGGGGCGACGGGGCGTACGGCATGACTCCGGCCGGCGAGGCCTTCCTGGCGGGCCTGCTCGCCGAGCTGCCCGCCCTGCTCGCGATCGGCGCCCCCAGCCCCGCCAGCTACCTCCGCCTCGAACCCTCCCGCTGGGCCGGCGCCTTCCGCTGCTGGGGCCTCGAGAACCGCGAGGCCGCGCTGCGGTTCGTTGCCGGCGACAACCCCAACGCCGAGCTCAAGTGCTTCGACGCCGCCGCGAACCCGTATCTGGTGGTCGGGGCCGTCATCGCCGTCGGCCTCGCCGGCGCCGGCCCCCTCCCCGAGCCCGTCACCGGCGACCCCGCCACCCGCGGCGACCAGGAACGGCTCCCGCTCTCCCTCGGCGACGCGGCCGACGCCTTCGAGGACAGCGGTGTGCTTCGTGAGGCGCTCGGTGAGGTGCTGCATGGCGCGGTGCTGGCGGTTCGGCGGGCCGAGGCCGAACGCTTCGCCAAGAGCAGCCCCGAGGAGATCGCGGAAGCCACGCGGTGGCGCTGGTGAGGCGGGCTACCGCCCCGGCCCCCGGGTTGTGGGTGTTGGCCCCGCACTCTGGCCCCGGTGGGCTGGGGTCTGCCGACCAGACCGGGGTGTGGGAAGGCGTTCCGCATGGCGAGCGGAGCGAGATGGGGGCACCCCAAGGAAGCTTTGGGGGAGGTTGGCACAACCCGGCCACGGACCGTCGGCCCGCCGACGCACCCCCGGCCTCCCACCGTCGTGGTGCGCGCCGTTGCCGGATGCGGGCGGGTTGGGCCAACCCCTCCGCATCAGGCGGAGGGCCTACCCCCAACCCGGAGGGGTGGGCGCGCACATGATTGAGCTGCCCGCGCTGGTCGACCACCACTGCCACGGCGTACTGCGGGGCGACCTGGGCCTCGCGTCGTTCGAGGCGTACCTGACGGAGTCGGACGCACCGGCCGCGCCGGGGACGACGTTCTTCGATACGCAGGCCGGGTTCGCCGTGAGGCGCTGGTGCCCGCCGTTGCTGGGGCTGGAGCCGCATGCGACGCCGGCGCGGTATCTGGCGCGGCGCCGGGAGCTGGGGGCGTACGAGGCGGGGCGGAGGCTGCTGCGGGCGACGGGGATCACGGCGTACCTGGTCGACACGGGGCTGCCGGGCGACCTGACCGGGCCCGGCGAGCTGGCGGCGGCGGCCGGGGCGACCGCCCGGGAGGTCGTGCGGCTCGAGCAGCTCGCCGAGCAGGTCGCCGACACCTCCGGCACCGTGGACGGCTTCGTCGCCAACCTCGCCGAGTCCGTGCACACCGCCGCCGTGAACGCCGTGGGCTTCAAGTCCATCGCCGCCTACCGCCACGGCCTCGCCCTGGCACCCCAACCCCCCGCCCCCGGTGACGTACGCCGCGCCGCCGGCGAGTGGCTCTCCGACCGGCCGGTCGGGGGGCGGCTCACCGACCCCGTACTCCTGCGCCACCTGCTGTGGACCGCCGTCTCCACCGGGCTGCCCCTCCAGCTCCACACCGGGTTCGGCGACCCCGACCTGCGCCTCGACCACGCGGACCCGGCGCTCCTCACGGACTTCCTGCGGGCGACGGCCGGGCTCGGCACGGATCTCGTACTCCTGCACGGCTACCCTTACCACCGCCACGCCGCCTACCTCGCCCACGCCTTCCCGCACGTCTACGCCGACGTCGGGCTCGCCCTGACCCATGTCGGCGCCCGGGCACCCGACGTACTCGCCGAATTCCTGGAGCTCGCGCCCTTCGGCAAGCTCCTCTTCTCGACGGACGCCTACGGACTCCCCGAGCTGTACGTCGTCGGGGCCGAGCTCTTCCGCGACGCGGTCCGCCGGGTGCTTGGCCGGTGGGTCGCGGACGGCGCGTGGTCGTCGGACGACGCCGGACGGGTCGCCGCGATGCTCGCCGTGGACAACGCCCGCAGGGTCTACGGCCTGGGCTGATTCGTCACCCCTATGGGGCAAGGACAATTGCGTCCCTGGACTCCGGACAGCCACGGGCCCAGCGACCGCGACGGCGGCGTTAGGAGATGCTCGCCGGGGCCAGGCCCGCCGCCGGGGAGGGGATGTCACCCAGCTCGGTGAAGGGCCGCTCGCGCATGCTCAGCAGCACCCGCAGGACCGCGATCCAGACGAGCGTGGAGCCGAGCATGTGGAGGCCGACGAGGGCCTCCGGGAGGTGGGTGAAGTACTGGACGTAGCCGATGACGCCCTGGGAGAGCAGGACGACCAGGAGGTCACGGGCCCGGGCGCGGGGGCCGGCGGGGGCGTCGACGGCGCGCAGGACGAACCAGAGGGCGATGGCGAGGCCGCAGACGATCCAGGCGAGGTCGGCGTGGAGCTGGGTGATGGTCTTCCAGTCGATCCCGACCCGGGGGACGTCGCTGTGGTCGCCGGCGTGCGGACCCGCTCCGGTGACCAGGGTGCCGACCGCGATGAGGGAGACGGTGGCACCGGTGGTGATCCACGCGAGTTGCTTGACGGGCTTGCCGACCAGGGGGCGCGGGGCGCCGTCCCCCTCGGCGGTGCGCTGCCAGGTCAGCATGGCGACCGTGATCAGCGCGGCGGAGAGCAGGAAGTGGGCGGCGACGATGTACGGGTTGAGGTGGGTCAGCACCGTCAAACCGCCCCACACCGCGTTGCCCATGACGACCCAGAACTGTGCCCAGCCGAGCCGGGTCAGGCTGCGCCGCCACGGCTTGGCGGAGCGCGCCGCGATGATCGCCCAGCCGACGGCCGCGCACAGCACGTACGTCAGCATGCGGTTGGTGAACTCGATGGCGCCGTGGATGCCCATGGCGCTGGTCGTGGTGAGGCTGTCGCCCGTGCACGTGGGCCAGGTCGGGCAGCCGAGCCCGGAACTGGTCAGCCGGACCGCCCCGCCGGTCACCACGATCACGACGCTCATGACGAGCGCGCCCATGGCGGCCCGCCGGAGCGTCACCGGGGACGGCGTCCAGCGCTGTGCGATGGCGGCGAAGGGGTTCAGGTTCGACACCCGCCCATCGTAGGCGCCCCTTTGTGCCATCCTTCACGAGGGGTAAATAGGGTACGGCCAGGCTTGGGGGGATCATGACAGGTACCGTCAACCGGCGTCACCTGCTCTACGGAGGCGCCGCCGCCGCTCTGAGCGGCACCGCCGCCGTCGCCTTCAGCGCCGCCGACTCGCCCGCCGCCCCCGCCGTGAAGGAACCGGCCACCTCCGGTCACCCCCGCGTCGTGCGCTACGACATGTGCCTGCTGGCCAGCCACGGTCCGGACAACGGCTTCCTCGCGGTCAACAGCGGCCAGGACACCGGCTTCACGCGCTTCGTCGACTGCGTCACTCCTTCGTGAAATGAGCGAAAACGCTCGGGCGGACCCGCCCAGGGTGGTGCCGGGGGATATCTACGAGGCATGCCAGTTCCCTCCGGTGTCTCGAGGCACACGAGGACGAGTCGGTGAGTGGTGTCTCACGACGGCAGGCCGAATGAGCCAGGCGCAACCATTGGCCGGTGATGTCTGTCTTGTAGGGCAACGGCATCGAACGGGCTAGCGGGAGGCGGGGGCCATGGGCGGCAGCGGTGGTGGCGGAGGGATACGCGCGGTAGGCCGGCGTGTTGGCGTGGGTGCGGCGGTGGTGGGGCTGGTGGCGCCCGTGGTGGTCATGGCGGGGGCGGGCGGGGCGGCTGCGTCGTCGACGTGTACGACGCGGACCGGGCCGTACCAGAAGCAGGTGGAGAAGTTCCTGGGGCGGCCCGTCGACGGGCGCCAGTCCTCGGGCGACTGCAAGGCGATCCGTGCGTTCCAGACCAAGCACGGCATCAGCCCCAACGTCGGGTACGCGGGGCCGGTCACCTGGGGTGTGATGGACCTGATGATCAAGCAGAAGGCCGTTGGCAAGAACCCCAACAAGGCGGGCAAGTGCCCCACCAACAAGGGCCGGATCGCCTGCGTCAACCTCACGCTGCAGATCAGTTGGGTGCAGGACGGCTCCAGCCTGGTCTACGGCCCGGTGCCGATCCGCAGCGGACGCAACCGCTACGAGACCCGGACCGGCCTGAAGAAGATCTACTGGCGGGACAGGCACCATGTCTCGAACCTCTACAACGTGGCGATGCCCTACAGCCAGTTCTTCGACGGCGGCCAGGCCTTCCACTCCATCTCGGGCAGCGTCTGGTCCCCGCCCGGCTCGCACGGCTGCGTCAACATGCGCGACAGCGACGCCGCGAAGTACTGGAGCCTGCTGAAGAAGGGCGACGACGTGTACGTGTACGGCCGCAAGCCCGGCACGTAAACCGTAGTCACTCCCAGCGGAAGAACCGCGCCGCCGCCCCCAGCCCCAGCACCGCCCACACCCCGAGGATCCCGGCGTCGGCCCACGGGGTGCCGGCGCCGTGCTGGAGCACGTCCCGCAGGCCGTCCGAGAGGGCGGAGATCGGCAGGAGCTCCAGCGCGGAGCGGACGCCGGCCGGGAACTTGTCCAGCGGGACGATCACGCCGCCGCCCACCAGCAGCAGCAGGAACACCAGGTTGGCGGCGGCAAGGGTCGCCTCGGCCTTCAGGGTGCCCGCCATCAGCAGGCCGAGGCCGGAGAAAGCGGCGGTGCCCAGCACCAGGAGCAGCAGTACGGACAGCGGGTTGCCGTGCGGCGACCAGCCGAGGGCGAAGGCGATCACGGTCAGCAGGACGATCTGCAGGACCTCGGTGACCAGGACGGAGCCGGTCTTGGCGGTCATCAGGGCCCAGCGCGGCAGCGGGGACGCGCCGAGCCGCTTGAGGACCCCGTAGCGGCGCTCGAAACCGGTGGCGATGGCCTGGCCGGTGAAGGCGGTGGACATCACGGCGAGGGCGAGGATGCCGGGGGCCAGGAAGTCCACGGACTTGCCCGCGCCGCCCGCAGTTTGAGTAGGCACAGTGATGATGTCGACGGTGCCGAAGAGCAACAGGAGGAGGCTGGGGATGATCACCGTCAGCAGCAGCTGCTCGCCGTTGCGCAGCAGCATCCGGGTCTCCAGCGCCGTCTGCGCGCCGATCATGCGGGGGAGCGGGGCCGCGCCCGGGTCGGGGGCGAAGGTGGTCATGCGCGCAGCTCCTTGCCGGTCAGCTCCAGGAATACGTCTTCGAGCGTGCGCCGCTCGACGGCGAGGCGGTCCGGCATGACGCCGTGCTGGGCGCACCAGGAGGTCACGGTGGCCAGCATCTGCGGGTTGACCTTGCCCTCGATGCGGTAGTTGCCGGGCGTCAGCTCGGCGGCGGCCGAGTCGGCGGGCAGGGCATTGAGGAGGGAGGCCAGGTCGAGCGCGGGGCGCCCGGAGAAGCGCAGGGTGTTCTCGGCACCGCCCCGGCACAGCTGCTCGGGGGTGCCGCCCGCTATCACGCGGCCCGCGTCGATGATCGAGACGTGGTCGGCGAGTTGCTCGGCCTCGTCCATGAAGTGCGTGGTCAGTACGACCGTGACGCCGTCGGCGCGCAGCTCCCGTACGAGGTCCCAGGTGGCCCGGCGTGCCTGCGGGTCCAGGCCGGCGGTCGGCTCGTCCAGGAACACCAGCTCCGGGCGTCCGACCACCGCCATCGCCAGGGCCAGCCGCTGCTGCTGGCCGCCGGAGAGCCGCCGGTAGGGCGTACGGCCGCAGGACTCCAGGCCGAGCCGCTCGATCAGCAGCCCGGGGTCGACCGGGCTCGCGTGCAGCTTGGCGGTGTGGCGCAGCATCTCCTCGGCCCGGGCGCCCGCGTAGACGCCGCCCGACTGCAGCATCACCCCGATGCGGGGGCGCAGCGCCGCGCTCTCGGCTACCGGGTCCAGGCCCAGGACCCGCACGCTGCCCTCGTCCGGACGGCGGTATCCCTCGCAGGTTTCCACCGTCGTGGTCTTCCCGGCCCCGTTCGGGCCGAGCACGGCGGCGATGGCGCCGCGCTCCACGGTGAGGTCGAGCCCGTTCACCGCCGTTTTCGCGCCGTACCGCTTGACCAGTCCGGCCACTTCAACCGCGGGCTCGTTTCCCATGACGGGCAGTCTACGAAGAGCCTGGGACACCCTCGGCGGCAGGGCTGCGCGGTCGGTGCTCGGCCAGCCAGCCCTCGGCGTGCGCGACCGCCTCGGCCAGCGGGAACAGCCGTGCGGTAGCCGCGCCCACCGTGGAGCGGACGACGGGGTGATCGGCCTCGAAGGCGGCGCCGAGTTCGTCGAAGCGCTCGGCGGTGAAGGAGGTCTCCCGGACCGTGGTCCACCGGCGGCCCCCGGCCGTCGTCAGGGCGAAGGAACGGTCGGCCTGGGGACCGGGGATCCGGTATTCGGCCAGGTGGAAGGCGGTGCAGGAGTCGAATCCGGCGCCGAGGAGCAGCACGGTCGCGCCGGCGTCCTCCAGGCGGGCCAGGGGGCTGCGCTCGCCGAGGGCGCAGTCGGTCGCGTGCCCGTCCGTGATCTCCGCGGCGCGCGGGCCGATCGCGGCGAAGGAGGTCTGGGGGTGGGCGCTGCGGATGGCGCCGGGCCAGGTCCGTACGGTCTCGGGGACGACGCCGACGCCCCGCGACGGCGTGATGCGCGGGTCGTACGCGGGCATCGACGCGCGGATGTGCGGCCACCAGTCCTTGGGCACCGGTGGATTCCCCCATTCCGCCGGATCGGAGTTGCCTCCGGTGTGCGTGGGGACCACGAGGGTGCCAGTTCGGCCGAGCGCATCGAGCAGCGCCTGAACGACGGCCACGGCGCCGCCGCACACCCATCCGAGGGAGCTCAGCGAGGAGTGCGCGAGCAGGGTCTGGCCCTCGCGTACGCCGAGCCGGCGGAGGTCGGCCGCGAGCGACTCACGGGTGCACAGGGGGCCTGGCCCGGGGACTTCTGGCATGCGGGGGAGTATGCCGGGCGGTACCCGCCGACGCAGCCGATTTGATCATTCGCGCAGGTTATCTTAGGTATACCTAAGTGACGTAGCCCACCTCGGTCGCCGAGGTGGCCGCTTGCCAGTCCCTGAGGAATTACGCAACACTGGCATTGTGAAATACGCGGGCGAGGCTCAAGAGGAGCAGACGGCCGGGGAGCGGAGCACCCGCAACCGGGTCGCCCGATCCATCCTGGACCACGGCCCGTCCACCGCCGCAGACCTGGCGCAGCGGCTCGGCCTCACGCAGGCCGCCGTCCGCCGCCACTTGGACGCACTCGTCGCCGAGGACATCGTGGAAGCCCGCGAGAAGCGGGTCTACGGGGCCCGCACCCGGGGCCGTCCGGCGAAGGTCTTCGTGCTCACCGACTGCGGCCGGGACGCCTTCGACCAGGCCTACGACCAGCTCGCCGCCGACGCGCTGCGCTGGATCGCCCGGGCCGCCGGAGGCGGGGAGACCGGCGAGGCCGCCGTGTCTGCCTTCGCCAAGGCCCGGGTCGCGGCCCAGGCCGAGCGCTACCGGGCCGATATCGAGGCCGCGGCACCCGAGGACCGTACGAAGGCTCTCGCCAAGGCCTTGAGCCAGGACGGGTACGCTGCGACCACGCGCAGTGCCCCCGCATCCGCCGGTGAGCAGCTCTGCCAGCACCACTGCCCGGTGGCGCACATCGCCGAGCAGTTCCCGCAGCTGTGCGAGGCGGAGGCCGAGGTCTTCTCCAGCCTGCTCGGCACGCATGTGCAACGCCTGGCCACCATCGCCCACGGCGACGGGGTCTGCACGACCTTTGTTCCGCAAGCACATACCACCACCGCATCCGAAAGCACTGCCGGGAGGAACCCCGCATGACTGCTCCCACCGAGACCACTCACCCGGAGCTCGACGGCCTGGGCACCTACGAGTACGGCTGGGCCGACTCCGACGTGGCCGGTGCCGCTGCCAAGCGGGGCCTGTCCGAAGACGTCGTCCGCGACATCTCTTCGAAGAAGAACGAGCCGCAATGGATGCTGAAGCTGCGGCTCAAGGGTCTTCGCCTGTTCGGCAAGAAGCCCATGCCGACCTGGGGCTCCGACCTCTCCGGCATCGACTTCGACAACATCAAGTACTTCGTCCGCTCCACGGAGAAGCAGGCCGAGTCCTGGGAGGACCTGCCCGAGGACATCAAGAACACCTACGACAAGCTGGGCATCCCGGAGGCCGAGAAGCAGCGCCTCGTCGCCGGTGTCGCCGCCCAGTACGAGTCGGAGGTCGTCTACCACCAGATCCGTGAGGACCTGGAGGAGCAGGGCGTCATCTTCCTGGACACCGACACCGCGCTCAAGACGCACCCGGAGCTCTTCCAGGAGTACTTCGGCACCGTCATCCCGGCCGGTGACAACAAGTTCGCCTCGCTGAACACGGCCGTGTGGTCCGGCGGCTCCTTCATCTACGTGCCGAAGGGCGTGCACGTGGAGATCCCGCTCCAGGCCTACTTCCGGATCAACACCGAGAACATGGGCCAGTTCGAGCGGACGCTGATCATCGTCGACGAGGACGCCTACGTCCACTACGTCGAGGGCTGCACCGCCCCGATCTACAAGTCGGACTCGCTGCACAGCGCCGTCGTCGAGATCATCGTGAAGAAGGGCGGCCGCTGCCGCTACACGACGATCCAGAACTGGTCGAACAACGTCTACAACCTGGTCACCAAGCGTGCCGTGGCCTACGAGGGCGCGACCATGGAGTGGGTCGACGGCAACATCGGCTCCAAGGTCACCATGAAGTACCCGGCCGTCTACCTGATGGGCGAGCACGCCAAGGGCGAGACCCTGTCCATCGCCTTCGCGGGCGAGGGCCAGCACCAGGACGCCGGCGCCAAGATGGTCCACATGGCCCCGAACACCTCGTCCAACATCGTCTCCAAGTCGGTGGCGCGAGGCGGCGGCCGCACCTCGTACCGCGGTCTGATCGAGATCGGCGAGGGCGCCGCGGGCTCCAAGTCCAACGTGCTCTGCGACGCGCTCCTGGTCGACACGATCTCCCGCTCGGACACCTACCCGTACGTGGACGTCCGCGAGGACGACGTGTCCATGGGCCACGAGGCGACCGTCTCCAAGGTCAGCGACGACCAGCTCTTCTACCTGATGAGCCGGGGCATGACCGAGTTCGAGGCGATGGCGATGATCGTGCGCGGATTCGTCGAGCCGATCGCCAAGGAACTGCCGATGGAGTACGCGCTGGAGCTCAACCGGCTGATCGAGCTGCAGATGGAAGGCGCCGTCGGCTGACACCGGCGCGCCCATCCCGCCGCCCACCAGACGAAACCGAGAAAGAGAGCCGTACGACAGCCATGGCTGAAACCATTCCGGCCGGTGCCACCACCGAAGGGGCCATCCAGGTCGGCCACCCCCGCGACGCCCGGGTCAGCGCGCCCGCGTCCTACGACGTGGCCGACTTCCCGGTGCCGCACGGCCGCGAGGAGGAGTGGCGGTTCACTCCGCTCGAGCGGCTGCGCGGCCTCCACGACGGCACCGCCGTCGCGGACGGGGGCGTCAAGGTCGAGGTGACCGCCCCCCAGGGCGTCACCGTCGAGACCGTGGGCCGCGACGACGCTCGCCTCGGGAAGGCCGGCAAGCCGGTCGACCGGGTCGCGGCGCAGGCGTACAGCTCCTTCGAGAAGGCCTCGTTGGTCTCCGTCCCCAAGGACACGGTGCTCACCGAGCCGGTACGGATCGCCGTCCACGGCGCGGGCGGCACCGCCTACGGTCACCAGGTCATCGAGGTCGGCGCCTTCGCCGAGGCCGTCGTGGTCATCGACCACACCGGTGACGCGGTGCTCGCCGCCAACGTCGAGTACGTGATCGGCGACGGCGCCAAGCTGACCGTCGTTTCCGTCCAGGACTGGGACGACAAGGCCGTCCACATCGCCCAGCACACCGCGCTGGTCGGCCGCGACGCGAGCTTCAAGTCCGTGATCGTCACCTTGGGCGGCGACCTGGTCCGGCTCAGCCCCCGTGTGATCTATGGCGCCCCCGGCGGCGAGGCCGACCTGTACGGCCTGTACTTCACCGACAAGGGCCAGCACCAGGAGCACCGGCTCTTCATCGACCACGACACCCCGCACTGCCGCAGCAACGTCGCCTACAAGGGCGCGCTGCAGGGCCAGGACGCGCACGCGGTGTGGATCGGCGACGTGCTCATCCGCGCCGAGGCCGAGGGCACCGACACGTACGAGCTCAACCGCAACCTCGTCCTCACCGACGGCGCGCGGGTCGACTCGGTCCCGAACCTGGAGATCGAGACCGGCGAGATCGTCGGCGCCGGCCACGCCTCGGCGACCGGCCGCTTCGACGACGAGCAGCTCTTCTACCTGATGGCCCGCGGCATCCCGGAGGGCGAGGCCCGCCGGCTGGTCGTCCGCGGCTTCTTCGGCGAGCTCATCCAGCAGATCGGCCTGCCGGAGCTGGAGGAGCGGTTGATGGCGAAGATCGACGCCGAGCTGGAGGCGTCCGTCTGATGACCACAGCCAACGGATTCGTCCGCGCCTGCGCGCTGAGCGAGCTGGAAGAGGACACGCCCAAGCGTGTCGAGCTCGCCGGTGTGCCGGTGTCATTGGTCCGCACCGAGGGCGAGGTGTTCGCGATCAACGACATCTGCTCGCACGCGAACGTCTCGCTGTCGGAGGGCGAGGTGGAGGGCTGCCAGATCGAGTGCTGGCTGCACGGCTCCAGCTTCGACCTGCGGACCGGCAAGCCGTCGGGGCTGCCCGCGACGCGGCCGGTCCCCGTATACCCCGTAAAGATCGAAGGGGACGATGTGCTCGTCTCCGTCACCCAGGAGTCCTGAGGCACACATGGCAACGCTTGAGATCCACGACCTGCACGTGTCCGTCGAGGCCGAGGGCGGCCCCCGCGAGATCCTGCGCGGTGTCGACCTGACCGTGAAGCAGGGCGAGACCCACGCCATCATGGGCCCCAACGGCTCCGGCAAGTCCACGCTCGCGTACTCGCTGGCCGGGCACCCCAAGTACACGGTCACCGGCGGCACCGTCACCCTCGACGGCGAGAATGTCCTCGACATGACCGTCGACGAGCGCGCGCGGGCCGGTGTCTTCCTGGCCATGCAGTACCCGGTCGAGGTCCCGGGTGTCTCGGTCTCCAACTTCCTGCGCACCTCGGCGACCGCCATCCGCGGCGAGGCCCCCAAGCTGCGCACCTGGGTCAAGGAGGTCAAGGAGGCCATGCAGCGCCTCCAGATCGACCCCGCCTTCGCCGAGCGCAACGTCAACGAGGGCTTCTCCGGCGGTGAGAAGAAGCGGCACGAGATCCTCCAGCTCGAGCTGCTCAAGCCGAAGATCGCGATCCTCGACGAGACCGACTCCGGCCTCGACGTCGACGCGCTCCGCGTCGTCTCCGAGGGCGTCAACCGGGTCGCCGAGAGCGGTGAGGTCGGCACCCTGCTGATCACCCACTACACGCGCATCCTGCG
The DNA here is from genome assembly GCF_003999195.1 of Streptomyces soli. Lineage (GTDB taxonomy): Bacteria > Actinomycetota > Actinomycetes > Streptomycetales > Streptomycetaceae > Actinacidiphila > Actinacidiphila soli. Next base: position 29,107 of record NZ_RJVR01000257.1, read on the forward strand.
CTACATCAAGCCCGACCACGTCCACGTGTTCTCGGCCGGCCGGATCGTCGAGTCCGGCGGCCCGGAGCTCGCGGACACGCTGGAGAACGAGGGCTACGAGTCGTACGTGAAGGGTGGCGCGTCCGCGTGACACAACTGCAGCTGCCGGGCCTGCTCGACACCGAGACGATCCGTAAGGACTTCCCGCTGCTGGATCGTGTGATCCACGACGGGAAGAAGCTCGTCTACCTGGACAATGCCGCGACTTCGCAGAAGCCGCAGCAGGTGCTCGATGTGCTGAACTCGTACTACGAGCAGCACAACGCCAACGTCCACCGCGGTGTGCACACGCTGGCCGAGGAGGCCACGGCGCTGTACGAAGGTGCGCGGGACAAGGTCGCGGCCTTCATCAACGCGCCGAGCCGCGACGAGGTGATATTCACCAAGAACGCCTCCGAGTCGCTGAACCTCGTCGCCAACATGCTGGGCTTCGCAGACGAGCCCTACCGTGTGGACCGCGAGACCGAGGTCGTCATCACGGAGATGGAGCACCACTCCAACATCGTGCCGTGGCAGCTGCTCTCGCAGCGCACCGGCGCGAAGCTGAAGTGGTTCGGTCTCACCGACGACGGCCGGCTCGACCTGTCGAACATAGAGCAGGTCATCACCGAGAAGACGAAGATCGTCTCCTTCGTCCTGGTCTCCAACATCCTCGGCACCGTGAACCCGGTCGAGGCGATCGTCCGCCGCGCCCAGGACGTCGGCGCGCTGGTCCTGATCGACGCCTCGCAGGCCGCCCCGCACGCGGCTCTGGACGTCCAGGCGCTCGGCGCGGACTTCGTGGCCTTCACCGGCCACAAGATGTGCGGCCCGACCGGCATCGGCGTGCTGTGGGGCCGCCAGGAGCTGCTGGAGGACCTTCCGCCGTTCCTCGGCGGCGGCGAGATGATCGAGACCGTTTCGATGCACTCCTCCACCTACGCCCCCGCGCCGCACAAGTTCGAGGCCGGTACGCCCCCGATCGCCCAGGCCGTCGGCCTCGGCGCGGCCGTGGACTACCTGTCCGCCATCGGCATGGACCGTATCGCCGCGCACGAGCACGCGATCACCGAGTACGCCCTCAAGCGGCTCCAGGAGGTCCCCGACCTCAGCATCATCGGCCCCACCACGGCCGAGGGCCGCGGCGCGGCGATCTCCTTCACGCTCGGCGACATCCACCCGCACGACGTGGGCCAGGTCCTCGACGAGCAGGGCATCGCGGTCCGGGTCGGCCACCACTGCGCGCGGCCGGTCTGCCTGCGGTACGGAATTCCAGCGACCACGCGAGCGTCCTTCTATCTGTACTCCACGCCCGGTGAGGTCGACGTCTTGATCGACGGGCTGGAGCACGTACGGAACTTCTTCGGGTGATGAGGGCGGCTGACTGGTGAAGCTCGATTCGATGTACCAGGAAGTGATCCTGGACCACTACAAGCACCCCCACGGGCGTGGCCTGCGCGACGGCGACGCCGAGGTGCACCACGTCAACCCGACGTGCGGCGACGAGATCACGCTCCGCGTCAGGCTCGACGGCTCGCGGATCGATGACATCTCGTACGAGGGCCAGGGCTGCTCCATCAGCCAGGCCAGCGCATCGGTCCTCAACGAGCTGCTGGTCGGCAAGGAGTACCCGGAGGCGCAGAAGATCCAGGAGACCTTCCTGGAGCTGATGCAGTCCAAGGGCAAGGTCGAGCCGGACGACGCGATGGAGGAGGTGCTGGAGGACGCCGTGGCGTTCGCCGGTGTCTCCAAGTACCCGGCGCGCGTGAAGTGCGCGCTGCTGAGCTGGATGGCGTGGAAGGACGCGACCGCACAGGCGCTGTCCGAGAAGGAGACCGCATGAGCGACAACGTAGACACCGTGACCACCAAGCCGGCCAGCGAGGAAGAGGTCCGGGAGGCCCTCTACGACGTCGTCGACCCCGAGCTGGGCATCGACGTCGTCAACCTGGGCCTGATCTACGGCATCCACATCGACGACTCCAATGTCGCGACCCTGGACATGACCCTCACCTCGGCGGCCTGTCCCCTCACCGACGTCATCGAGGACCAGGCCAAGTCCGCCACCGAGGGCCTGGTCAACGACCTCAAGATCAACTGGGTCTGGATGCCCCCGTGGGGCCCCGACAAGATCACCGACGACGGCCGCGAGCAGCTTCGCGCGCTCGGCTTCAACGTCTGATCCGTACGCACCGAACGAGGCCCCCGGTAGCCAGCCTGCCGGGGGCCTCGTCGTGTTGGGCGGCGCCCGCTTATGTGTACGGCCGTACGCATCCATGTGTACACTCGTACGCATGGTCTACCTGATGCTCGGAGGCGCGATCCTCGCCGAAGTCCTCGGCACCACCGCCATGAAGTACAGCGACGGCTTCAGCCGGCTCTGGCCTTCCCTGGGTACCGCGACCGGGTATCTGATCGCCTTCCTGCTGCTCGCGCAGACCTTGAAGACGATGTCGGTCGGCACCGCCTATGCCATCTGGTCGGCCGCCGGCACCGCCGCGATCGCCGCCATCGGCATGGTCTTCCTCGGTGAGTCGGCCAACGCCGCCAAGCTGATAGGCCTCGCCCTGGTGATCGCCGGCGTGGTCGTCCTCAACCTGGGCGGCGCGCACTGATGGCCCGCCGGTACGACCCCGAGCGCAGCCAGCGCATCATCGACGCCGCGATCCGGGTGGTCGGTGAGCGAGGCATCGCGGGGCTGAGCCACCGCGCGGTCGCCGCCGAGGCCGATGTGCCGCTCGGCTCGACCACGTACCACTTCGCGAGCCTCGACGACCTGTTGGTCGCCGCCCTCCACCAGGCCAACGAGGCCTGCAAGCGGGACCTGGACGCACGCAAGGAGCTCGCCGACCCGGAGACCGACCTGGCGACCGAACTCGCGCGTCTGGTCGACGAGATGGTCACCCGGGACCGGGTCCGCACCGAGCTGGAGTACGAGCTGTACCTGGCGGCGCTGCGCCGGTCGGCGGTGCGGCCCATCGCGGCGGAATGGGTGGATCTGATGACGGAGGTCATCGCCCGCCGGACCGACCGCGACACCGCGCGGGCGCTGGCCGCGCTGGCCGACGGTCTGTGCCTGCAAGCGCTGCTCACGGGCCGTGAATTCGATCGGGAGCAGGCCCGTGTGATGTTCGCCCGGCTGATCCGATGATCTTGAAATGGCCGATACCGGTCGCGACCTGATCCGTCCATTGCTGTATCCGGCATTCACCCCCGCAAATGATCGATTCTGGTGGGGAATCGAATCCAGGAGTGGGCATGAAACAGGCGATGAAGGACATACCGAGGGTGGTATGGCTGCTGGCGGCGGGCATGTTCGTCGTCGCGGCCGTCAGCTTCACCTTCGTCTATCTCTTCGTCTACCTGACGGGACCGCGCGGGCTCAGCACCTCGGAGGCCGGCCTCATCGCGGGCCTCGGCGGTGTCGGCATGGTCGTCGGCAACTTCACCGGCGGCTGGTTCGGTGACCGTTTCGGGCACCGTCGCACCCTCATCGTCGGCTTCACCGTGGCGGGGGTCGGCCTGGCCGTCCTGCCGGTCCTGCCGACCGGGGCGCTGCTGCTGCTCTTCCCCGTCTGCCAGTTCGGCACCGGCATCACCCGCGCCTCGAACTCCGCGCTCATCGCCTTCTCGGTGCCCGAGGGATCCCGGCGCCAGGGCTTCGCTCTGCTGCGCTTCTTCGCCAACGCCGGTGTCACCGTCGGCCCGCCGCTGGGCGCGCTGATCGCCGCCCAGTTCTCGTACGGCTGGCTCTTCGTCGCCGACGGCGCCGGCATGCTCTTCTTCGCCGGGTGGGCCGCGCTCATCCTGCCGGCCAACGGCGACCGGCGGCACAAGGCGGAGGCCGTGACCGCGGACACCCCCGGCCTGTGGAGCGCCGTAAAGTCCCGCCCGGCCGTGCTCGTCGTCCTGGTCGCGGTGCTGATCGCCGACACCGTCTACCGGCAGCAGTACTCCACCCTCCCGGTCTTCCTCTCCGACCACGGCATCGGAACCGGCGTCTACGGCGCGCTCATCGCCATCAACGGCGGCCTGGTCATCTGTCTGGAGCTGCCCGTCACCGTGGCCCTCCGGCAGCGTGCGCCCCTGCTCGTCATCGGCGGGGGCATCGTGCTTCTCGGGGCGGGTTACGCGGCACTGATCATCGGCGGCCACATCGCGACGGCGATCGTGATGATGGCGCTGCTCACCCTTGGCGACATCCTCTACAAGTCGCCGTCGACGGCCTACGTCGCCGACAACGCGCCGGACCACCTGCAGGGCCGCTTCCAGAGCCTCTACGCCGGCGCCTCCATCAGCGGCGTCGTCCTCGCCGCGCCGCTCGGCGGGGCGCTCTACCAGGCGGCGCCCGGGCTGCTGTGGCCGCTGTGCGCCGGGCTGGTCGCGGTCGCCGGGGCCACGGTTCTGGCGGCGCACCGGCTGCCGGCGTTCCGGCCGGCGGCGGCGGAGCAGGGAGCCGTCACGGCGGTCAGCCAGGGCTGAGGCCCGGGACGCTTCGGGGCGGTGGCGTGGCCGTGGTGTTCCGGCGGCGGTTCCGCATCGCGGGCGGGTTGGGCACGCGCCGGGGTGAGCGGATAGCGTTCGATACATGACTGACACGACCGCTACCCGCGCCACCGGTGCTGTCGCCGCAGGCCTGGCGACTGTCGCCGCCGACGGCACCGTTCTCGACACCTGGTTCCCCGCGCCCGCGCTCGCCGAGGCGCCCGGCCCGGCCGGCACCGAGCGACTGACGGCCGAGCAGGCCGCCGAACTGCTCGGCGAGGCCGCCCCGAAGGCGCTGGGCCCGGACGCGCGGCGCGGGGTCGAGGTGATCGCCGTTCGGACGGTCATCGCGTCGCTCGACGACCAACCGCTGGACACGCATGACGTGTACCTCCGCCTGCACCTGCTCAGCCACCGCCTGGTCAAGCCGCACGGCCAGAGCCTGGACGGCATCTTCGGCCTGCTGGCCAACGTCGCCTGGACCTCGCTCGGTCCGGTGGCCGTCGACCAGCTCGAGGCGGTGCGGCTCACCGCCCGCGCGGAGGGGCTGCACCTGCAGGTCACCAGCGTCGACAAGTTCCCCCGCATGACGGACTACGTGGCCCCGGCGGGCGTCCGTATCGCCGACGCCGACCGGGTCCGGCTCGGCGCGCACCTGGCCGCCGGGACCACGGTCATGCACGAGGGCTTCGTCAACTTCAACGCCGGCACGCTCGGCACCTCCATGGTCGAGGGCCGCATCAGCGCGGGTGTCGTGGTCGGTGACGGCTCCGACATCGGCGGCGGCGCGTCGATCATGGGCACGCTGTCGGGCGGCGGCAAGCAAATCATCTCCATCGGCGAGCGCTGCCTGCTCGGCGCCGAGGCGGGCATCGGCATCGCGCTCGGTGACGACTGCGTCGTCGAGGCCGGTCTGTACGTCACGGCCGGTACGCGGGTCACCCTTCCCGACGGCAAGATCGTCAAGGCGCTTGAGCTGTCCGGCGCGGACAACCTGCTCTTCCGCCGCAACTCCACGACCGGCACGGTCGAGGTGCTGCCGCGCTCCGGTTCATGGGGTGGTCTGAACGAGGTACTGCACAGCCACAACTGAGGCATACGGTACGAAAGGTGTGGTTCTACGTCTTCCGGTCTACGTCTTCCGGACGTAGAACCGCACCGCGTAGCCCAGGACCCGGGTGAGCCGGGTCTGCTTGAACTGCTTCTGCAACACCTGACTTTTCGCGTGGTCGGTGGGGGCCGTGAGGTCGGCGGAGCGGACGTACGAGCGGCTCACCACCCACACGCGGTCGACGCCCTTCAGGGCCGCGGCGACCTTCCTTGCCTTGATCTCGCGTCCCGCGAGCGTGCCGGACTCCGCGCCCGAGCTCTTGAGGGCGACGTCCTCGACCCCGCTGAAGGAGGCCGGATAGGCCTCGGCGACCAGCCTGCGCACCGAGGGCAGGAAGAGGACCGCGTCCCCCTTGCGCGCGCCGTCGGCCACGATGCGGGCGGCGGCGGCCGGGTCGTCGGCGCGGCTGTTGACCTGGCGCACATGCTGCTGGGCGGGGAAGGCGAAGGCGCCCAGCGCGATGACGAGGGCGGCGGCGACCACGATCGCGCCCTTACGGAGGACCGCCAGCGCGGCGAGAGCGGCGCCGGTCAGCCAGGCGAGGCCGGCGGTGGCGTAGAGGACGTAGCGATCCTGGTACAGCGGGTGGAACTGGGACACGGCCAGCAGCACCACCGGGGGCAGCACGGCCACGGCGAGCGCCAGCGCGGGCAGCGAGACCAGCGTGGTCCCCTCATACCGGCGCTTCCCGAGCCCGGCGGGCCCCGCGTCCCGCACTCCCGGGCCGCCGGCCCCGGAGTCGCGTACCGGCGAGGCCTGCTGCTGCCCGCCGGCACCCGCGAGCAGCAACTGCCGGGCCGGCGGCCCTTCCTCCGGGGTCGGAAAGGGCCGCCGCCGGGGAAGCAGCCCCGCCAGCCCGACCGCCACGCCCGCCGCGCACAGCACACCCAGCGCCGCGAGGGCGAGCCTGCCGCCCGTCCAACCGGACAGCAGCCCACGGACGGCGGGCCAGCCGGGCCGGGTGAGCCAGGAGACCTGCGCGGTCTGGTGGGTGGCGACCTAGGCGACCGGGGCGGCGGGGACGATGCCCGCGAGGACGGCCAGGGCCCAGCGGCGGAAGGCGGGGGCGCCGGCGCGGCCGAGCAGCAGCGCCACGGCGTGGGCCGGCAGGACGAGGATGGCGAAGAGGTTCAGCAGGCAGGCCGCGGCCAGCGCGACGGCGTAGGCGACCCAACGGCCGCGTACGAGAAAGTACGTCCCCCAGATCACGGCCACCGCGACCAGGGCGTACGAGCGGCCCTCCTGGGCGTACCGGCTCACGACGGGCAGGACCGCGAAGACAGAACCGGACAGCAGTCCGGCTGCCGGGGACCAGGTGGCCCGGGCGACGGCGGCGACGCCGGCTGCGGCAGCGGCGGCGGCGAGCAGGGAGGGGACCCGGATGAGGACTTCGAGCGGGACTGCCCCGCCGAAGACGACGATCAGTTCGTGTACCAGGAGGTAATAGGCGCCGTGGACGGCGTCGACGCTGCCGAGGGTGCGCCAGAGCTGCGGGAGGGACCGGCCGGCGATGACAGCGGTGGTCGCCTCGTCCTGCCACATGGAGCCGCGACCGAGGCCCCAGATGCCGCCCGCGAAAACGATCAGGGCAGGGACGAAAAGGGGCATTCTAGCCCGGAGTATCGATACTGCTGCCATGCGGGCCCGTCTGCCCCCGGCCCCCCGGGCCAAACGGGCCCGGGGGTGTGAGGAGCACTACGGCCTGAGGCCCACGACCCGGGGGTCGTGGTCGAGGGTCGCCCGTAGGGTGAACCCCACGCGCCCGTACGGGCAGGGGAAAGCACGCGGCGAATCGCGGCCTCCGCAGGACTACGCTGGGTCCGTGTGCTCGCGCGTCCGCTTCGCGTCCTTGCATCCCGCACCCCATGAGGAGACCCCGCCATGGCCGCTGACCGCCTCGACCTGCCGCCGGTACGGCTGCTGCCCGAGGACGAGCTGGCACGGCTCGCGCTCGCCGCACCGCTGCTGGATCGGGCCGTACGGCTGGCCCGCTGGGCCGCGCCGCACGTCCAGGTGGACGCCATGGGGGAACTGACTGCCGAGGACTGGCAGCGCGCCGCCGCCGAACTCGGGCTGGACGGCGAGCCGGACGGCGTCGCGCAGACCGCGCAGGCCTGGGGCGTCGCGGTGGACTCCGGCCTGGTCGAGCTCGACCTCGATGAGGCCGCGTCGGCGGAGCAGGAGTTCGACGGCCTGGAGGACGCCGCCGCCGGCCAGGCCGTGCCCGGCGACGCGCTGCGCCAGATCGACGGCGGTGAACCGCAGGAGGTGCTGGAGGTCTGGCTGGCCGCCGTCGAGACCGCCCTCGCCGAGGCCGCCGCCCCCGACCTGGAAGTCCTGCTCGACGGCATCGCGGACGCGGACGCCGAAGGCGGCCCGGACGACCTCGGCGGCCTGGACTGGGACCCGGAGGAGGAGGCGGACTTCCTCGACGGGGCACTCGCCAACCTCTACTTCTTCAGCGCCATCGAGGAGAACGAGGGCGGGGCCGTGCCGCTGCCGGTGCTGGCCGCTTCCATGGTCGTACCGGACGAGATGGAGCACCCGACCGACGCCGTCCTCGAAGAGGTCACCGAGGTCATGATGCGCCTCGACGAGCACTTCCGGGTGCTCGCCCCGACCGGCCTGATCGAGTACCGGCCGCTGGACGAGGCGCTGATCGAGGAGGCCGACACGGACGGGGCCGACACGGGCGAGGCCGCCGTCCCCGCGCAGGCCCAGTCACCGGACATCGACCCCGAGGAGGTCTCCCGCTACGGCATCGTCCAGCTCACCCCGCTCGGGCTCTACGGCGTACGCGCCCGGATGCTCGACGCGGGCATGCACGCCCCGGCCGCCGGGGAGCTGGCCGACCAGCCCGCCTCCGTACTGCTGGAGGCGCTGTTCGGCTACCCCGACCGGGCCGCCCGCAGCGAGGCCGACCAGTGGCTGAGCACCCGCAAGCCCGCCGACGCGGCCCGCGAACTGCTGCAGGCGGCGCGCGGCGACGACCGCGACGCCCCCGGGCGGCGGCTGGTCGCGCAGCAGACCCTCAGCCTGCTGGGCGCGGAGGCCGAGCCCGCCCTCCGCGAGGTCCTGGACGACCGCGAGCTCGGCGGCCTGGCCCGCGTCTGGCTCACCGAGACCGGCTCCGCCAACGTCCCGGCCCCCGACCAGGACATGGTCTTCTGGCTCACCATCGACACCCTCGCCGCCCAGCTCGACGCCGACGACAACCCCGAGCTGCTGCGCGAACTCGTCACCGATCTGGTGGCCCGCCACGACAGCTTCTTCGCCGCCGCCTGGCGGGTAGACCACCCCGCCACGGCCGATGTTCTGGAGGCCATGGGCCGCCTTCACCCCGACAAGGCCGTCTCCAAGGAGGCCCGTAAGGCCGCCTTCAAGGCCCGCTCGGCGACCGGGGGGCAGTAGACGGGCTCGACATCGGTAAATCAGTGGCGGAACGTCAGGTTCAGTTCAACTGCCGTTCGTCATGGGGCGCGAGTGTGGCGCACGGTATTTTACCGTCCCATGACCCGCGCTTTGCGTGGCCCACGAGGAGAGAATCCATGCCGCTCACCCGCAGGAACTTCGCCAAGCGTTCGGCCATCACCGGTGCCGGTATCGCGCTGGCCGGAACCGTGGACGTCCTCGCCACCGCCCCCGGCGCGCTCGCCGCCGACGCCCCCGCCGCTGCTTCCGCGGGGGCCGCCGACACCGCCCGGCACAGCGGCGCGCTCGGCTACGGCGAACTGGTCGCCGACCCGGACGGCGTCCTCGCGCTCCCCAAGGGCTTCGCGTACCGGATCATCACCCGGACCGGCGTCACCACCCTGGAGTCCGGCGAGTCCACCCCCTCCAACCACGACGGCACCGCCACCTTCGAGGGCCTGCGCGGCGCGACCCTGCTCGCCAACAACCACGAACTGGCCGGCGCCCGCGCCGACTGGCCGCACCCGGTGCCGCTCGCCGAGGGCCTCGTCTACGACCCGGGAGCGGCCGGCGGCGTCACCGTCGTCGAGGTCGCCCGGCACGGTGACCACGTGGCCGAGTGGGTCGGCGTCGCCGGCACCGCCACCAACTGCGCGGGCGGCCGCACCCCCTGGGACACCTGGCTCACCTGCGAGGAGACCGAGGACAAGGCCGGTTCCAAGGGCTTCACCAAGAACCACGGCTACGTCTTCGAGGTCGACCCCTACGACCGCAAGGCCAACCTCGACCCCAAGCCCATCAAGGCCCTGGGCCGCTACGCCCACGAGGCCGTCGTCGTCGACCCCCAGCGAGGCCACCTCTACCTCACGGAGGACGCCTCCGGCCCCAACGGCCTCCTCTACCGCTGGACCCCGCCGGCCGGCTTCAAGCACGGCCGCGCCAAGCTCCGCACGCTGGCCGACGACGCCGGCGTGCTCCAGGCCTTCAAGTGCTTCGACTCCGGAGGCCAGTTCGTCGACGACCTTTCCCGCGCCACGAAGATCGGTACCGTGTACGGGGTCGACTGGGTCGACGTCCCGGACCGCGACGCGAAGTCGGTCTCCACGCGCAAGCAGTTCGCCGCCGGTGAGATCACCCGGGCCCGCAAGCTCGAAGGCATGTGGTGGGGCGACGGCGGCGCCTACATCGTCTCCTCTTACGCCCGCGCCGAGAGCCCCGGTACCGCCCACGACGGCGCCGTCTGGTTCTACGACCCCAAGCGCCGCACGCTGACCCTCAAGGTCCTGCTCGGCGTCAACCCCGCCCCCTCGGTCGACGGCGCCTTCGACGGCCCCGACAACATCACCGTCTCCCCCTACGGCGGCCTCGTCATCGCCGAGGACGGCGAGGGCATCCAGCACCTCTTCGGTGCCCTCGGTGACGGCCGTACGTATCCGATCGCCCGCAACGAGTTCAACATCGGCACGGCCGACGCGCCGGTGTACAGCGAGTTCACGGGCGTCACCTTCTCGCCCGACGGCAAGACGCTCTTCGCCAACATCCAGGAGCCCGGCATCATGCTCGCCATCACGGGGCCTTGGCGTCGGCAGCCCTGCTGAGCGGCACGCCGCCTGCACCGGGGCGGCGTTGCGCCCTGCGCCGGGTGCGCCCCGTAGTCCTGGGGCCGGGGGTGTGCGCGGCTGCGGGTCGGTGGGGGTTGTTCCCGTTCCCCCTGTCACTGGCCCCGGACCGCGCGTCCGTGCCCACCCGGCACCCCGGGCCCCGTCCGCTCCGCGCGGAGCGCTAAAGCGCCTGGGCTGCGGGTTTGACCATGCCCTTGACGGTGCGGGAGTCGGCGAATTCGCCCATGGCGGTCATTTCCCATTCGCCGGAGAATTGCTTGATGAGTTTGGCCATCATGACGCCGGTGCGGGGCTCGCCTTGGGTGAGGTCGAAGCGGACGAGCTCTTCGCCGGTGGTGGCGTCGAGGAGGCGGCAGTAGGCCTTGGCGACCTGGTTGAACTTCTGGCCGGAGAAGGAGTTGACGGTGAAGACGAGGCCGGTGACTTCGGGGGGAAGGCCGCCGAGGTGGACGGTGATGGCCTCGTCGTCGCCGGCGCCTTCGCCGGTGAGGTTGTCGCCGGAGTGCTGGATGGCGCCGTTGAGGATGCTGAGCTTGCCGAAGTAGCAGGACGCGATGTGGTTGCGGTCGGCGCCGTAGGCGATGACCGAGGCGTCGAGGTCGATGTCCTTGGAGCGGAAGGCGGGCTCCCAGCCGAGGCCCATCCGTACGCTGGAGAGCAGCGGCTTGCCTCCCTTGACCAGGGAGACGGTCTGGTTCTTCTTGAGGCTGACCCGGCCCTTGTCGAGGTTGATCTTGCCGGTGGAGGCCGCCGGTGCCGCCGCCGGGGGCGGGGGGATGTCCGTGACGGCGGGACCGGTGGGCGGGGCCTGCGGCGCAGCCTGAGGCGCAGTCGCCGGTTCGTCGACGCTCACGCCGAAGTCCGTGGCGATGCCGGCCAGGCCGTTGGCGTAGCCCTGGCCGACGGCGCGGGCCTTCCATGCGCCGCCGCGTCGGTAGACCTCGACGACGACGAGCGCGGTCTCGGGTCCGAGCTGGGGCGGGGTGAAGGTGGCGATGACGGTGCCGCTGTCCGCGTCGCGGATGGTGGCCGTCGGTTCGATGCCCGCGAAGGTGGCGCCGGCCGCGTCCGGGCTCGCGGTGATAACCACTTTTTCGATGCCCGCCGGGACGGATACCGTGTCAACGGTGATCGAATCGGACTGGTACGTCACACCCGGGCCACTCGGCTGGTTGTAGAAGACGAAGTCGTCGTCCGAGCGCACCTTGCCGTCGGCGGCGATCAGCAGGCCCGAGACATCCAGCCGGACGGGCGCGGAAACGTCCACGGCCACGCGAGGGGCGGAGAGCGGGACGTTCGAGCCAGGGGTCATAGCGGTCATGTCTTCGATAACGAGCGATCGCGCTTTACGGTTCCATTACCGAATTGGAGTTTTGAGATGTCGCGAATCGTGGTCGTCAGCGGCGGCGGCACGGGTATCGGCCTCGCCGTCGCGGATGCCTTCGTACGCGCCGGCGACCAGGTCGTCCTGATCGGCCGCCGCAAGGAGGTGCTGGACGCCGCCGTCGAGCGGCTCGGGGCCGGCGCCCTGGCTCTGCCCGCCGACCTCGCCGACGAGTAGGAGGCGGCCCGGGTCCGCGATCTGCTGGCCGAGCGGTACGGACGGGTGGACGTGCTGGTCAACAGCGCGGGCGGCAATGTCCTCCTCGGCGGCGGCGACCTGACCACGGCGGAGCTGTGGACCGGGAACTTCCGGGCCAACGTGCTCACCACCGTCCTGCTGACGGAGGCCCTGCGGGGGCTGCTGGCCGACGGCGGCATCACCGCCCAGATCCTCCAGGTCAACGGGGGTGCTGAGCGGGGCCGCTGAGCCGGTCCCGTACGGCCGCCGGGTCGATGCGCAGCGTACACATCAACTCGGCGGCGGGGTCGGGGCGTTCGCAGTCCAGGAGGGCGAGCAGAATGTGCTCGGGTGTGGTGCGCTTGCTGTGCGTCCGGACGGTCTCCTTGACGGCGCGTTCGATGACGGCCCGCGCGCCGGAGGTGAACGGCGTGCGCTTGCGAGAACCGGGAATGGCCGGCAGCTCGATTCCGCGTACGTCGATCCCGATCGCGGCGAGCGCCGCCTGGTCCAGCGCCCCCAGCGCGGCGCGCGCGGCCGTCAGGTCCACGCCGAGCGCCCGGGTCGCCGCCGAGCCGGGGTCATGAAGCAGCCCCAGGAACAGGTGCTCGGTGCTGATGCGCCGGTCGCCGCGCTGGCGGGTCTCTTCGAGCGCTGACGTGACGGTGTCACGGGCGCCGGTGGCGAACTGCTTGAACATGTGCGGGCCTCACTTTCCGTATTTCGCGTGTACGGACTGCCGTGAGACGCCCAGGGCGTCCCCGATCTGTTCCCAGGACCAGCCCTGCTCCCGGGCGAGTGCCACGGAGGCCGTCTCGACCTGCTCGGCGAGCCGGTGCAGGGCGCTCACCGCGCGCAGGCCTACGGCGGGGTCGTTCGACCTGAGCCGTTCGGCGAGTTCTTCCGCATCCATGTCTGTCAGTCTGGGTTGACACTCCGAGTTTTGTCAACCCAGACTGACAGACGTGACTCGCGATGTGGTCCGAGCTGCTGGCCGGTACGGATGTCGGCTACGGCCAGTGGCTTTCCGAACCGCCGCTGCCGGGGCTGTTGCGGGCCGGGCGGCCGGTGCTGCTGGATGCCACGGGAGAGGGTGCGGTGACGGCCCTGGCGCGGGGGTGGGAGGACCGCGTCGACCTCGTCGCGGTGTCCGACGGTCCCGCCGCGATGCTGGTCCGCCCGGACGGCTATGTCGCCTGGGCTGCCGACTCCGCGCCGTACGACGGGCTGCGCGAGGCGCTGACCACGTGGTTCGGTCCCTGACGATGTGCTGCCCGGTGCGCCAGGCTCCCGGCGATCGCTTCCGCGAACTCCCGGGCCGGTGGGCTCAGCGCGTCCCACTGGCGGACCGCCCAGCCCGCGGACAGCGGCGGGAGGACGGGGACGGGTAGGAGGCGGATGCCGCCGGCGGGGTCGAGGGCGGGGAGGGCGGGGACGAGGGCGTGGCCGAGGCCCAGTTCGGCCAGGAGGATGGCGGTGTCCCAGTCGGCCACGCTGGTGGTCGAGGTGAGCTGGATGCCCTGGCGGGAGAGGTGGTCCTCCAGGTGGCGCCGGGAGGTGGAGTTCTCCGGGAGCTGGATGTGCCGGATGTCGGCCAGGTCGGCGGGGCCGAGGGTGCCACGGCTCGCGAGCGGATCGTCGGCCCGGACGACGAGGACCCAGGGGAGTTCGATGACCGGCCGCTGCTCGGTGCCGCGGACCGGGGCGCCGATGGTGATCCACGCGAGGTCGGCCTCGTTCGCGGTGAGGGCGTCGAAGCAGCTGCGGCTGGAGTTCTCCGTCTGGAACTCCAGGCTGACCTCGGGGAAACGCTTCCGGAAGGCCACCACGGCCTCCGACATGAAGTGCCGCACGGTGGTGGCGCCGGTGGTGATCCGGACGGTGCCGCCGCCTCCGTCGCGCAGGTCGCGGAGCTCGGCCAGCGCCAGGTCGATGCCCCCGATACCGGTGGCTGCAGCCGTGTACAGGACGCGTCCCGCGTGGGTGGGGGCGACGCCGCGCGGCCGGCGCTCCAGCAGGCTCAGGCTCAGCTGGCGTTCGAGCCGCTTGACGTGCTGGCTGACGGCCGACTGGCTGCAGGTCAGCGTACGGGCGACGGCGCTGAGGCTGCCGGCCTCGCACACGGCGGTGAAGACGCGGAGGTCGTCAAGAGTCATAACTCCCAAGCTAGAGCTTGGAGTTGGCGAAAAAAACCCGATGATTGACTTGGGCATCGACCGCCGCGCATGATCTACGCAGGGCCCGGGTTTCGGCCCTGGCGGCAACCCGTCCGCTGACTAACCACGGACGGGTGCCGACCGACCCCACCCGCTGACGGAGGGATGTGCCGCCGTGGAGGAGGAAGCCGCCGGCTTCATGCGAACGCTCGGCGCCGGGGAGATCGCCCACCCCGGCGGCACGCTGCTGAACCACCTGCTCCGCGTACGCGCCCTCCTCGCCGCCTGGGGCGCCCGCCCCGAGCTGCGGCTGGCCGGCCTCTGCCACGCCGCTTACGGCACCGACGGCTTCCCGACCGCCCTGCTGCCGCTCGGCCGCCGCGCCGAACTGACCGCCGTCATCGGCGCCGGGGCCGAGCAGCTGGTGTACGACTACGCGAGCTGCGACCGCGAAGCGACCTACGCCGGCCTGGCGGACGACGACGCGGTCTTCCATGACCGCTTCACCGGCCGTACGTTTGTGCCGTCCCCCTCCCTCCGGCGTGACTTCGCCGAGCTGACGGCGGCGAACGAGATCGACCTCGTCCTCACCAACCCCGACGTCGCCGACCGGTGGGGCCCGGGTTTGCTGCGGCTCCTCACCCGGTTCCGGCCCCTGCTCAGCGATTCCGCCTGGAAGGAGTGTCTGACGGCATGCGGATCGACCGGCTCGACCACCTCGTCCTGACCGTCGCCGACATCCAGGCCACGATCGGCTTCTACTCCCGCGTCCTCGGCATGGAGCCGGTGACCTTCGGGGACGGCCGCCGCGCGCTCGTCTTCGGCGACAGCAAGATCAACCTCCACCAGGTCGGCCACGAGCTCGACCCCAAGGCCCGCCGCCCCACCCGTGGCAGCGCCGACCTGTGCTTCATCGTCCGTACGCCCCTGGAGCAGGTGCTCGCCGAGCTCATCAGCAAGGGCATTCGGGTCGAGGAGGGCCCGGTGAAGCGCACGGGAGCGCTGGGGCCTATCGAGAGCGTGTATCTGCGCGACCCGGACGGGAATCTGATCGAGATCAGCACTTACGACTGAGGCCGGTCCGGCAGCAGGTACGCACGCCGTTCGTCGGGCGTCAGCTCGCGGAAGACCCGGGAGCGGGCCCGGCGCAGCAGTGCGTCCAGGTCCGGCCCCGCGGGCTCCCAGATGCGTACGGACCGGTCGCGGCAGGCCGTGGCCAGGCGCGTGCCGTCCGGGTGCCGGGATAGGCCGTTCACCCAGTCGTCGTGCACGCCCAGGGGGCACCTCCTGGACGGAGTCTGGGGAGAGTCGTCGACCGACGACAACGCCGCCAGGCGCCGCCCGTCGGCACGCGACGCCGCCCCACCTATTCGCGCGGCCTCTTAGCCCGTCAATGCGGCCAGATCGGCGGGCGCGTCGTGAAGTGGCCGCCCATTCGCGCGGTTTCGGGGTCGTCCGGGTCGAGTTCGCCGTGCTTGGCGATGAGTTCGGCGGCGTACGGCTCGGAGTCGTCCCGCGGCTCGTAGCCGAGGGCGCGGGCCGGGGCGAGGTCCCACCACACGCGGGTGTTGGCCGAACTGCCGTAGACGACGGTGTGTTTGACGTCGTCGGCGGTGAGCGCGGCGTGGATGAGACGGGCGCCGTCGGCGGGGCTCAGCCAGAGGGAGAGCATGCGGACCGAGGTGGGCTCGAGGAAGCAGGAGCCGATGCGCAGCGAGACCGTCTCCAGGCCGTGCTTGTCCCAGTAGAACTGGGCGAGGTCCTCGCCGAAGGACTTGGAGAGGCCGTAGAAGGTGTCGGGGCGGTGCGGGGTGCCGACCGGGACCAGCGGGTCGTCACCGAGGGGGCGGGGGGTGAAGCCGATGGCGTGGTTGCTGGAGGCGAAGATGACGCGGGCTACGCCCTCCTCGCGCGCGGCCTCGTAGAGGTTGTACGTGCCCTGGATGTTGGCGTGCAGGATCTTCGCGAAGGACGCCTCCAGGGAGATGCCCGCGAGATGCACGATCGCGTCCACGCCCCGGACGGCCTCGCGGATGACGTCGGCGTCGGCCGGGTCGCCGAGGTCGGCGGTGATCGCGTCGGGGGCGCCTTCGACCGGGACGAGGTCGAGGAGTCGCAGCTCGTAGCCGTACTTGGGGAGCAGCTCGCGCATCAGAGTGCCCACGCCGCCGGCGGCGCCGGTGAGCAGGATGGTGCGGGGAGCGGGCATGACGCGTTCTCCTTGAGCCGAGGGTGATGGGCGATGGGTGGTGCTGTGCTTGACCCTGCTGGGACGCTCCCTTAGCGTAACCATGTTCACGGATATGGACAATAATCAGATGGGTGCACCGTAATGACCTCTGTCGCTGCACTGGCCCAGCGCCTGGACGGCTTGCTCTTCTTCCCCGTGACGGCCTTCCGCCCGGACGGATCCCTGGACCTGGACACCTTCCGTGCCCACGTACGTGACGGGATCGACGCGGGTGCGGCGGCGGTCTTCGCATGCTGCGGGACGGGCGAGTTCCACGCCCTGACCCCCGAGGAGTTCGGCCTGTGCGTCGAGGCCGCGGTCGCCGAGGCGGCCGGGCTGGTTCCCGTCGTCGCCGGAGCGGGATACGGAACGGCGCTCGCGCTGCGGTACGCGCGGATCGCGGAGGAGGCGGGTGCCGACGGGCTCCTCGCGATGCCGCCCTACCTCGTCGTACCCGACCAGGCGGGACTGCTGCGGCACTACGCGGCACTCGCCGCCGGGACCGGGTTGGAGCTCATCGTCTATCAGCGCGACAACGCCGTCTTCACCCCGGAGACCGTGATCGAGCTGGCCAAGATCCCCAACATCATCGGCCTCAAGGACGGCGTCGGCGACCTCGACCTGATGCAGCGCATCGTCAGCGCGGTGCGCTCCGGACTGCCCGGCCAGGACTTCCTGTTCTTCAACGGGCTGCCCACCGCCGAGCTCACCGGGCTCGCCTACCGGGGCATCGGCGTCCGGCTCTACTCCTCCGCCGTCTTCTGCTTCGCCCCCGAGATCGCCCTCGCCTTCCACGCCGCGCTCGACGCCAGGGACGACGACACGGTCAACCGGCTGATCGACGGCTTCTACCGGCCGCTCGTCGAACTCCGGCACCAGGGCCGCAGCTACGCCGTCTCCCTGGTCAAGGCAGGCGTACGGCTGCGCGGCCTCGACGTCGGCGAAGTGCGGCCGCCGCTGTCCGAACCGCTGCCCGCACACGTCAAGGAGCTGGCCGAACTGATCGAGCGTGAACGGGCGTTGCTCGGTGACCACTGACCTCAAGGCCTCTGACCTCAAGGCCTCCGTCTTCGTCTACCCCTGGGACGTCATCGGCGACCCCGACGCGCCCCAGCGCCTCGCCGACCTCGGCATCGGCCAGGTCACGCTGGCCTCCGCCTACCACTCCACCCGCGCCCTCACCCCCCGCCATCCCCGGCACCGGATCGTCACCGCCCGGCACGCGGCCGTCCTCTACCCGCCCTCCGAACGGCGCTGGGCCGGCCGCGCCCTGCGGCCCTACACGCAGGACTGGGTGCCGTCCCTCGACGCGTACGGCTCGGCCGCCGAGGCCCTGGCCGACGCCGGGCTGTCCGTCCACTCGTGGGTCGTCCTGGCCCACAACTCCCGCCTGGGCGACGACTTTCCGCATACGTCGGTGGTCAACGCCTACGGCGACCGCTACCCCTGGGCGCCCTGCATCGCCCAGCCCGAGTTCCGCGCCTACGCCACCGCGCTGGCCGCCGAGGCCGCCGTCCGCCCCGGCGCGGCCGGCACCGAACTGGAGTCCTGCGGCTGGTACGGCTTCGCCCACCTCCACGCCCACGACAAGGTGGGCGGCGTCCCGCTGGGCGCTGCCGCGCAATACCTGATGTCGCTGTGCTTCTGCCCCACCTGCGCCGAGGGCTACGCCGGCCTCGGCGCCGACCCCGACGACCTCCGGGCCGCGGTCCGGGCCGCGCTGGCGCCGGTGTGGGCGGGGGAATGGACGGCGGGTCCCGACGAATGGGCGGACATCGAGAAGCTGCTCGGCGCGGACCTCGCCGGGGCGACACTTTCGTGGCGGGGCGAGGTGGCCCGTACGTTCCAGCGGGACGCGATCCGCGCCGTCCGCGACGAGGCCCCCGACGGCTTCCAGGTCCTCCTCCACGCCGACCCCGCCCTCCACCACACCGGCGCCAACGCCGGCGTCGACCCGGCGCACATCCTCGCCCACGCCGACGGCCTCGTCCTCCCCGGCACGGCCGGCCTTGCCGCCTGCACCCCCCACCGCCGCCCCGGCACCGTCCTCGCCGCCAACCTCCCCGTCGTCGCCGGCATGGGCGGCAGCCCCGCCACGCTCGCGGCCGACGCCGCGGTGGCCGCTGCGCTCGGCGCGACCGAGCTGCGGCTCTACCATGCGGGGCTCGCGTCCGATGCGGACCTGGCGGCGGTTCGGTTCGCTCTGCGGTGACCGGGGGCGCGGTGGGTTTGTTGTTGGGCCGGGGGCGTGTCGGGGTGGGTCCTATGAGACAGTGCTGCGGTCGATTTGCGGCCGGCGCCGCGTGGTCGCCCGCCCTGTTCCTCGCCAGCTCGGAACCGGGCGTTCCGCGTCGCCTCAGCGTCTCTACGGACCCACCCCGCCGTCGGCGGCTACCGGCCGATGGGGGTTGCTCGCTCTCCTGCCCTGTCACTGGCCCGGACCACGCATCCGTGGCCGCCCGGCACCCCGGGCCAAGTGGGGGGCGTACGGGGCCCGGGTGCAGGAGGACCCACACCGACCCCCCACCGCCCTCACTGGCGCGGACCACGGGTCCCTGCCACCCGGCAGCCCGGGCCATGGCAGGCGGTGCCGTCGTGGGAGCAGGAGGCGAACGAGCACCGGGAGATCCTGGCGCGGGCGCTGGACGGCGACGCGGAGGGCGCGGCGGGGTTGCTGCACGAGCACATCGCGAGCTTCGTGGCCCGGGCGTTTCCGCAAGAGAGCGGCGGAACCCCATGAGCCGCGGGCGCGCGCGGTGCGGGGACGGTTCCGCGCGCGCCCGCACCCCGTGCAGAGGGCCACGGGCTAAGGGCCAACAGCCGCCGTACAGACACAGGAAGGGCCAGTCCGTATGTCATTCGCAGAGCAGTCGTCAGCGCTCGCCGAGGTCGTGGCGATACCGGTGACCCCGTTCGACGCCGGGGGCGGCGTGGACCGGGTCGCCTACCCTCACTGGAACTGACCGGGGCGCACCCGCGAATTTACATAACGGAATCACAAAGACCGTTGTGGCCCGCGATGTGATGCGCGTAGATAGGCGGTGACCTGGTGAGGGGGGCCCGAATAGGCCAGTGCCGGGTCACTTCCTGACCTCTTGGCCACAACGGCCGGATCCGGAGACCCATTTATGCGCAGATCAGTGAGAGTGACGGCCATAGCCGCCGCCTGTGCCATCGCGGGCGGTGCCCTGTACGGCACCGGTGTCGCGACCGCCGGCGACAACGGCAAGGTCACCGAGGCGAAGCACAGCAGCGAGCCGTACAACATCGGCAAGCTCGTCACCGAGATCGACACGTACTACGGCACGACGAAGGACGCCAACGGCGTCTACCAGGCCTCGCCGGACAGCGCCTACGCCAAGGACACCGCCAGTGTTCTGGACGAGGCGAAGAAGGACATCAAGCCCCTCGCCGCGAAGGGCCTGAAGAAGGGCGAGAAGCCCGCGATCATCCTCGACGTCGACGACACGCTGCTGCTCAGCCTCGACTACGAGAAGAAGACGAACTACACGTACAACAGCACCACTTGGGCGGCCTACGTCGACCAGGCGGACCGTCCGGCGGTCCCCGGCATGACCGGTCTGGTCGACTACGCCAACTCCAAGGGAGTCGAGGTCTTCCTCCTCTCCGGCCTGGCCGAGGCCCAGCGCGGCTCGGCGGTGAAGAACCTCACCGCCGACGGCTACGACCTGAACCTCGCCACGGACCACGTGTTCCTCAAGAACAAGGCGGCCCCGCCGGCCTACCTGAGCAACTGCGCCACCGCCACCTCCTGGACCTGCACCACGGTGCAGTACAAGGCCGGCACCCGTGCGTACGTGGAGTCCCTGGGCTACGACATCATCGGCAACTTCGGTGACCAGTACTCGGACCTCGAGGGCGGCTACGCCGACGAGACGTACAAGATCCCGAACCCGACGTACTTCGTCTCCTAGGAGACAGGAGCGGTGCGCGGCGGCTCTGCCGCGCACCGCTCCCTCCGTCGCGCCGGCGATGAAGCCACGGGCGAAGAGCGCGAAGACGAGGACGAGTGGCGCCGAGGCCATGAGCACCGCGGCCATGACCATGCTGTAGTCGGTGCCGTGCCCGACATTGAGCTGGGCCAGGGCCAGTTGCAGGCAGACCCGACAGGAAAACGTCTGGCGTCTGCCCGCCGGACGGGGTGCTGTGTGCCGGATGCACGGGGCGACCTTCCTCTCCCGGAGGGGAATTGCGCAGAAGCTTTCACTCCGCGCATAGATTTGACAAGAGTCGCTCAGAAAGGTGCGTGACTGTGCTCGACTTTGAGGGGTAGGGTCAGCGCCATGCTTCCTGACCGACGACATGAGCTGATCCTCCGGGCACTCCGCTCGGACGGACCCACCGCCGTCACCGCGCTGGCCGAGCAGTTGGGCACCAGCCAGGCGACGATCCGCCGCGACCTTCTGCTGCTGGAGGACGAGGGCCTGCTCAAGCGGGTCTACGGCGGTGCGGTGCCGGTCATCGGCGAGGACGACCCGTTCACCGACGTGGCGGGCGTACGGGTGGAGGCCAAGGACGCGCTCGCCGCCTGGTGCGCGGCGCAGGTCCGGGACGGCGAGACCGTGCTGCTCGACATCGGCACCACCGCGCACCGGGTCGCCCGGCAACTGCGCGGCCGGTCGCTGACGGTGATGACCAGCAACCTCGCCGTCTACGAGGAGCTGCAGGACGACAAGGAGATACAGCTCGTCCTGCTCGGCGGTGTCGTCCGGCGCGACTACCGCTCCCTGGTCGGCTTCCTCACCGAGGACAACCTGCGCCAGGTCCGCGCCGACGTGCTGTTCCTCGGCACCAGCGGTGTACGGCCCGACGGCCAGGTCCTCGACACCACGGCGGTGGAAGTACCGGTGAAACGCGCCATGATCGCCGCCAGCGACAAGGTGGTGCTCGTCGCCGACGCCGCGAAGTTTCCCGGCACCGGCATGGCCCGGGTCTGCGGCCCCGACGATCTCGACCTCGTCGTGACCAACGCACCCGCCGACGAAAAGACTCGCGCCGCGCTCAGCGAGGCCGGCGTGGAGGTGGTCGAAGTACCCTCCGACACCCCGGGGAGCGACACCCCCTACTCCGACGACAAGCCGACCCCAGACCGCCGCTCCGGTGCGGCATCGCGAGGTGAATCCGCGTGAAACTCACGATTCTCGGTGGCGGAGGCTTTCGGGTCCCCCTCGTCTACCGCGCCCTCCTGGAGGACCGGGCCGACGGCGGAGTCACCCATGTGACCCTGCACGACCTCGACGCCGGGCGCCTCGACGCCATCGTCAAAGTGCTGCGCGAACAGGCGGCAGGGGTCCCCGACCCGCCCGAGGTCACCGTCACCACGGACCTCGACGAAGCCGTCAGGGGCGCGGACTTCGTCTTCTCCGCGATCCGCGTCGGCGGCCTCGCCGGCCGCGTCATCGACGAGCGCGTCGCCCTGGACGAGGGCGTACTCGGCCAGGAGACGGTCGGCGCCGGCGGCATCTCGTACGGACTCCGTACGATCCCCGTCGCCGTCGACATCGCCCGCCGCATCGCCCGGCTCGCCCCCGACGCCTGGGTCATCAACTTCACCAACCCCGCCGGCATGGTCACTGAGGCGATGTCCCGCCACCTCGGCGACCGCGTCATCGGCATCTGCGACTCACCCGTCGGCCTCGGCAAGCGCGTCGCCCGGGCCCTCGGCATCGACCCCGAGCGCGCCTGGTTCGACTACGCGGGCCTCAACCACCTGGGCTGGCTGCGGGCCATCCGGGTCGACGGCGTCGACCTGCTGCCGCGCCTGCTCGCCGACGACGACGCCCTGACCTCCTTCGAGGAGGGGAAGATCTTCGGCGCGGACTGGCTGCGCACCCTGGGCGCGGTGCCCAACGAATACCTCCACTACTACTACTTCAACCGCGAGTCGGTCGCCGCCGCCCGCGCCGCCGAGCACACCCGCGGGGCCTTCCTGCTCGACCAGCAGCAGCGCTTCTACGAGCAGATGCGCGCCCCCGGCACCGCCCCCTTCCAGGCCTGGGACGCCACCCGCCTGGAGCGCGAGGCCACCTACGGCGCCGACGTCCGCGAGGCCGTCGGCGGCGGCGAGCGCGACTCCTGCGACCTGGAGTCCGGCGGCTACGAACTCGTCGCCCTGGCCCTCATGCGCGCCATCGCCCTGGACGAACGTACGACCCTGATCCTCAACGTACGCGGCAGAGGCGCCCTGCCGCCCCTCGACGGCGACGCGATCGTCGAGGTCCCCTGCCACGTGGACGCCAACGGCGCCCGCCCCATCACCGGCGACCCGCTGCCCGACCACGCGGTCGGCCTGGTCATCTCGGTCAAGGCCGTCGAGCGGGCGGTCATCCACGCCGCGACCACCGGCGAGCGGGCGGCCGCGCTGCGGGCCTTCGCCCTGCACCCCCTGGTCGACTCCGTGGCCGTCGCCCAGCGGCTGCTCGACGGCTACCAGAAGCACGTACCCGACCTCGCCTATCTCCGGGACTGAGCCATGCATGACGACCGCAAGCAGGTGGAGGCCCGCCTCGACCGTGCGCTGAAGCAGCGGATCCGCCCGGCCGTGTACGCCGCGTCGGTCCCGCTGACGCTCACCGCCTGGCACGTCCCTGGGGGTACCCCCAGCGAAGCCAGGGGGAGAGCCTCGGTCCCGGTGGAAGAGGCCCTGGCCGCCGAGTACGGGCCGTTCGCGGTCGGTGAGCGCTGGGGGAGGCCCTGGTCCACCAGCTGGATCCGGGCCGTCGGTACGGTCCCGGCCGAATGGGCCGGCAAGCGCGTCGAGGCCGTCTTCGACCTCGGCTTCGTCGGCGACTGGCCCGGCAACCAGGCCGAGGCCCTGGTCTACGACGCCGCCGGGCACCCCGTGAAGGGCATCGAGCCCCAGAACCACTACGTTCCCGTCGCCAACCCGGCGGCCGGCGGCGAACCGGTGGAACTCCTGCTGGAGGCCGCCGCCAACCCCGACATCCTGGCCAACGGCTTCCTGCCGACCCCCTTCGGCGACAAGCTCACCGCCCCGCCCGAGCCGCTCTACACCTTCGCCCGCGCCGACCTCGCCGTACTCGACGAGAACGTCTGGCACCTCATGCTGGACATCGAGGTCGCGGCCGAGCTGATGCGCGAACTGCCCGACACCGACCCGCGCCGCCACGAGCTGCTCCGCGCCCTGGAGCGCATGCTCGACGCCCTCGACATCGCGGATGTGTCGGCCACCGCCGCTGCCGCCCGATCCGAGCTGGTGGATGTGCTGTCCCGGCCCGCGAACGCCAGCGCGCACACCCTGTCGTCCGTCGGCCACGCCCACATCGACAGCGCCTGGCTCTGGCCGCTGCGCGAGACCGTACGCAAGACCTCGCGGACCTTCTCCAACGTCACGGCCCTGGCCGCCGACTACCCCGACTTCGTCTTCGCCTGCTCCCAGGCCCAGCAGTACGCCTGGGCCAAGGAGCACTACCCCGAGGTCTACGCCCGGATGCAGGACGCTGCCAAGGCCGGCAACTGGGTCCCCGTGGGCGGCATGTGGGTCGAGGCCGACGGCAACCTGCCCGGCGGCGAGGCCCTGGCCCGGCAGCTGGTGCACGGCAAGCGCTTCTTCGCCGACGAGTTCGGCGTCGAGTGCGAGGGAGTCTGGCTGCCCGACTCCTTCGGCTACACCGGCGCCTACCCGCAGCTCGCGAAGCTGGCCGGCATGAAGTGGTTCCTGACCCAGAAGATCTCCTGGAACCAGACCAACAAGATGCCCCACCACACCTTCTGGTGGGAGGGCATCGACGGCAGCCGCGTCTTCACCCACTTCCCGCCCGTCGACACCTACAACGCGGTCTTCGCCGGCGAGGAGATGGCCCACGCGGTACGCAACTACGCCGACAAGGGCGGCGGCACGCGGTCGCTGGTCCCCTTCGGCCACGGCGACGGCGGTGGCGGCCCCACCCGCGAGATGATGGAGAAGGCCCGCCGCCTGCGTGACCTGGAGGGTTCCCCCAAGGTCATCGTCCAGGACCCCAACACCTTCTTCCGCGACGCCCAGGCCGAATACCCCGACGCCCCCGTCTGGACCGGCGAGCTCTACCTGGAGCTGCACCGGGCCACGTACACCAGCCAGGCCCGCACCAAGTCCGGCAACCGGCGCAGCGAACACCTCCTCCGCGAGGCCGAGTTGTGGGCCGCCACGGCCGCGCTCCGCGCGGGGTCCTCGTACGGGTACCCGTACGAGGATCTGGACCGCCTCTGGAAGACGGTGCTGCTGCACCAGTTCCACGACATCCTGCCGGGCTCCTCCATCGCCTGGGTGCACCGCGAGGCCGAGGCGACGTACGCCCGGGTGCGGGCGGAGCTGGAGGCGGTCATCGCCGCGGCGACGTCCGCGCTGGCGTCCTCAAACGTCGGACGGGCTGAACATGCCCAGGCCACGCCCTGGGTGTACAACGCCGGGCCCCGGCCGCGCACGGAGGTCGTCACCGTCCCCGCGGAGCTGACCGCCGACGGCAAGCCGCGCACCGTCTACGCCCACCACGTACCCGCGTCCGGTGCGGCACCGCTGACCGAGGCGCAGCCGCTCGTCCCCGTTACCGTCACCGACCGCGTCCTCGACAACGGCCTCGTCCGCCTCACCCTGGACGACGAAGGACTCTTCGCCTCCGTACGGGACCTGGCCGCCGGCCGCGAGGTCCTGGCGCCGGGGGAGCGCGGCAACCTGCTGCGGCTGCACACGGATCTGCCGAACCAGTGGGACGCCTGGGACATCGACCGGCACTACAAGCGGCAGTACACCGACCTCACCGAGGTGGACGCGATCGAGGTGGTCGAGAGCGGCCCGCTGGTCGGCGCGGTCCGGATCGAGCGGAGCTTCGGCAAGTCGAAGATCACGCAGACCGTACGGCTCCGCGCGGGGAGCCCGCGGATCGACATCGAGACCGAGATCGACTGGCACGAGACGGAGAAGATCCTCAAGGCGGCCTTCCCGCTGGACGTGCACGCCGACCGCTCGGCGGCCGAGATCCAGTTCGGGCATGTCTTCCGGCCCACGCACACCAACACCAGCTGGGAGGCGGCCCGGTTCGAGGTCTTCTGCCACCGCTGGGTGCATGTCGCCGAGGCGGGCTACGGCGTCGCGGTCATCAACGACTCGACGTACGGCCACGATGTCGGCCGCGCCGCCCGCGAGGACGGCGGTACGACCACCACCCTGCGCCTCAGCCTCGTCCGCGCACCCCGCAGCCCCGACCCGGCGGCGGACCAGGGCGCGCACAGGATGACGTACTCGCTCCTCCCGGGGGCGTCCGTCGCCGACGCCGTCGAGAGCGGCTACGCGCTCAACCTGCCGCTGCGGGTCGCCCCCGGAGCGCCGGACGCCGAGGCCGCCGCGCCCCTGGTGTGCCTGGACGGCAGGGAGGCGGTGATCGAGGCGGTCAAGCTCGCCGACGACCGGTCGGGGGATGTCGTGGTCAGGCTCTACGAGTCGCTGGGCGGCCGGGCCACGACCACCCTGCGGCCGGGCTTCGCGGTGGCACACGCGCGGGTCACCGACCTGCTGGAACGACCGATGGACGGCGAGCAGCCGATCGAGCCCGACGCGGACGGCGGGATCGCGGTGAGCCTGCGGCCCTTCCAGGTGCTGACCCTGCGGCTGACGCCGCGCGCATAGCGACGCTCAACATCTGGTGCCGGCGCGGTCCCTGGGCGGACCGGCTGACGCTGATCCGGGGCGAGCTGCGGCAGCTCGCCCCGGAGGTGATCGCGCCCCGCACCCCCCTCATCCGCATCACGGAGTGGGCCCCTCCTCTTGATGCCGCCCTTGCCCCGATCGGCCGCTGGGGGCCTCTCGGGCTTCGGGCGGCTGCGCCGGACTCTCCCCCAGCCTTCGGCCGGGGATCCCTGGCTGGTTCCGGCGATGTCACATCCGGGCCGGGCCGGGCCGTCGTACCGCTGAAGGCACGATCCCGCGCCGTCCCGAGGAGGAACGACCTCATGGCCCGCATCTCGCTCGACCCGCCCCGCACCCCCCTCATCCGCATCGCGGAATGGTATTCCCGCCGCAAGTACGGCAAGGTCCTCGACCCGGGCAAGGCCGTCGGCCACAACCCGAAGGTGCTGATGTCCTACGCCCGCTTCGAGCAGTCCGTGGCCAGGTGGAAGGCCCTGGACCCCGGGCTGAAGCACCTCGCCGTCATGGTGTCCGCCGCGCGGATCGGCTGCTCCTGGTGCATGGACTTCGGCCACTGGCAGGCGGAGGGCCTGGGCCTGCCGATGGACAGGATCAGTCTGGTGCCGACGTGGCGGGAGCACGTCGACGCCTTCGGCGAGCTGGAGCTGTGGGTCATGGAGTACGCCGAGGCCATGACCGACACCGAGCCGACCGTCACCGACGCCCTCGCCGAGAAACTGCTCGCCCGGCTGGGCGAGCCCGCGTTCGTCGAGCTCACGGCGATCGTCGCGGTGGAGAACCTGCGCTCCCGCATCAACAGCGCACTGGGCCTGACGAGTCAGGGCTTCTCCGACGCGTGCGCCGTACGACCGGCGAACCGGTGACAAACCACCACAGGAGTACGGTGGAGCAGCCACCCGGTGCACAACCGAGGCGTTTGTAGGGAGCGGTCGTCATGACCGAACAGCTCGGCGGAAAAGGGGACTTCGTCGGGCGTAAGCCCGAAAGCGCGCTGCTCCACCGGCTGTACGAAGAAGCCGCAGCCGGACGGCCGCGGCTGGTCGTCGTCGAAGGGCCGGCCGGTATCGGGAAGACCGCGCTGGTCCGCCGCTCCCTCGCCGAGTGGCCCGCGCCCAGTGTGATGTCGGCCGGGGGCGCGGAGAACGAGGCGACGCTGCCGTACGGCGTACTGGCGCGGCTGGTCGACGACGGTCATGGCTACTGCGACTCGCTGGCCGCCGGGTCCCGGCTGCTCGAGGCGGTCGGCGAACTCCAGAGCCGGGGCCCTGTCGTCCTGGTGGTGGACGACGTCCACTGGGCCGACGCGCCCTCGCTGTACGCGCTGGCCTTCGCCCTGCGGCGGCTGCGCGCCGACCAGCTGTTGGCGGTGCTGACCGTACGGGACGCCGATGACCGGCGACTGCCCGAGGGGCTGCGCCGGGTCCTCGCCGACGACACCACCGTAAGGATGCCGCTGGGCGGGCTGACGGTCCAGGAACTCACCGAACTCGGAGTAAGGATCGGCCGCGGCCCGCTCCCACCGGGGGCGGCGGCCCGGCTGCACGCCCACACCCGGGGCAACCCGCTGCACTGCCGGGCCCTGCTCGAACAGCTCCCGGACGCCGTGCTCGGCGACACCGCGACACCGCTGCCCGCCCCGCATTCGTACGCCATGCTCGTCCTCGACCGGCTCGCGCACTGCGCTCGCCCCACGCGGGACCTGGTCAGCGCGGCCGGGGTGCTGGGCACGACGTGCCCGCTGGACACGGCCGCCCGGCTGGCCGGGCTCGACGACGACGAGATGCTCGCCGCCCTCGACGAGGCGGTGGCGCACCGCCTGTTGAACGAGGAACGGCACGGCTGCGCGACCGCTGTGGCCTTCCCCCATCCCCTGGTGCGCGCGGCCGTCTACCACGAGCTGGGGCCGACCCGCCGGACCGAACTCCACACAAGGGCGGCGGAGACCGCGGACGGGGAGTTCACCCGGCTGCATCACCGGGTGCTCGCCGCCCACGGGCCGGACGCCCGGCTCGCCGCCGAACTCGCCGACCACGCTCGCCACGGCGCCCGCCGCGGCCTGTGGGCGGAGGCGGCGACCCTGCTCCACGACGCGTCGCGGCTCGCCGAGCCGGACACCGAGCGCGGCCGGCTCGCCGTCGAGGCCGTGGAGGCGCTGCTGATGGACGGCCGGGTGGACGAGGCCGTCGGCCTGGTCGACGCGCTGCCGGCCGGTACGACTCCCGCTGCCCGCCGCTACGCAGAGGGCTACGCGGCCGTCGTACAGGGCCACAACTCCCGTGGCGCCACCCTGCTCGACGAGGCGTGGCGGCTGGACGGGTCCGGCGCGGACCCGGCGCTGGCCCCCCGGATCGCGGCGCGACTGGCCTACGTGGAGCTGCTGCGCGGGCACGGCGCCCTGGCCAGGGAGTGGGCCGAGACCGCGCTGCGGGCATCGGACGGCGGTTCCGGCAGCGGCCTGCTGCGTTACTGCCATCTGATCGCGCTCGGGCTGAGTGGCGCGGGGACGGAGGGGCTGGCCCGCACGGACGGGCTGCCCGCCCCGGCGCTCGTACCGCGAGAGGACGCCGACCTGCTGCTCGGCCGCGGGATGCTGCACCTGTGGTCGGACCAGCTCGCCGCCGCTCACAGCGAACTCCAGGCGGCGACAGTCGTGTTACGGCAGGGGCCAGGGCCGATGCGGGTGCTCGCGGTGACGCTGCTCGGTCAGGCCGAACACCGGCTGGGGCGCTGGGACGAGGCGGTGACGCACCTGGAGTTCGCGTCATCGATCGCCATCGACGGCAGTCAGGTCTGGTTCGCCCCCATGCTGCACGCGGAGGCCGCCGTCGTGCTCGCGGCCCGCGGCGACTTCGACCGGGCCGCCTGGCATGTGCGTATCGCGCGGGCGTCCCCGGACCACACGGACGGCACCGACTCCGCGCACTTCTACGCGGCCCGCGCCCAGGCGTTCCTGGCCACGGTCCGCGGCGAGCCGGCGGAAGCCGTCGCCGCCCTGCGATCCCTGACGGCCTGCGACCTGACGCACGCCGTGAACGCGCCTGGCTGTTTCCTCTGGCGGGACCTGCTGGCCGACGCGCTGGTGGCGTGCGAGGTGTACGACGAGGCCGAAGCCGTGCTCGCGGTGTTCGAGGAACTGGCACTCGCCGGTGGCTGCCACTCGGACCTGTCGGCCGTCTGCCGGGTACGCGGCAACCTGCACGCGGCCCGCCACGAGCCCAAAGCCGCGCAGGACGCCTACGCGGAGGGGATCGAGCACGCGGTCCGGGCCGGTTACCCCTTCCACCGGGCCCGGGCGGAACTCGACTTCGGCGTTTTTCTGCGCCGAGCCGGCCACCGCACCACGGCAAAACAGCACCTGCGTGAGGCGCGGGTGCTGTTGGCGGAACTGGGCGCCGTACCTTTCCTGAAGACCTGCGACCGTGAACTGGCCGTCTGCGGGGTCCGACCCGACGGCGCCCCCGCGTCGCCGCCCCGGGACGGCCTCACCCCTCAGGAGCACGCTGTCGCGCAGCTCGCGGCGACCGGGCTGACGAACCGCCAGGTCGCCCGCGAACTGATCCTGAGCGTCAAAACCGTCGAGTACCACCTCAGCAATGCCTACGCGAAGCTCGGCATCGGGTCCCGGATGGGTCTCGTCGAGCAGATTACTTCTGGATGAGGAAGGGCTGGCTGAGCGCGAGCGTCGCCCCGGGGGTCTGACTGCCGTAGCTCACGGAGCCGTACGCCTCGGCCAGGTGGCCCTTGCGCTTGGCCAGTTCGGCCTTGTTCACGGTGAACGTGAAGTTTGCCGCGGGGTTCAGCCAGTTCTGGTCGGCGAAATGTCCCTCGACCTCGCCGGGCTTCGAGGCGCCCTGGACCTTGGCGGGGATGCTGGTGCCGTCTGTGAGGTCCCGGACGACGAGGGTGACGCAGTACGACCCCTGGTTCTGGTGGAGTGTGCCGCCCGCTTCGGCATCGATCACGATCTCGGCGTCCGTGCGGGAGTCCAGGGAGACATCGGCGATCGAGCCCTTCGGCTCGCGGCTGAACACTCGTACGATCTGGGCATCGTTCGGTCCCATGGTGTCCTTTCCCTCGACCGGTGAATCCGGTTCGATGTCTCCAACGCTAGGGACCGCGCGGCACCTTGGCCCCCGGCAAAGCCTCGGGGACAACCCGGGGTACGGGTACGGGGTCGCCTCAGTACGTCACGAAGATCCGCCGCGCCAGCCCGTTCCGATCCTTCACGCCGCCCTCGCACTGCTTCGCAGGCTTCGGGACGGCTGCGCCGGACTCCGTCCGTCGTGC
>NZ_RJVR01000057.1 GCF_003999195.1 Streptomyces soli
TCCGATCCTTCACGCCGCCCTCGCACTGCTTCGCAGGCTTCGGGACGGCTGCGCCGGACTCCGTCCGTCGTGCCGGGGGCGCCCCGGCCTCGGCGTGAGTACAGGTCAGTAGGTGACGAAGATCCGCCGCGCCAGCCCGTCCACCCGCACCCGGCCGCCGTACGGCATGACGATGCGCGGGTCGGTGTGGCCGAGGTCGACGTCGAGGACGGCGAGGGTGTCGGGGGCGTACTCCTTGAGGGCGCGGAGGACGGCCTCGCGCTGCCCGGAGACGTAACGCCCACGCTCCTCCGCCGCCAGCGGAGCCTCGAAGGACCAGCTCTGCGGCCGGCCCATCAGCAGCGCCGGGAACCGCGCGAGCAGACCGCGCTCGCCCATGTTCCGGAGGATCCGGTAGACCTCATCGGCACTCGGCATCTCCTCCGAGGTCTCCAGGAAGAGCACGCAGCCCTCGTACCGCTCCGCCGGAAGTATCTCCCGGTCCGCCATCATCAGCCAGGACACGATCTCCAGGCACCCGCCCCAGCTCACGCCCTCGACGACGCGATCGGCGTTGTGCCAGATCCAGCCCCCGGCGGGCTCCATCGCCGGGGCCGCCTCGAAGGTCGCCGGGTCCTCCCACCGCCCGGCCACGTACCGCGTCTCACCGGGCGATGCCAGCTCGTACTCCTCACCCGAGGTGAACACCGCCGCGCGCAGCGCGCCTTCGGTCAGCGGATGCATCGCGACCGGGCGACCGAACTCCGCCATCACGGCGCCGCCGTAATAGCCGACGATCCCCGAATTCCACAGGTAGACAAGGAAGTTGGTGTTGTCGCTCCAGCCGAAGAACGGCTTCGGATTGGCCTTGACCAACTCCCGGTCCAGATGACGCAGAACCGTGATCTGGTCATCCCCGCCGATGCTCGTGAAGACCGCCTTGATCGTCGGATCCGCGAACGCCGCGTGAATGTCGGCCGCCCGCTCCTGCGGGCTCGCGTCCATCCGGCGGGTCGTCGCGTACTCCACCGGAGTACGAGGCCGAAGTCCTCGGCGAGCCGGCTCAGCCCCAGCTCGTACGGTCGCGGGAAGAGCGCGGGCAGCCCGGCGGCTGACGACGCGCTGGAGAACAACATCGCGACTTCCTCGCAGCTCGTCTCCGGCTACCCGGCCACGCCCGCCGGGCAGGCGGCGAACCTGCGGGATATCATGAACGTCGTCGAGGCCGTCCCCAACGGCCTCGGCCTGGGCGTCTTCTACTGGGAGCCGACCTGGACCGCCGTCACCGGCAACGGCTGGGATCCCGCCGACCCGTCATCGGGCGACGCGTGGGAGAACCAGGCACTGTTCGACTACGGCGACAGGGCGCTGCCGACGATGAGGTGGTTCAACCACCGCTGAGGCGTCAGAGCCCCGCGTCAGAGCCGCCGCGTGGCGAGCGTCAGCCGGTCGCGGGCGTCGAAGAGCGCGTCCTTGATCATCTGCTCGTGTGCCGGGGTCAGCCGGGCCACCGGGACCGAGCAGCTGATCGCGTCCCGGGCGGGGGTGCGGTAGGGGATCGCGACGCCGTAACAGCGCAGGCCGAGGGTGTTCTCCTCGCGGTCGATCGCGTAGCCCTGCTCGCGGATCTGCTGGAGTTCGAGGATGAGCTTCTCGCGGTCGGTGTGGGTGTGCTCGGTCAGCGGGTCCAGGGTCTCCGGGAGCAGCTTGCGG
Organism: Streptomyces soli; assembly: GCF_003999195.1. Taxonomy (GTDB): domain Bacteria; phylum Actinomycetota; class Actinomycetes; order Streptomycetales; family Streptomycetaceae; genus Actinacidiphila; species Actinacidiphila soli. The sequence goes on from NZ_RJVR01000057.1 coordinate 1,693, forward strand.
ACCTGCTCGTCGGTGTACGTCGCGAGCAACGCCTTGCCCAGGGAGGTCGAGTGGGCGGGGAGGCGGCGGCCGACGCGTGTGAAGGGGCGCAGATAGTGCTGGGACTGGCGGGTGGCGAGGTAGACCACGTTGGTGCCGTCGAGGCGGGCGAGGTGGATGGTCTCGCTGGTGTCGTCCGAGAGCCGGTCGAGGGCCGGGCGGGCGGCCGCGACCACCTCGTCGCCGTCGATGTACGAGGTGCCGACGAGCAGGGCCCGTACGCCGATCCCGTAGCGCGTGCCGGTGGCGTCGGTCTCGATCCAGCCGAGCTCGACGAGCGTGCGCAGCAGCATGTAGAGGCTGGACTTGGGGTATCCGACGGCCTCCTGCACGGCGGCAAGGCTGTGCATGCCGGGGCTCCCGGCGAAGAACTCCAGCAGCTCCACGGTACGGACCGCCGACTTGACCTGCGCTCCGGCGTCACCAGCAGCCATCGGTCGACCCCTCTTGTTCGGCCGGGATGCCCGGAAGTAGGCTCCCGACACAGTTCACGGTTACAGACGCTGTTCAGTATATCGAACGAAGTATAAGGTGGAGGCACCGCGATGGCTGTACCAGTGTGGAGCGTAGATCCCCGTACCGGGAAGCAGCGGGAGCAGGTCGCCGTAGAAGCTACCGCCGAGGAGATCGACGCGGTCGTACGGGCGGCGGCAGCCGCCGCCCCGGCGCTGGCCGACCGGATCGTACGCGCCCGGCTGCTGCGCACCGCCGCCGACTTCCTGGAAGAGGCCGGCCCCCGCATCCTGGAGGCCGCCGACGCCGAAACCGCACTCGGCCCGGGCCGGCTCACCGGCGAACTCGGCCGCACCACCTACCAGTTGCGGGCCTTCGCCGACATCGTGGACGAGGGCGCCTTCCTCGACGTGATCATCGACCACGCCGATCCCTCGCTGGCGCCCCCGCGCCCCGACCTGCGGCGCTACAAGATCCCGCTGGGCGTCGTCGCGGTCTACTCGGCAAGCAACTTCCCGCTCGCCTTCTCCGTCCCCGGCGGCGACACGGCGAGCGCGCTGGCGGCCGGCTGCCCGGTCGTCGTCAAGGCCCACCCCGACCACCCGGCCACCTCGGAGCTGTGCGCCGACGCGCTGCGGCGCGCCGCTGTCGCGGTGGGCCTCCCGGTGGACGTGGTGGCGGTCGTGCACGGCTTCGAGGCCGGCGTTGAGCTGGTCAAGCACCCGCTGGTCTCGGCGGCCGGCTTCACCGGCTCCGTACGGGGCGGCCGGGCGCTGTTCGACGCGGCCGCCGCCCGGCCCGTGCCCATCCCCTTCCACGGCGAACTGGGCTCCCTCAACCCGGTGGTGATCACCGAGGCCGCCGCAGAGGAGCGCGCCGAGCAGATCGGCGCCGGCCTCGCCGGATCCCTGACGCTCGGCGTCGGCCAGTTCTGCGTCAAGCCCGGCCTGGTCCTCGCCCCGGAGGGAGAGGCGGGTGACCGGCTGCTCAAGTCCCTCACCGGCGCCGTCTCCGACGCCCCCGCCGGCACCCTCCTCGACGCCCGGATGCGGGACAACTTCATCGCCGGCGTCCGCGAACGCGCCGAACTCCCCGGCGTCCAGGCCCCCGTCGAGCCCGGCGACGGCGGCGAGCACCTGGTGCGCCCTGGCTTCGTCTCCGTACCGGCGGCCCGGCTCACGGAGCCGGGTGACTACGACGCCCTGCTGGAGGAGTGCTTCGGCCCCGTCACGGTCGTCGCCCGCTACGCCACCCCCGGCGAGCTCGAGGCCGTCCTCGGCCGCCTCCCCGGCAACCTCACCGCCACCGCCCACATCAGCGAGGCCGAGGCCTCCGGAGACGGCCCCGGCGCCGACCTCCTCGCCCGCCTCACCCCCCTCGCCGGACGCGTCGTGGTCAACGGCTGGCCTACCGGCGTCGCCGTCGCCCCCGCCATGCACCACGGCGGCCCCTACCCCGCCACCACCTCCACCTCCACCTCCGTCGGCGGCACCGCCATCGAGCGCTGGCTCCGCCCCGTCGTCTACCAGGACGCCCCGGCAGCCCTCCTCCCGACCGAGCTCCGCGACGACAACCCGCTCGGCCTGCCGCGCCGGGTGGACGGCCACCGCGAGGCCTGATGCCGGGGGGCGGCCGCCCGCCGGCGGCCGCCCCCCGGTCCGCCGGGGTTACCCGACGGGCTCGAAGTCCCGGGCGCCGATGAAGTCGGGTCGGCGCACCGGGGCCGCGTAGGGCTCGACGGCGGCGTTCTCCACGCTGTTGAAGACGATGAAGACGTTGCTGCGTGGGAACGGTGTGATGTTGTCGCCGGACCCGTGCATGCAGTTGCAGTCGAACCAGGTCGCCGAGCCGGCCGGGCCGGTGAAGAGCTTGATGCCGTGCCGCCCGGCCAGCTCCGTGAGCGCGGCGTCGGACGGGGTGCCGGCCTCCTGCATCTTCAGGGACTGCCGGTAGTTGTCGGCGGGGGTCTCGCCCGCGCAGCCGAGGAAGGTGCGGTGCGAGCCAGGCATGATCATCAGGCCGCCGTTGGTGGCGTGGTTCTCCGTCAGGGCGATGGAGACGGAGACCGTACGCATCCGGGGGAGGCCGTCCTCGGCGTGCCAGGTCTCGAAGTCCGAGTGCCAGTAGAAGCCGGAGGCGCCGAAGCCCGGCTTGACGTTGACACGACTCTGGTGGACGTAGACGTCGGAGCCGAGGATCCGGCGGGCGTAGTCCAGCAGGCGGGTGTCGCGGACCAGACCGGCGAAGACCTCGCTGAGCTTGTGCACCTCGAAGACGGAGCGGATCTCCTGGGACTTCGGCTCGATCACCGCCCGCTCGTCGGCGCGCACGGCGGGATCGGCGAGCAGCCGATCGAGTTCGGCGCGGTAGGTCTTCACCTCGGTGGGCGTCATCAGCTGATCGACCGTCAGGAAGCCGTCACGGTCGTAGTCACGCAGGTCCGCCGCTCCCGACTCGCCCCAGACGACGGGGTCCTGGCGGGGGCTGATCACCTCGGTGGCGCCCCGGGTCGGGTACAGGTCGGCCGGTTGTGTCGTCGTCGTCATCTCAGACTCCCCCCGTCAGCAGGGGGTAGACGCCGTTCTCGTCGTGCTCCTCGCGGCCGGTGACGGGCGGGTTGAAGACGCACACGAAGCGCAGATCGGTCCTCGGCCGCATGGTGTGCCGCTCGTGACCGTCGAGGAGATAGAGCGTGCCGGGGGAGATCCGGTGCGTCTCGCCGGTCTCGTCGTTGGTCAACTCGCCCTCGCCTTCGACGCAGAGGACGGCCTCGATGTGGTTCGCGTACCACATGGAGGTCTCGGTGCCCGCGTACATGACGGTCTCGTGCATGGAGAAGCCGACGCCCTCGCGGGCCAGGATGATGCGCTTGCTGCGCCAGGTGCCGCCCTCGGCGGCGATGTCGCGGTCGGTGCCTTCGATGTCCTTCAGGGAACGGACGATCATCTCTGCGTTCTCCTTCCTTACGCGGTCTCGCGGATGGCGCGGGCGAGGGTACGCAACCCCTCGTCCAGCTCTTCGGGGGTGATGGTCAGGGCGGGCAGCAGCTTGACGACCTCGCTCTGCGGGCCCGAGGTCTCGACGAGCAGGCCGAGTTCGAAGGCGCGGGCGCAGACCCTCTCGGCGCGGCCGGTGTCGGTGAACTCCAGCCCCCATGCCATGCCACGGCCCCGGTACTCGGCCCCGGCAGTAAGAGGGGCGCGCGAAGCGCTCGTTGAAGGGGTGGTGGCGGGCGACGGGCGGGCGTGCTCGTCGCAGATCTGCCGCAGGGCCGCCTCGATCTGCTCGCCGCGCGCGATGGTCTGCTTCTCCATGCCGCTGTCGGCCCAGTACGTGTCCAGGGCGGCGGTCGCGGTGACGAAGGCCGGGTTGTTGCCCCGGAAGGTGCCGTTGTGCTCGCCGGGCTCCCAGATGTCGAGCTCGGGCTTGAACAGGGCCAGCGACATGGGCATGCCGTAGCCGCCGATGGACTTGGAGAGGGTGACGATGTCGGGGACGATCCCGGCCTCCTCGAAGGAGAAGAAGGTCCCCGTGCGGCCGCAGCCCATCTGGATGTCGTCGACGATCAGCAGCATGTCGCGCCGCTTGCACAGGTCGGCCAGGCCGCGCAGCCACTCCGGGCGGGCGACGTTGATGCCGCCCTCGCCCTGGATGGTCTCGACGATCACGGCGGCGGGCTTGTTGAGCCCCGATCCCTGGTCCTCAAGCAGCCGTTCGAACCACAGGAAGTCCGGGACGCGGCCCGCGAAGTAGTTGTCGAACGGCATCGGCGTGCCATGGACGAGGGGGATGCCGGCGCCCGCCCGCTTCATCGAGTTGCCGGTGACGGCGAGCGAGCCCAGCGACATGCCGTGGAAGGCGTTGGTGAACGACACGACCGACTCACGGCCCTTGACCTTGCGGGCCAGCTTCAGCGCGGCCTCCACGGCGTTGGTACCGGTGGGGCCGGGGAACATCACCTTGTAGTCCAGGCCGCGCGGGCGCAGCACCAGGTCCTGGAAGCGCTCCAGGAAGGCCCGCTTGGCGGTGGTGCTCATGTCCAGGCCGTGGGTGACGCCGTCGCGTTCCAGGTAGTCCAGCAGGGCGCGTTTGAGGACCGGGTTGTTGTGCCCGTAGTTGAGCGCTCCGGCGCCGGAGAAGAAGTCCAGGTAGCCGTGGCCGTCCTCGTCGTACATCCAGCTGCCCTGCGCGCGGTCGAACACGGCGGGCCAGCCACGGCAGTAGCTGCGTACCTCGGACTCCAGGGTCTCGAAAACGGTCATGACGGGCGGGGTGATGGTCATTCCAGATCCTTACGATGTGCGTGGGGGGATGGGGGAAAGTCAGGCGATCGGCTCGATGCGGTACAGCAACTCGGGCTCGTGCCCGTCGGGGAACAGGGCACCGTCGAACAGCACTTCGCGCTCGATGCGGGCGCCGTGCCGCTCGCCGAAGGACATGAACAGGCGGTGCGAGGCCTCGTTGTCCGGCGTGATCGTCGTCTCGACGCCCCGTACGCCCTCGGCGACCACGCGCTGCGCCAGGTCGTCCAGCATCGCGCCGGCCAGCCCCCGGCCACGGTGCGCGCGGTCCACCGCGACCTGCCACACCACCAGCGTCTCCGGCCGGTCGGGCCGTACGTAGCCGGTCGCGAAGCCCACCGGCTCGCCGCCGTCCCCGCGCGCCACCACCGAGGTGCGGGCGAAGTCGCGGCACCAGAGGAGATAGCTGTACGAGGAGTTGAGGTCGAGGGCGTCCGAATCGCGGGCGATACGCCAGAGCGCGGCACCGTCCCCGATATCCGGGATGTCGAGCAGCAATTGCGTTGCGGCGGTCATGCGGCACGAAGCTACCGAGTGGAAATTGGAATTGCACGGGGCAATGGCCTTTACGCGGCGGACTTCATCGGTTATCACGCGTGCGTGAGAGTGGCCGGGTATCGGGGGTATTTATCAGCACAATACCGGACAGAACGGTCCGGATGTGGGGTCGGTCACACATGGGAAATCACCGTGAGACGTTCACGAAATCTTGGCGTTTGGCCCGTGATCGATTGGGCAGGAGTGTGTCGGAGGAATATCCGGTGACAATTGCCGGGAATTCACTTGGAATTCCGGGAGGAGTGCCCGTCGGAATAGGGGGAAGCATCCGCCCGCAAAGGCTCAGTAGAAGTCGCCGCGGACTTCCACCGTGCCATCGGAGCCGTCCCCCTGCGCCGCGTAGAGGTCGCCGCCGGTGTCACGGCCGCCCTGTGCGTGGTTGTACTGGCCGGCGAAGCGGGCAGCGGTCATCGGGGGCAGCTGATCAAGGAGGGGATGTGCCATGGGCCGAGGGTAACCGGTGCCTCGTAGAGTGCATGGCATGGGAGAACGCGAGGTGCTGCACATCAGGGGCCGGGTCCTCACCGGCCCCGACGACGGGGACGTACGGGACGAGCTGTGGGTGATCGACGGCCGGATCAGCTACGACCGGCCGACCGGCACCCGCGATGCGGTGACCGTCGACGGCTGGGTCCTGCCCGGCCTGGTCGACGCCCACTGCCATGTCGGCCTCGGCCAGCAGGGCGCCGTCGATGCGGCCACCGCCGAGAAGCAGGCCCTCACCGACCGGGACGCCGGCACCCTTCTCCTCCGCGACGCCGGGTCGCCCTCCGACACCCGCTGGGTCGACGATCGCGAGGACCTGCCCCGGATCATCCGTGCCGGCCGCCACATCGCCCGCACCCGGCGCTACATCCGTGACTTCGCCTGGGAGATCGAGCCCGAGGACCTGGTCGCCTATGTCCGCCAGGAGGCCCGGCGCGGCGACGGCTGGGTCAAGCTGGTCGGCGACTGGATCGACCGCGAGGCCGGCGATCTGACCGCCTGCTGGCCGCGCGGCGCCGTCGAGGCCGCGATCGCCGCCGCCCACGAGGAGGGCGCCCGGGTCACGGCGCACTGCTTCGCCGAGGACTCCCTCCGGGACCTGGTCGAGGCCGGCATCGACTGCATCGAGCACGCCACCGGCCTGACCGACGACACCATCCCGCTCTTCGCCGAGCGTGGCGTCGCCGTCGTCCCCACCCTGGTCAACATCGCCACCTTCCCGCAGCTCGCGGCCCCCGCCGACGCCAAGTTCCCCCGCTGGGCCGACCACATGCGGCGCCTCCACGCCCGCCGCTACGACACCGTCCGCTCCGCCTACGACGCCGGCATCCCCGTCTTCGCGGGCACCGACGCCGGCGGCTCCCTCGCCCACGGCCTCATTCCCGACGAGGTCGCCGAGCTCGTCCGCGCCGGCCTCCCGCCCACCGCCGCCCTGTCGGCCGCCACCTGGGGGGCGCGCGAATGGCTCGGCCGCCCCTCCCTCACCGAGGGCGCCTCCGCCGACCTCGTCGTTCTCCCCTCCGACCCCCGCGAGGACGTACGCGTCCTGGCCGCCCCGCGCCGGGCGGTCCTGCGGGGCCGGGTGGTCGGGTAGGAACCGGCGGGAAATCAGAACCCCAATTCGGGTGATCCCTGGCGGAACCGACGGATCCGCTTGCCCCGTCCGTGTTGACATCGGAAGCAACCGGTCAGAAAGCACACAGGACGGGGAACCGCCATGACCAGGCGAGGACCACAGAAGTTCCCGGGCGCATCGCTGCGTTACTGGTACCAGGACGACTTCGGCGGCGACGCCATGGAGGTCAACGTCGTCGTCCTCCACACGACCGAGTGCCGGACCGTCCCGTCGTACGAAGGCGGCAGCAATGCGCCCAATCTGACGGCGGTCCCGGACTTCGGGGCGGAGAAGCTGAAGTGGTACCAGCACTTCGACATCGACATCTCGTCGCGCGCGCTGGCCAACCTGCCGGTCGGCGTGGAGACCAACACGCTAAACGTCTGCCAGGTCGAGCTGGTGGGCACCTGCGACCCGGGCCGGCATCACCGGTGGGGGGGGGGCAGCCCGCACCTCTACTGGCCGGAGGCACCGGACTGGGCCCTGCGTGAACTGGCGCGGTTCCTGGCCTGGATGAGCGAGGAACACGACGTGCCGCTGAGCGGGCCCAAGGTGTGGAAGCCGTATCCCGAGTCGTACGGGGCCCACAACGGGGAGCGGATGTCGGGGCGGACGTGGAACGGCTTCAAGGGAGTGTGCGGGCACTGCCACGTCCCCGAGAACCTCCATGGGGATCCCGGTGCGATCGACTTCGCGACGCTGATCGCCTACGCGAGGGAGTACGCGAGTTGACGCTGCGTGACCCGGAGTGCGAGGCGCTCGTTGCTCACCACGGTGTGCGCCGCGGCGCGTCAAGGGAGGTGGGAGGCGTCACCCCGTTGAACGGGTGACGGATGGGAATGGGCGTACCGAAAGGTTCGAATATGCGGGCGAAAACCACCCTTTGGAGTGAACTGGCGCCAGGTAGTCGCCAGTTCACTCTCAGTACGTAAATCATTACGTGCGTCAAGGTCGTCGCGAACGCGCTGTCCCCATCAGCAAGCGTCGACGACCCATGCCAGTTGGGGGTTTTCCACCTTGTACAGCACTGCCTTCAGCATGCCCGTCGTCGCACTCGCGGCAGGCACGCTCGCTCTGGCGCCCGCGGCCACCGCACACGCGACGGGGAACACGAGCAGCAGCGGAAAGGCCACGGCCGTTGTCCTGCGGACCGGGCTCGATGTCTCGCTGCTCAACAACACGGTCGACGTGCCGCTGAATCTCTCGCTCAACGACGTGCACGCGCCCGCCGACGCCGGCCAGACCGCCCTGATCGCCAAGCTCGACGGGGTCGACGGTGGCAAGCCGTTCAGCGTGGTGCGCGCCGACGTCGCCACCGCGCGGGCCACGGCGGACAAGCACAAGGCCGAGGGATACGTGAATCTGGTCAACGCGCAGGTCCATGTCCCGGGCCTGCCGCTGATCGGCCTGATCAAAGTCGGGACGGTGACGTCCAGAGCCACCTGCGAGGCCGGCAAGCAGCCGACGGCCGAATCGAATCTGCTGGGACATGTGGCCGTCCTCGGCAAGAGGGTGACGGTCAGCACGGGCGGTACGACCAAGGTCACGGTGCCGGGGGTCGGTGAGGTCCGGCTTGATCTGTCGAAGCGGGAGGTGACTTCGCGTACGGCGGCGGCCACCGCGCTCGAACTGACGGTGTCGGTCAACCCGCTCAACCTCAACGTGGCCGAAGTGAACGGGACGGTCACGCTGGCCAAGGCGACCTGCGAGTCGCCGAAGGCCGGCAGTTCGACGGGCGGTAGCTCCGATCCCAGCCCCGGTACGAGCACCGGCGCGGGAAGCGGCACCGGAACCGGCACTGGAACCAAGGCCAAGGCCCAGAACGTCGCCACCAGCGAACAGAACCTCGCCGAGACCGGCGGCAGCTCCGCCACCCCGTACCTCGCAGCAGGCGCGGCCGGCCTGCTCGCCATCGGCGGCGCCGTGGTCTACGCCGCCCGCCGCCGCAAGCCGGCCACGGTGAACGTCCGGGACTGACCCGGACCCCGGGGGGGACAGGGGGCCGGGGGGAAACGTGGAGGGCGGCGACGTGTCCGGCGCCGCCCTCCACCACTACCGGTGTTCAGCCCACCAGCGCCTTGCCCAGCGCCTCCGCGAACCGATCCGTGGTGTCCCGGTCCCGCACGGCGACCCGCAGCCACTCCGGGCCCAGCCCAGGGAACGTATCGGCCCGCCGCACCGCGAAGCCGAGGTCCCGCAGCCGCTCGCGTACGACGTCCGCACCCGGCAGCCGTACGAGCAGGAAAGGCCCCGCAGGCGCGTCGCCCGCGATCTCCAGCCCAGCGAACTCCCGCAGCCGGGCGGCGAGATACTCGCGGTCGGCCGCGATGCGCAGCGCCGCCTCCGCCGCCTCGGCCAGCGCGGCGGACTCCACGCACGCCGAGATGGCGGTCAGCCCCGGCGTGGACACCGCCCACAGCGGCTGGGCGCGCTCCAACTCGCCGATGCGCGCCGGGTCCGCCAGCACGTAGCCGATCCGCAGCCCCGCCAGCCCCCAGGTCTTGGTGAGGCTGCGCAGCACCACCAGCCCGGGCAGATCGCGCCGCCCGGCCAGGGACTCGGACTCGCCCGGGACCGCGTCCATGAAGGCCTCGTCGACCACCAGGGTCCGGCCGGGGCGGGCCAGCGCGGCGATGTCGGCGGCCGGGTGCAGTACGGACGTCGGGTTGGTCGGGTTGCCGATGACGACCAGGTCGGCGTCATCGGGAACCAGCGCCGGGTCGAGCCGGAAGCCGTCGGAGCCGCTGAGCAGCACCCGCTCGACCGCGTGGCCGGCGTCCAGCAGCGCCGCCTCCGGCTCGGTGAACTGCGGGTGCACCACGACCGCCCGGCGCGGTGACAACGCCCGGGCGAGCAGGACGAAGGCCTCCGCCGCACCCGCCGTCAGCAGCACCTCGCCGGGTGGCCGGCCGTGCCGTACGGCCACCGCGTCGCGCGCCGCCCGGCCGTCGGGGTAGGCGGCGAGCCCGTCGAGGGAGGCGGCGATGCGCTTCTTCAGCCAGGGCGGCGGCGTACCGGTGCGGACGTTGACGGCGAGGTCGACGAGGCCGTCGCCGACCTCCTGGTCCCCGTGGTGGCGCAGATCGTAGCCGTCAGTGGGCATGGTCGTGGTGGTGATGGCCGTGGGAGTGCGACGGGTCGTCCGGGTGGTGGTGCGGCTGCTGCGGCGAGCCGACCCGGTCCTCGAACCCCGGCAGCTTGATGCGGTACATGCAGGTGTCGCAGTTCATCCGCAGATCGCCCTTGAGCGTCTCCCGGTACCGCTCCATCACCAGCTCCGCCAACTCCGGCTCCGGCCCGATGACATCGGCCTGCCGCAGCGCCACCTCCGGGTGTGCCGCCCCCCAGCCCTCCGCCTGCTGGCGTACGCGCTCCGGCAGGATCCCGGTGAACAGGAAGTACGGCAGCACCACGACCCGCTTGGCGCCCAGCTTCGCGCACCGGTCGAGCCCCGACGGCACGTCCGGCGCCGCCAGCGACACGAAGGCGGTCTCCACGCCCGCGAACCCCCGGCCCTCCCACAGCAGCCTGGCGACCTTGCAGACCTCGGCGTTGGCGTCCGGGTCGGTCGAGCCACGGCCGACGACGAGCACCGTGGTGTCCTCGCGCTCGGCCAGGCCGACCACCTCGTCCAGCCGCCGCTCCAGCACCGCCAGCAGCCCCGGATGCGGGCCGAGGGGCCGCCCGTACGCGTACGAGGTGCCAGGGTGCCGCTGCTCTTCTCGGGCCAGCGCGGCCGGGATGTCGCCCTTCGCGTGTCCGGCCGACACCAGCACGAGCGGCACGGCGGCGAAGCGGCGGGCGCCGCCCTCCACCAGCTCGGCCACGGCGTCCGCCAGTGGCGGCGGCGACAGCTCGATGAAGCCGCCGCCGACCGGCAGCCCCGGATTCCGCTCACCGAGCTGCGCCACGAACGCGCGGAACGCATCGGCCCCGGCGTCGTCACGGGTGCCATGGCCGACGAGGAGGAGTGCGGGTGGTGCGGGCGGGGTCACAGGTGATTCTCCTTGTTGGGGTATTCCGTATAGAGCAGGGCGTTGAGCGCGGCCGCGGCCACCGCAGAACCGCCCTTCTCCGAGACATTGCTGACGGCGGGCAGGCCGGAGGCCCGCAGCGCCGCCTTGCTCTCCGCCGCGCCGACGAAGCCGACCGGCAGCCCGATCACGAGGGCCGGACCCGCCGCCTCGAGCGTCAGCAGCTCCTCCAGCGCGGTCGGCGCGCACCCGATCACCCATATGGCGCCGGGGCCCACCTCCTCGTACGCGAGGCGGATCGCATGGGCCGAACGAGTCAGCGCGGGGCCGGACTTGGCCTCCTTGAGGCGGCAGACCGCCTTGCGGGTGGTGATCCCCGAGGCCACCATCTCGACGTCCGCGACGATCGGCGCGCCCGCGAGCAGCGCCGCGTGCGCGGTGACGAGCGACGGCTCGTCGCAGACCAGGTCGTCCGCGTAGTCCAGGTCCGCGCTGGAGTGGATCACGCGCTCCACCACCGCGCGCGTCAGCGGCGGAAGTGGTGACGTGTCGAGCCGCGACCGCAGAATGCGGAACGACTCCTGCTCGATCGGGTGAACCGTCGTCCGGCTCATCGGACTCCTCCGGTAAGGGTCGTCTCTTCAATGGCGTCGACCGGGCACACCTCGATGCACTCCACGCACCCGGTGCACAGCTCCGCCAGCACGTGCAGCGTCCCGCCCCGCGGCCGGATGGCGTGCGTCGGGCACGTCAGCAGACACGCCCCGCAGCCCGCGCAGCGCGAGGTGACGCGGACCGGGGCCGTCACACCTGCCACCGGTAGCCGCGCGGGGTGACCATGCGGCCGGCGACATTGCGGGTGGCGGTGTTGCCGATGGTCACCACGGTGACCATGTCGACGGTGGTCACGTCCAGCGCGGCCAAGGTCGTGACCTCGCTGCGCTCGTCGGCGCGCGAGGCCGCGTGGACCACGCCGACCGGGGTCTGCGGGGTGCGGTGGCCGGCCAGGATGGACAGCGCCTTGGGAAGCTGCCAGTCGCGGCCCCGGCTGCGCGGGTTGTAGAAGGTGACCACGAGGTCGGACTCCGCCGCCGCCCGCACCCGCCGCTCGATGACCTCCCACGGCGTGTGCAGATCCGACAGGCTGATCGACACGTGGTCGTGGCCCAGCGGCGCCCCCAGAATCGCGGCGGCCGCCAGCGCGGCCGTCACCCCGGGTACGCCCACCACGTCGATGTCGCCACTCGCCTCGGCCAGGGCGGGGGAGGCCATCGCGTACACCCCCGCGTCCCCGCTCCCGATCAGCGCGACCGCGTACCCCGCCCGTGCCTCGGCCACGGCCGTACGGGCCCGCTCCTCCTCCGCGCCCAGCCCGGACTCCAGGGTCCGGGTGCCCGGGCGCAGCAGATCCCGGATCTGGTCCACGTACTGGTCCAGGCCCACCACGACCGACGCCCGCCGCAGCTCCTCACGGGCCCGCGGCGTCACCAGGTCCCGCGCGCCCGGGCCCAGCCCGACCACCGCCAGCCGCCCGCGCGGACGCCGCCGCGCCACGGCCGCCGTGGCCATCGCCGACTTCCGCTTCTGGACCACCAGTTCACCGCCGGGCGCCGCCGCCAGCGCCGCCGCCTCCGCCACGGACGGCGTCCCCACCGCCGCGAGGGGCGCCGCCGACGGGTTCGGCACCGCGATGCCGGCCAACACCTCGGCCCCGTACGTCTCCAGGGGCACCCCCAGCCGCTCCGCCGCCGCCACGATCCCCGCCTCGTCCGCCTTGGCGTCCACCGTCGCAAGCGCGGCCACCGACTTCGGCGACAACCCCCCTTCCGCCAGGGCAGTTTCAACGATCGCCAGCACCTCGTCGGCACGCACACCCCGGCTGGCCCCGACCCCCACCACGAGCGACGGCGGCCGCAGCACGGCGGTCCGGTCCCTCTCGGCCAAGACGCGGTCGGTCACCAGCAGTTCGGCCTCCCCGGCCGCCCCCACGTTGGGCGGAAGCGCGGGCAACGGCCAGATGGCGTCCGCCCGCAGCGCGACCGGCTCACCGTCGAGCATTGCGCGGCTTACGGCCGCCACCGCGCCCTCGACCGGCAGCCCGAGCATGTCGAGCCCAGCTGCGTCCGTGGCATCCGTAGCCGTCGTGATCACCGGCGCCGTACCGAGCACGTCCGACACCGCCTCCGCAAGTGCATTCGCCCCGCCCCCGTGCCCGCCCAGCAGCGCGACCGCGTGCCGCTGCGCCTCGTCGACGCACACCACGCCCGGGTCGGCCGCCTTGCCCTCGAGCAGCGGCGCAACGAGCCGCACCACCGCTCCGGTCGCCAGGAAGCACACCAACTGCTCACACTCGGTGAAGGCTTGTGTCACGGCCTCGCGGACCGGGCCGCCGTACAGCCGCGTACGGTCCGGCCAGGCGGCCGCGAGCTGCTCGCAGCCGCGCTGTCCCGCCGCGGTGGCGGATATCAGGCCGATCACTGTGTTGCTCCTTCGGTGGTTGTGCGGTGCGGCTGGTGCCGCCTGCGCCGGGGTTCGTTGCCACGTGCGGCGTCGTTGCGCCTGCGGCGGGCTTCCTCCCGCCCGCCCGCCTGTTCGCCGGCCCGTCGGCTTCTGGCCTCTCATGGGTGGTTGTTCGCGGTCGGCGGCCGCGGCCCTTCGGGTGGATCTTCTGCCAGAACAGGACCCCCACCGAGCCGCTGCCGCGCGACAAGTTGAGAGGGTGCGCCGGGTTGCCCCCGGAAGCGACGAGAACACACGGGGGGCAACACAACGCCCCCGGTGACGTTCAAGCGCTGAGGAGGCTGCCCGGTGGCGCCCCAGACCCAGGGCACAATCAGGCGCACCCGGCACAGGCCGCCCGGCCCGCTGCGCTCTGCAGTCGACCTCGGGCTTTGGGAGAACGTTCCGCCAGGCGGAACCGGCTGGCACAACCCGGCCACGTGCCTCGGGCCGCCGACGCACCCCCGGCAACCCACCGTCGTGGTGCGAGCCCGTTCCCGGGTGCTGGTGGGTTGGGCCAGCCTCCCCCAAAGCTTCCTTCGGGAGGTGCCCCCACCCCCAGCTAGACGCTGGGAGGTGCCCCCATCTCGCTTGCTCGCGTCAGGCGGACGGCCTACCCCCAACCCATCGGCAAGTAGGGGGTCCGCGTCCCCGGACCCGCCACCGTCCCGCGTACCCCAGAGGACGAAGACCGGATTGGTCGCCGCAAGCCGGCTGACCTCACCCGGCAGCGGGGCGAGCCGCGAGGACTGCAACAGAACCCCCTCGACGACGAGCCCCGCACCGGCAAGAGCCGCCCGGACATCCGCGACGCGGTCAAGCGCGGCCAGCGTCACGACCACGACCCGCCGCACCCGGGCAGCGCACGCAGCCACGATCGCCGGAAGGTCCGCACCGCCGCCGCCGATGAAAACCGCGTCCGGATCGGGGAGTTGGCCGAGGACGGCAGGGGCGGAGCCGTGCACGGCCTGCACGTCCACGCCGTGGGCGGCGGCGTTGGCCAAGACCCGGTCGACGCCGTCGGCGGCGCGCTCGACGGCCACCACCGCAGCCCCGAAGCGCGCGCATTCGACGGCCACCGACCCGGAGCCGGCGCCGATGTCCCAGACGAGGTCGCCCGTGCGGGGGCCGAGCCGGGAAAGCGCCAGCGCCCGGACCTCGTACTTCGTGACCATGGAGTCCCGGTAGGCAAACGCATCCTCCGGCAGCGCCCAGCCGGCAGGCGAAGGCCGCGGACCGGCGACCGTACGCGGCACCGGCGACAACACCCGCCCCTCATCGAGGCACAGGACGACGCTGACACCCACCGCCGACCAGTCCCGCGCTGCCGCGTCCGCCGGGGAGAGCCGTTCGACGGACTCCTCGGCCGTGCCGAGCGCCGCCGCGACGACCAGCGTCCGCTCGATGCCGGTGTCCGCCAGCGCCGCGCCCAGCTCACCCGGCCCGGCCCCCGGGCCGGTCAGCACGGCGGTCTTCGCGTGCGCACGGCACACGTTGACCGCCGTGCGCGGGTCGCGGCCGTGCGCGCTGACGACGACCGCGTCGTCCCACGTCAAGCCGAGCCGTGCGAAGGCCACGGCCACCGACGGTGCCGAGGGCCGTACGTCCAGTGCCGCCGGGCCGAAGCGCTCGGCCAGGGCGCGTACGATCCCGAAGAACCCGGGGTCGCCGGAGGCGAGGACGGTCGCCGTGCCGCCCTTGGCGAGGTGTTCCTCGATGGCGTCCAGCGCGGGGGCGAGCGGCCCGAGGCCGATCCGCTGGACGCCGGGCGGGAGCGCGGCGGCGTCCAGGTGGCGCCGGGCGCCGACGACCAGGGTCGCGTCAGCGGGCACCCCCGAAGCCGCGGGCCCAGCAGCCGTACCCGTACCGATGACCGTGATCACGCCAGCAGCCCCCCGCCCCACCGCGCGACGAGCTCGCGCCCCGTGAAGTCGACCATCGCCGCCTCCGCCGCGACCCGGCCCTCCGTGAAGCGCTCCATGACGTCCGCGACACGCCGGCACAGTTCGACCCCGGCCGGGGCGAGCAGCCCCGCCGTGTCCCACAACTCGTACGCGTGGCGGGCGGTGTTGGCGGCGGCCACCTCCGCCGCGAGCTCCGCGTCGCCGCCCACCGCGCGCGTGATGTCGGCGAGGACGGCCGTGTTGACCTTGGAGCGCGTGTAGTGCGTCATCAGCACACCCGCCGCCAGTTTCGTCAGCTTGCCGGCCATCCCGACGAAGATCACCCGCCCGACGCCCAGTTCCACCGCCCGGCGCAGCGCCGCGCCCGTGAAGTCGCCGACCTCGATGAAGCACACCGACGGCAGCTGCGGCAGCAGCTCCATCGCGCCCTTCTCCGTGCGGCCGCCGGTGCACAGCACGACCGCCTGCTCGCCCTGCGCTGCGGCGACGGCCACGGCCTGTTCGACGCTCGCCCGCCAGGAGGCGGTCGAGAAGGGCCGGACGATGCCGGTGGTCCCGAGGATCGAAATGCCGCCCAGGATGCCCAGCTTGCCGTTCGTCGTCTTTTTGGCCCGCTGCTCGCCGTCGGGGACGCTGATCGTGACGTCGACCCCGCGCACCGCCAGGTCCACGACCTCGCCGACCGCCTGCGTGATCATCGCGCGCGGTGTCGGGTTGATCGCGGGCCCGCCGACCTCGAGGCCCAGCCCCGGCTTGGTCACCACCCCGACGCCAAGGCCGCCGTGCAGCGCGATCCCTGGCGTGTCCCGCCAGCTGACCGTCGCCGTGAGGTGCGCGCCGTGCGTCACGTCCGGGTCGTCGCCGGCGTCTTTCACCACGACCGCCTCCGTACGCCCCGGCCGCAGTTCCACCGACCGCTCCACTGCAAAGGTCACCCGTCGCCCGGACGGCAGCCCGATCTCCACCCACGGCTTCGCGGTCCCCGTCACCAGGTGCAGGGCGGCCGCCCGCGCTGCGGCTGACGCGCAGGTGCCGGTCGTCCAGCCGGTACGCAGCGCCTTGGGACGCTCCTTGGCGGTGCGCGGCAGATCGGGCTCGCGCAGCTCGGGTCCTTCGTAAGGCTCTTCGTAGGGGGTGTCGCTCAAGGCCGTCCCTCCTTCCGGGGTCTCGTCAGTCTGTACGGGCAGGTCGGCTAGCCGCGCGATTCACGCAGCTCGCGGCGCGCCACCGGGTCGGCCCGGCGATAGCCGTGGAAGTGGCCGGGGTGGTAGAGGTGCGAGCGTGTGCCGGTCGCCGACAGGGCCGGGCCGACCAGGAACAGGGTGTGCTTCCAGAGCTTGTGCTCCTTGACCGTGGCCTCCAGCGTCGCGATCGTGCAGCGCAGCACCAGTTCCTCCGGCCAGGTCGCCTGGTAGGCGATCACCACCGGCGTGTCCTCCGGATAGCCGCCCTCCAGCAACTCGCCGACCAGCTGCCCGGACCGGGCCGCCGACAGGAACAGCGCCATCGTCGTGCCGTGCCGCGCGAACTCCCGTACCTCTTCGCCCGGCGGCATCGGCGTCTTGCCGCCGCCCAGTCGGGTCAGGATCACGGACTGCGCGACCTCGGGGATCGTCAGCTCGCGCTGCGCGATGGCCGCGACCGCCGAGAAGGACGACACGCCCGGCACGATCTCGGTCTCGAGCCCCAGTTCCACGCAGCGGTCGAGCTGCTCCTGCGTACCGCCCCACAGGGCCGGGTCGCCGGAGTGGATCCGCGCGACCCGCAGGCCGTCGCGCTGCGCCCGCTCATAGACGGCGACCACGTCCTCCAGCGACATCGTCGCCGAGTCCAGGATCTCCGCACCCTCGCGGGCGTGCTCCAGCACCTCGGCCTGCACCAGGCTCGCCGCCCAGATCACGACGTCCGCGTCGGCGATGGCCTTCGCGGCCCGGAAGGTCAGCAGATCGGCCGCGCCGGGACCGGCCCCGACGAAGGTCACTTTCCCATTGGTCCCGGTGACCGTCACAGCTTTCCTCCACGGGTCTCCCGCGACGCGGGCGCGATCAATGTCGACAAATATGGCAACGGACCGTCCAGCAGCTCGCTCGCGGGCCGTATCGACTCCTCCGGCAGCCCCAGCGCAGACCCCCACACCGCGCCCTCGGTCCGGCCCGTCTCCTTCAACGCCGCCGCCACCTCCTCCGCCAGCCGCCCGAACTTGTACGCCACGACCGTCCCCGGCCCCTCCAGCGCCTCCCTCAGCACCGCCGATCCCGCCGTCACCGGCACCAGCGTCAACGGCTCGGTCCCCTCGGTCAGTACGGCCCCGCTGCGCGCCGCCAGGTCCTGCATCGCCGTGATGCCCGGCACCGTCTCGACGGTGAGCCCGTCGACCAGCCCGTCGACCGTCTGCGCGAGGTAGGTGAACGTCGAGTACACGTTCGGGTCCCCGATCGTCGCGAACGCCACCGTCCCGTGCGCCCGCAGCAACTCAGCGACCCGCCCGCCCGCCGCGTCCCACGCCGCCTCGCGCCGCGCGCGGTCACTCCGCTCGTTGAGCGCGAACACCACCCGTACGACCTTCTCCTGCGCCACGTAATGCAGCACCGTCGCCTCCGCCCGGCCCCGCTCGCCCGTGTCCATCACCGGGACCACCACGACGTCGGCGGCCCGCAGCGCGTTCACGCCCTTCACGGTCACCAGTTCCGGGTCGCCGGGTCCGACCCCGACCCCGATCAGCCGGTGTGTCGTCATGCTGCTGCTCCTCGTCCGTTCATCGTGTGGCGCCTTCCGCGAACCGCCGTGCGAGCGACGGCTCCGCCGCCCAGTGCACGTGCAGGTACGAGGCGTGCACCCTGCCTGCCTTGACGAAGCCCTCAACGCGCCGCTCGGGCTTCGTCAGCCCCCACGCCGGC
The DNA here is from genome assembly GCF_003999195.1 of Streptomyces soli. Taxonomy (GTDB): domain Bacteria; phylum Actinomycetota; class Actinomycetes; order Streptomycetales; family Streptomycetaceae; genus Actinacidiphila; species Actinacidiphila soli. The sequence goes on from NZ_RJVR01000057.1 coordinate 19,918, forward strand.
GCCGCGCCCGCCCCCGGTTCGATCACGGTCCGGTGGAACTCGTGCCCCCGCACGCGCGTCCCCGCCACCGCCAGCGCGCTGTCCGACACCGCCACCGCTTCCCGGTAGCCCAGCGTCAGCCGCTCCGACATGCGGGCGGTCGCGTCCAGCACGCCGCACATCGGCAGGTCGTCCAGCTCCCTCGCCAGGTACAGCAGCCCGGCGCACTCGGCGGCCACGGGCCCGTCGAACGCCGCCACGGCCTTGCGCAGCGGCTCGTTGGCCGACAACTCGGGCGCGTACACCTCCGGGAAGCCGCCACCGATGACGATGCCCGCAGTGCGCTCCGGCAGGCTCTCGTCACGGAGGGGGTCGAAGGTCACGACCTCCGCCCCGGCGGCCGCCAGCAGCTCCGCATGCTCGGCGTACGAGAACGTGAACGCGGCCCCGCCGGCCACGGCGATCACCGGCGAATGGGCCCGTCCGCCGTCCGGGGAGCCGTCCGCGACCACCTCCGCCGCGTCCCACGGCGCAGCCGCAAGCGGGGGAGCGCTGCGCGCCAGCGCCAGCAGCCCCTCCAGGTCGCACCCGGCGCGTACCCGTGCCGCCAGCGCGCGCACGGACTCCAGGGCCTCCGGCCGCCGCTCGGCGACGGGCACCAGCCCGAGGTGGCGCGAGGGCGCGCCCAGCGCACCGTCGCGCCGCAGGGCGCCGAGCACCGGCACCCCGGACTCGTCCAGGGCGGCCCGCAGCAAGGCCTCGTGGCGGTCGGAGCCGACCTTGTTGAGGATCACGCCCGCGACCCGCACCTCGGGGTCCCAGGAGGCGAAGCCGTGCACCAGGGCGGCCACCGACCGCGACTGCGACGACGCGTCGACGACCAGCACGACCGGCGCCCGCAGCCGCTTCGCCACATGCGCGGTCGACGCCAGCTCGCCCTGCCCCGAGGCGCCGTCGTACAGCCCCATGACGCCCTCGACCACCGCGAGATCGGCACCGGCCGCACCATGCAGGAAGAGCGGAGCGACCAGCTCCTCCCCGCACATGTACGCGTCGAGATTGCGGCCGACGCGCCCCGTGGCCAGCGCGTGGTACCCCGGGTCGATGTAGTCGGGCCCGACCTTGTGCGGGGACACGGCGAGTCCGGCCTCCGCGAAGGCGGCCATCAGCCCGGTGGCGACGGTCGTCTTGCCGCTGCCGGAGGCCGGCGCGGCGATCACAAGCCGGGGGACGTTGGACGAGGACGAGGTCACCACTCGATGCCCTTCTGGCCCTTCTGGCCGACATCCATCGGGTGCTTGACCTTGCCCATCTCGGTCACCAGATCGGCGGCCACCACCAGCTTCTCGGGCGCGTTGCGGCCGGTGATGACGACGTGCTGCGTCCCGGGCCGGTCGCGCAGCACCGCGACGACCTCGTCGGTGTCCACCCAGCCCCAGTGCATCGGATAGGCGAACTCGTCGAGCACGTAAAGCCCGTACGTCTCCGCCGCCAGGTCCCGCTTGACCTGCTCCCAGCCCTCCCGGGCGGCTTCCTCGCTGGTCTCCAGGTCCCGCTGCACCCAGGACCAGCCCTCGCCCATCTTGTGCCAGGCGACGGTCCCGCCCTCGCCGGAGTCGCCGAGCACGCGCAGCGCCCGCTCCTCGCCGACCTTCCACTTCGCCGACTTCACGAACTGGAACACCCCGATCGGCCAGCCCTGATTCCACGCCCGCAGCGCCAGCCCGAAGGCCGCCGTCGACTTGCCCTTCCCGATGCCCGTGTGCACCACGACCAGCGGCCGGTTGCGGCGCTGCCGCGTCGTCAGCCCGTCCTCCGGCACGACGCTCGGCTTTCCCTGCGGCATTACGCGGCCCTCCTGCGTACGTCCCGTACGAGCGCGGACACGGTGTCCGCGCGCAATTCCTCCAGCGTCACGGCGGCGCCGCTCAGATCCCGCGCCAGCGCACCCGCCAGCCCGAGCCGTACGGGCCCCGACTCACAGTCCACGACCACCGACGCCACGCCCTCGGCCGCCAGCAGCCGCGCCGCCCGCGACGCGAGCGCCACCGGCCCGCCGGTCTCCCGCCCCCGCCCTTCTGCGGAAGCTCCCCCGGCCTCCGGCTGGTGGGGGCACTCTCCCTCGCTTCGCTGGGGGCGCCCCCACCCAGCCGCCAGGCTGGGGGAGGACCCTGCACCTTTTTCTTGGCCACCCGTCGCCCGGCCGTCGGTCACCACGACCAGCAGCGGCCGCCGCGACGCGTCCCGCAGCCGCTCCACGCGCAACACCTCGCGGGCCTTCAGAAGCCCGGCCGCCAGCGGCGTCCTGCCGCCGGTCGGCAGCATGCCCAGGCGCGCCGCGCCCGCCTCCACCGACGACGTCGGCGGCAGCGCCAACTCGGCCCCGCTGCCCCGGAAGGTGATCAGCCCGATCTTGTCCCGTCGCTGGTAGGCGTCCAGCAGCAGTGACAGCACCGCGCCCTTGACCGCGCTCATCCGCTGCCGCGCCGCCATCGACCCGGACGCGTCCACCACGAACAGGACGAGGTTGCCCTCGCGGCCCTCCCGTACGGCCTGCCGCAAGTCGTCCTTACGTATCACCAGCCCGGCACCACTACGCCCCCGCGCCCGCTGGTGCGGGGCCGCCGCCTGCACGGTCGCCGCCAAGTGCAGCTTGCTCAGGGCGCCCTGGGGCCGCCGGGCCCCCGTCGTCCGCCCGTGCGCCGTCCGCGCCCTTGAGCGGCGTCCTGCGGCGCCCTCGCCGAGCCCCGGCACGCTCAGCGCCTTCGCCTTGAACGGCTCCCCGGCGGGGGCGGTCTTCTGCTCGCCGCCGGTAGCAGGGGCGGTGCCTTGGGCCGGCTCAGTCCCTTCGCCGTCGCCAGGTCCGTCCTCCGGCGGCTGCCCGCCGCCGTCATCCGGGCCATCGGGGTCCGGGTCGGGGTCCGGGTCCTCGTCCCCGCCCCGGTTCTGCTCCAGCGTCTCGTCGAGCTTCTCCTCGTCCAGGCCGGGCGCGTCAAAGGGGTTGCGCCTGCGCCGGTGCGGCAACGCCAGCAGCGCCGCCTGCCGTACGTCCTCCGCCAGCACCTCCGTGCGGCCCGCCCACGCCGCCAGCGCCGTCGCCGTACGGGCCATCACGATGTCCGCCCGCATCCCGTCGACCTCGAACGCCGCGCACGTCGCCGCGATCTGCCGCAACGGCCCGTCCCCCAGCCGCACCTCCGGCAACAACGCACGGGCCCCAGCGATCCGCTTCCGCAGCGCGCTCTCCTCATCTGCCCAACGCCCCGCGAACCCCGCCGGATCCTCGTCGTACGCCAGCCTCCGCCGCACCACCTCGACCCGCTCGTCCGTCTCCCGCGACGCCGCCACCTCGACCGTCAGCCCGAACCGGTCCAGCAACTGCGGCCGCAGCTCCCCCTCCTCCGGGTTCATCGTCCCCACCAGCAGGAACCGCGCCGCGTGCCGCACGGACACGCCCTCCCGCTCCACGTACGACGCCCCCATGGCCGCCGCGTCCAGCAACAGGTCCACCAGGTGGTCGTGGAGCAGATTCACCTCGTCCACATACAGCACCCCCCGGTGCGCCGCCGCGAGCAGGCCCGGCTCGAAAGACTTCACGCCCTCCGCCAGCGCCCGCTCAATATCCAGCGCCCCCACCAGCCGGTCCTCCGACGCCCCGACCGGCAGTTCCACCATCCGCGCGGCCCGCGCCGTCCCGTCCGTCGACTTATGCGGCCCATCCGGGCACGCCGGATCCGGCGCTCCCGGATCACAACTGAACCGGCACCCCGGCACGACCTTCACCTCCGGCATGAGCGCCGACAGGGCGCGTACGGCGGTGCTTTTGGCAGTGCCCTTCTCGCCACGTACCAGCACGCCGCCCACGGCTGGGGAGACCGCGTTGAGCAGCAACGCCAGCCGCAGATCATCCATCCCGACGATCGCGCTAAAGGGGTAAGGGGTGCTCATGCGGCGCTCCTTGGGGTTGTGGGCAGGCGTTCCGCTGTGGCGAGCGAAGCGATATGGGGGTACCTCCCAGACGGAGTCCGAGGGTGGGGGTCCCCCAGCCTTGGGCGGGGGGACCCCCACCCAAAGGAAGCTTTGGGGGAGGTGGGCACAACCCACCTGCACCCGGCAACGGCGAGTACCTCGACGGTGGCGGGCCGGGGGTCCAGGGGGCCGGCCCCCTGGTTTCGGGAAGGGGCGGGGTAGGGGAGCGAGACGCCCGGGCCCGAGCCGCCGCTCACGCGTCGCCCTCCAGATCGCCCTCGAGCTGGAGGTACGTCTCGCGGAGACGGTCAAGCGTCGCAGACTCCGGCTCCGCCCAAAGCCCCCGCTCCGCCGCCTCCAACAGCCGCTCGCTGATCCCGCGCAGCGCCCAGGGGTTGGACTTCTCCATGAACTCCCGGTTCTCCGGGGAGAAGACGTACTCGCTCGCCAGCCGTTCGTACATCCAGTCGTCCACGACACCCGCCGTCGCGTCGTACCCGAACAGATAATCAACCGTCGCGGCCATCTCGAACGCACCCTTGTAGCCGTGCCGCCGCATCGCCGCCATCCACCTCGGGTTGACGACCCGCGCGCGGAAGACCCGGTGCGTTTCCTCACCCAGGGTCCGGGTCTTGACCTGGTCGGTCATGGCGCTGTCGCCGACGTACGCCTCCGGGGAGACGCCCGCCAGATGGCGCACCATGGCGACCATGCCGCCGTGGTACTGGAAGTAGTCATCCGCGTCGACCAGATCGTGCTCACGAGTGTCGACGTTCTTCGCCGCGACCTGGATCCGCCTGAACGCCTGCTCCATGTCACCGCGCGCCGCCCGCCCGTCGAGCCCGCGCCCGTACGCGTAGCCGCCCCACACCGCGTACACCTCGGCGAGGTCCGCGTCGCTGCGCCAGTTGCGTGCGTCGATGAGAGGCAGCAGCCCCGCGCCGTAAGCGCCCGGTTTGGAGCCGAAGATACGAGCCGTCGCCCTTCGCCGGTCGCCGTGGTGGGCGGTGTCCTCGTCGGCGTGGGCGCGTACGAAGTTCTGGTCGGCCGGCTCGTCGAGCTCGGCGACGGCACGTACGGCGTCGTCGATCAAGGCCACTACATGGGGGAAGGCGTCCCGGAAGAACCCGGAAATCCGCACGGTCACGTCAATACGCGGACGGCCCAACTCCTCGAGCCCCACCACCTCGAAGCCGGTCACCCGCCGGGACGCGTCGTCCCACACGGGCCGGCAGCCGAGCAGGGCAAGGATCTCGGCGATGTCGTCGCCCTGCGTACGCATGCAGGACGTGCCCCAGACCGTCAGGCCCACGGACTTCGGGTACGCGCCGGTGTCGGCCAGGTGCCGGGCCAGCAGCGAGTCGGCGAGGGCCGTGCCGACGTCCCAGGCCAGCCGCGACGGAATGGCCTTGGGGTCGACGGAGTAGAAATTGCGGCCGGTCGGGAGGACGTTGACCAGGCCGCGCGTGGGCGAGCCGGACGGGCCGGCCGGGACGTAGCCGCCGCGCAGGGCGCGCAGGATGTTGTCGATCTCATCCGTCGTACGGGCCAGGCGGGGCACGACCTCCTCCGCCGCGAACTCCAGCACCCTTACGGCGTCCGGCACTTCGTGCCCGAGGACCTCCGCCACGACGCTCTTGGCCGCGCCGGTCGCCCAGCCGTCGGCCTCCATGGCCTCCGCCAGCCGCCGGGCCAGCGTCTCCAGCAGGTCCACGGCGTCGGAGGCCGTACGGGAAGGCCCTTCCGCCAGCGCGGTCAACGAGGCCGGCACCTCCACCCGGGCGCCCGGCTCGGCCAGCAGCGACTTCTCCTCCAGGCCGAACCACGCCGCCAGCGCCGCCCGCAGACCCGGCAGGGCGCCGCCGACGCCGCCCCACACCTGGGACGAACGCAGCACCGCCAGCACCAGGTTGACCTGGGCCTCGCCGACCGGGCCGCCGCCGAGGATGTGGAGGCCGTCCCGGATCTGGACGTCCTTGATCTCGCAGAGCCAGCCGTCGACGTGCATGACGAACTCGTCGAAGTCGTCGTCGTCCGGCTGGTCGTCCACATGCAGGTCGTGGTGGAGCTCTGCGGCCCGCACCAGCGTCCAGATCTGGCTGCGTACGGCCGGGGCCTTCGTCGGATCGAGGTCGCTGACCATCGCGTACTCGTCCAGCAGCTGTTCCAGCTTCGCCAGGTCGCCGTACGAGTCGGCCCGCGCCATCGGCGGCACCAGGTGGTCCACGACCGTGGCGTGGCCGCGACGCTTGGCCTGGGTGCCCTCGCCCGGGTCGTTGACAATGAAGGGGTAGACCAGCGGCAGTGCGCCCATCACCGCGTCGGGCGCGCAACCGGCCGACAGGCCGAGGCCCTTGCCCGGCAGCCACTCCATGGTGCCGTGCTTGCCCATGTGCACGATCGCGTCGGCGCCGAACGAGAGCTCCAGCCACCGGTAGGCCGCCATGTAGTGGTGCGACGGCGGCATATCGGGGTCGTGGTAGATCGCGATCGGGTTCTCGCCGAACCCGCGCGGCGGCTGGATCATGATGACGATGTTGCCGAACTGCAGCGACGCCAGCACGATGTCCTCGCCGTCCACGTAGAGCGTGCCCGGCGGCTCTCCCCAGTGCCGCAGCATGCCCTCGCGCAGTTGGTCGTCCAGCCCCGCGAACCACCGCTGGTAGTCGGCGAGCGGCACCCGAGCGGGGGCGGAGGCCAACTGCTCCTCCGTCAGCCACTCCACGTCATGGCCACCGGCAGCGATAAGTCGATGAATCAGCTCATCCCCATGGTCCGGGTAGCCGTCAACGCCGTATCCCGCTCCCCGTAGCGCGTCCAGTAGTCGCACCGCCGACGCGGGCGTGTCCAGGCCGACCGCGTTGCCGACCCGCGAGTGCTTGGTGGGGTAGGCGGTGAAGACCACGGCCAGCCGCTTCTCCGCGTTCGGCTTGTGCTTGAGCGCGGCGTGCCGCACCGCGATCCCGGCCACCCGCGCCGCCCGCTCGGGATCGGCCACGTACACCGGCACGTCGCCCTCGCCCTGCTCCTTGAAGGAGAAGGGTACGGTGATCAGCCGTCCGTCGAACTCCGGGATCGCCACCTGCATCGCCGCGTCCATCGGCGACAGCGCCGCGTCCGACGCGTCCCACGCCGCCCGTGACGACGTCAGACACAGCCCCTGCAGCACCGGCACGTCCAGCTCCGCCAGCGCCCCGATGTCCCACGCCTCGTCGTCCCCGCCGGCGCTCGCGTCGCTCGCCCGGGTCCCGCCGGCCGCCAGCACCGTCGCGACGATCGCGTCCGCCCGCTGCAGGAGCTCGTACAGCCCGGCGTCCGCGCCGCGCAGCGAACCGCAGTACACCGGCAGCGCGTTGGCGCCCTTCGCCTCGATCGCCTCACACAGCGTGTCGACAAAGCCCGTGTTCCCCGACAGCTCGTGCGCCCGGTAGAAGAGCACGCCGACCGTCGGGCGGCCCTTCTCGTACGCGTACGAGCCGTGCGTCCCGTAGTCCGGCATCGGGGCCGGCGGCTCGAAGCCCTCGCCCGTCAGCAGGACCGTGTCCGACAGGAACCGCGCCAGCTCCCGCAGGTTCCCCGGCCCGCCCTCGACCAGATAGCGCAGCGCCTCCGCCACCACGCCCGCCGGCACCGACGACTCCGCCATCAACTCCGCGTCCGGCACCGCCTCACCGCTCAGCAGCACCGTCGGAATCCCGGCGGCCCGCAGCGCGCCCAGCCCGTCCTCCCAGGCCCGCTTGCCGCCCAGGAGCCGTACGACGGCGATGTCGGCGCCCGCCAGCAGCGCGGGCAGGTCCGCCGCCGCGTCCACCCGCGTCGGGTTGCCGATCCGGTACGGCGCGCCGGACGCCCGCGCGGCCAGCAGATCGGTGTCGGCGGTGGACAGCAGAAGTACGGTGCTCACGGTGCCCCCGGGGCTACGAACGGGAGGCCGGCGGGTGCGCCGTCCTCGATGAGCCGCATCAGCGCGGCGGTGTCTGCGTGCTCCTCGATCAGATCGCCGAGGCGGTCCAACTGCTCCTCGCGCAGCGCGGCGAACGCCGTGTCCGGCGCCGGTACGAACCGCCGCCCGGCGGCTTCCGCGACCCGGCGCAGAAAGGCGCGCCGGAAGCCGTCGCTCTCCAGTGAACCGTGCCAGTGCGTACCCCACACGGCGCCGGCCCGGCAGCCGTCCAGGAAGGCCTCGTCGCCGCCCTCGCGCAGCTCGGCGACCCCGTGGTGGATCTCGTAACCCTCCACCGGCTCCCCGTACGCCTTGCCGACCGGCCGCGCCAGCGTCTTCTCCGCCGCGAACCGGACCCGCACCGGCAGCAGCCCGAGCCCCTTCACGGTCCCGGCCCGCGACTCGACCTTGTCCTCGATCGACTCGCCCAGCACCTGGAACCCGCCGCAGATCCCCAGCACCGGCCGCCCCTCCGCCGCCCGCCGCTTGATGGCGTCGGCCAGCCCGTGCTCCCGCAGCCACGCCAGGGCTCTGACGGTGCCGCGCGTGCCGGGCACCACCACCAGGTCGGCGTCCGCCAGTTCCTCGGGTCGGTCGGCAAAGCGCACGACCACACCCGGCTCGGCCGCCAGCGCGTCCACATCCGTGAAGTTCGACATCAGCGGCACGGCGGCGACGGCCACGCGCAGCACGTCCTCCCCGTACGGCGGCCCGGCCGCCCTGCGCTCCCGGGCGATCTCCAGCCCGTCCTCCTGGTCGATCCCCAGCCCGTGCCGGTGCGGCAACACCCCGTAGAACGGCCGCCCGGTCAGCCCGCGCATCATCTCCAGCCCCGGCTCCAGCAGCGACACATCGCCCCGGAACTTGTTCACGATGTACCCGGCCACCAGGGCTTGGTCCTCCGCGCTCAGCAGCGCCGTCGTCCCGAAGAACGACGCGAACACCCCGCCCCTGTCGATATCCCCGACCACCACCACCGGCAACCGTGCCGCCCGCGCCAGCCCCATGTTCACGATGTCCCCACGCCGCAGATTGATCTCCGCCGGGCTCCCCGCCCCCTCGCAGATCACCGCGTCATACTGCCCACGCAATTCCTCCAAGCACCCCACGACAGTGTCCAGCAATTGCGCCCGGCTCCCGTCGTGATACCCCCGCGCACTCATCTCGCCCACCGGCCTCCCCAGCACCACCACCTGGCTCGTCCGATCCCCGCCCGGCTTCAACAGCACCGGATTCATCAACGCCGTCGGCTCGATCCGCGCCGCCTGCGCCTGCATCGCCTGGGCCCGGCCGATCTCCGCGCCCTCGCGCGTCACGTACGAATTCAGCGACATGTTCTGCGCCTTGAACGGCGCAACGCGCACGCCCTGCCGGACGAGCCACCGGCAGATGCCCGCTGTCACTACGCTCTTCCCGGCATCGGACGTGGTCCCGGCCACCAACAGCGCCCCGCCGCTCATGATTCAGCCCGTCCGGCGTTTGAGGACCTGGGGGCACTCCCCCAGCCTTCGGCCGGTGGGGACACTCCCCCAGCCTTCGGCCGGTGGGGGCACCCCCGGCGAAGCCAGGGGGAGGACCCCCACCCAAACGAAGGTTTGGGGGAGAGCCCGGTTTCGGTAAGGGGCGGGGTGGTGGGGGCGCCTCCCAGAAGGTCTGGGGGAGACAGAACTGCCCACGCCAGCCGACCCCCGACCGCAACGGCCAGCGCCAGCAAACTCACCCGCCCCGAAAGCCGAACCGCCCGCTCGATATCCGCGACCTCCACCGCCCGGTTGCCACCCCCGAGAACCGGCCGGTGCTCAACCCGCCCCCCGTAAGCCAGCGTCCCGCCCAGCCGCACACCCAGCGCCCCCGCGAACGAAGCCTCAACCGGCCCCGCATTAGGACTGGGATGGGCCGCCCCATCCATCCGCCACACCCGCCACGCCCCGCGCGGATCCGCCCCCGCCAGCACCACAAGGACCGCCGTCAGCCGCGAACCGGGCCACCCCACAACGTCGTCGAGCCGCGCCGACGCCCAACCGAAGCGGCGCAGCCGGGCCGACCGGTGCCCGACCATCGCGTCGAGCGTGTTGACGGCCCGGAAGCCGACGAGCCCCGGTACGCCACCCACCGCACCCCACACGAGCGCGCCGACCACCGCGTCCGAGGTGTTCTCGGCGACGGACTCGACGACGGCCCGCGCGATCTGCTGCCCGTCCAGGGCCTGCGGGTCGCGTCCGCACAGGTTCGGCAGCCGTTCCCGCGCTGCCGCCAGATCACCGGCCTCAAGCGCGGCCCCCACCGCCCGAGCCTCGCGCCCCAGCGAAGTCCCGCCGAGCGCGGCCCAGGTGGCTGCGGCCGTCAGCCCCACGGACGCGGCAGCGGAAGAACGTACGACCCGGGAGGCCACCGCGGCGCCGGCCACCGCTCCGCCCACGCACAGGGCCGTGTAGAGCGCACCCCGGCCCCGGTGGTCACGCCACAGGCGCCGTTCGAGAGATCCCGCGATGCGACCGAAGGCGGCGACGGGATGACCGCGCCGGGGGTCGCCGAATGCGCGGTCGGCGACAAAGCCGAGCACAGCGCCGTACGTGTGGGCACGCGGCATCTGCAGATGTCCTCACTCAGGGTCCGCGCCCTGGTTCGACGTGACCGGCGGTGAGAGTCTCCTGGCTCCCGGATCGGCACACCTCCGGCCTTCCAGCCCGACGTACGAGCCGTGACCACGTGCGGAGGTGCACTCCCCGGTGACAGTGGCGGGACCGCGCCGGATTCTCACCGGACTTCCTCTCCTGCCGCCGCTTGGCCCCGGAAGTCCACCACGCGCCGCGAATGCCCGTCAACTCACCCTTGACCTGCATCGGGAGATGTGTGAAGACACACACGAGTACGCACACGAGCACAAACGTGAGCGGGGCACGGACTTGGTCCGTGCCCCGCTCCGGCGTACGCGACGGCCCGTCAGGCCGCGATCAGGCGGCGGTCAGGCGACGATGATGTAAATCCCGTACGCCACCGCGGCCGCGCACACCGCGAACGCGGCGTACGCGCCTGTGCGGGCGGCCACCGCGCCTTCCTTGGAGAGGCCGACGATGCCGAGCGTGAAGACGCCGACGAGGCCGACAGTGACGGCGAGGCTGACGCCGAGGACGGAGCCGAGAGCTGCCCAATCGATGTTCATGGGGTGGGGTTCCTTTTCCGGGTGTCCGGGGCCGTCAGGCCGTGGCCTGCGCGGGGTCGGTGGGGGAGACCGGGGCCACCGGGGTGCCGGCCGGGGCCGGGATGGTCGCGGTCAGACCGTCCGCGGGCAGGGAGCCGGCCGGCGGCGGGGTGACGGCGGCGATCGCGGTGGTCACCACACCGGTCTCGTCCACCGCCCCGTCGTTGACGTTGGTGTGGTCGACCGGCTTGCGGCGCGACGCGACCCAGATCGTGGCGCATCCGGCGGCCGCGAGGAGAGCCACCACGGCGACGCCCCAGGTGCCCTGGTCGGCCAGCAGCGCGGCGCCCGCCGCGACGAGGCCGGCGGCCGGCAGGGTCAGCGCCCAGGCGGCGAGCATCCGGCCCGCGGTGCTCCACCGCACGACGCCGCCCTTGCGGCCGAGCCCGGCACCCATGACGGAGCCGGAGACCACATGCGTCGTCGACAGCGAGAAACCGATGTGGGACGAGGCGAGGATCACGGTCGCGGCGCCGGTCTGGGCGGCGAAGCCCTGCGGTGGCTGGATGTCGGTGATGCCCTTGCCCATGGTGCGGATGATCCGCCAGCCACCGATGAAGGTGCCGAGCGCGATGGCCATGCCGGACGAGATGATGACCCACAGCGGCGGGTTGGCGTCCGGGGCGATGACCTTGCCCGTGACCAGGGCGAGGGTGATGACGCCCATGGTCTTCTGCGCGTCGTTGGTGCCGTGCGCGAGCGAGACCAGACCTGCCGAGGCGATCTGGCCGGCGCGGTAGCCCTTGGCCGTGGCCTTCGGGTCGGCGTCGCGGCCGATCCGGTACGTGAGGCGGGTCGCCAGCAGTGAGGCGATGCCCGCGACGATCGGCGCGGCGATGGCGGGGATCAGCACCTTCTCGGCAACCGCCTCACCGTTGACCCCTGCCAGGCCGACGGAGGCGACGGTGGCGCCGATGAGGCCGCCCATCAGTGCGTGGGAGGAACTGGAGGGCAGCCCGGCGTACCAGGTGACCAGGTTCCAGAGGATCGCGCCGACCAGACCGGCGAAGATCACTTCAGGATGGACGCCCGCACTCTCGTCGATGATGCCCTTGGAGATGGTCAGGGCGACCTGGACGGAGATGAAGGCACCGACAAGATTCAGCGCGGCGGACATCGCCACCGCCGTCTTGGGCTTGAGTGCGCCAGTGGAGATGGTGGTGGCCATCGCATTGGCGGTGTCGTGGAAACCGTTCGTGAAGTCGAACACGAGAGCGGTGATGATCACGATTCCGATCAGGAGCGTGACGTGTTCCATTTACCCAGGCAATCGTTTGATCCGACAGTGGCGGTGGCGACCGTACGGACCCTGAATGAACGGAAGGTGAACGAAGGGCGGCCGCTCGGTGCCGCATGAAACGCGTCCGAAATATTCGCCTGAAGGACACGCCTTGTTCGCCTTGAGAGGGCATCATGCGCCCCCTCAGAGCTCCCGCCCAGAGCCGCCACGCCACCGAATCGGTCCCCTCAGTGGCGCCCCGCCACCCGGTCCGCGAGCTGCGCCACCCGGTCCGTCTCCGCGCTGCGTCCGGTCAGCTCACGGCGGTCCGCGCCGCGATAGGCCGCGTACATCCCGTGCACCCCGGCCCAGCGCAGCGGCTCAGGCTCCCACTTGCGCACCTTGTGCCCAACCCACGGCAGCGCGGTGAGCGCCGTGCCGTGGGCCTGGCCGGAGTCCAGCTGCACGAGGTCGCGCAAGGTGCGCGCCGCGAGGTTCGCCGTGGCGACACCGCTGCCGACATAGCCGCCGGCCCAGCCGAGCCCGGTGGAGCGGTCCAACTCGACGCTCGCACACCAGTCGCGCGGCACGCCGAGGACGCCGGACCACGCGTGGTCGATCGCCACGCCCGCCGTGGCCGGGAAGAAGCGGACCAGGATCTCGCGCAGCGCCTCGATGGTCGCCGCCTGCGTACGCCCGTCGTTGTCCGTACGCGAGCCGAAGCGGTACGGAACGCCCCGGCCGCCCAGCGCGATCCGGCCGTCGGCAGTGCGCTGCGCGTACATGTAGGCGTGCGCCATGTCGCCGAGGGTCTCGCGGCCCTCCCAGCCGATGGTCTTCCAGATGTGCTCCGGCAGCGGCTCGGTCGCGATCATCGAGGAGTTCATCGGCAGCCAGGTCCGCTTCTGACCCTTGACGGAGGCGGTGAACCCCTCGGTGCAGCGCAGCACATAGGGCGCCCGCACCGTGCCGTAGGCGGTGACCGCGTGCTTCGGGCGGATCTCGGTCACCCGGGTCGACTCGTGGATCGCCACGCCCAGCGCCTCCACCGCCCGGGCGAGCCCCTGGAGCAACTTCACCGGGTGGATGCGCGCGCCGTGCGGGGTCCAGGTGCCGCCGGCCGTCCCGGCGACCCGGATCCGCTCGGCGGACTCGGCCGCGCCGAGTAGCAGCCGGTCCTTCTCGCCGAAGGCGACCTCGGCCTCGTGGAAGGCCTTCAGCCGGGCCAGCTGGGCGGGGGAGTAGGCCACCTCCAGCACGCCGCCCTGGTGGATGTCGGCCTCGATGCCCTCCTCGGCGGCGACCCGCACCACTTCGCTCACCGTGTCGTTCATGGCCCGCTGGAGGGCGACGGCGGCCTCATGGCCGTGCAGGCGGGCGTAGCGGTCCCGGCCGGCGATGCCGTTGTAGAGCCAGCCGCCGTTGCGCCCCGAGGCGCCGTAGCCGCAGAACTTCTGCTCCAGGACGACGATGCGCAGGAACGGCACGGCCTTCTTCAGGTAGTACGCGGTCCACAGGCCGGTGTAGCCGCCGCCGACGATGCACACGTCCGCGGTCGTGTCGCCGGGCAGCGGCTCGCGCGGTGCCGGAATGCCCTCCTGTGCGTACCAGAAGGAGATTCCGCCGTTGACGGTGGTCATGGATGCCTCTGTATTCGTATGGCTTATCGGCGCGGAAGGATTTGGCGGGACGTTACTGCGCCCCGGGAGCGCGCGGCAACGAGCAACCTGTCAGGATCAGGGCTCGGAGGTGGGGCGAATGTCGGAGCGCGAAGGCCGGGACGGTCTGGAGCAGCCGTGGATGCAACTGGTGGCCACGGCCCGCCGCATGGTCGACGACGGACTGGTGGTCGGCACGTCGGGCAACGTCTCCGCCCGGGTCGGCCACCTCATCCTGGTGACCCCGAGCGGCATCCCGTACGACCGCATCGGCCTCCAGGACATCGTCGCCGTCGATCTCGACGGCAAGCAGGTCGTCGGCGAGCTGCGGCCCAGCAGTGAACTGCCCATGCACCTGGCCGTCTACCTCCGCACCGACGCCCGGGCCGTCGTCCACACCCACGCCGTGCACGCCACCGCCGTCTCCACCCTGCTCTACGAGCTGCCCGCCATCCACTACATGGCGGCCGCCCTCGGCGGCAAGATCCGCGTCGCCGACTACGCCACGTACGGCAGCGAAGAGCTCGCCGCCAACGTCCTCCACGCCCTCCGCGAGCGCACCGGCTGCCTGATCCGCAACCACGGCACCATCGTCTACGGCGACGACCTCGATCAGGCGTACGAGCGCACCGCCCAGCTCGAATGGATGTGCCAGGTCTGGCTCGCCGCCCGTTCCGTGGACGGCTTCTCCCCCTCGCTGCTCTCCAAGCGCGAACTGGCCCGCGTAGCGGAAAAACTCCGCGACTACGGCCCGCACAACTAGCTGCTCCTGTCTCAGCCCGTCCGGCGTTTGAGGACGCCCACTGGCCGTCGCGCCGCACGGCGCCGACACTGGTACGGATGCGCCTCCGAACCGCGGCAGCCCTGACCGCCATGACAATCCTGGGCGCCGGCACCGCCGCCGTCGCGGCCGGCCGGTACGCCTCGAGCTTCGCCCTGAAGCCCTCCCGCGACGGTGCCGAACCCGAGCCGCCGCTCACCGTGCACGCCGCCGATGACACCCACGTCACCCTGACCCGCACCCTCGCCTCCGCCCGGCCCGGCGTCTACGGGCTGACCGGCGACGGCGTCCACGCCCAGGTCGGGGAGATCACCTCCACGGCGCCCGACTCCGTGACCCGCCGCCTGCGCCACGTCCAGCGCGGCGCCCTCAAGCCGGGTGCGGCGGTGCGTCTCACCCCGCAGGTCTACGCCGGCGACCCGCGCGAGGCGCTCGGCCTGGACTTCAGCGAGGTCCAGGTCCGCGGCGAACTGGGCCTGCTGCCCGCGTGGTTCATCCCCGGCGCCCGCGACGTCTGGGTCATCACCGCCCACGGCCTCGGCACCACCCGCGAGCACTCGCTCGTCGTCGTGCCCGCCCTGCACCGCTGCCGCATCCCCGTTCTGGACATCACCTACCGCAACGACCCCGGCGCGCCCCGCTCCCCGGACGGCATCGCCCACCTCGGCGACACCGAATGGCGCGACCTCGACGCGGCCATGCGCTACGCCGTCCGGCACGGAGCCCAGCGCTTCGTGCTCTACGGCTGGTCCATCGGCGCCACCATGGCGCTGCGTGCCGCCGACCACTCCCCGCTGCACAACCGGGTCAGCGGCCTGGTCCTCGACTCGCCCGTCCTGGACTGGCGGTCCACGGTCCGCGAGGCCGCCGCCAACCACGGGGTCCCCGCCCCGCTGCTCCCGCTCGGCGTACGCGCCGCCGAAGGCCGCACCGGCCTGCACGCGGCCCGTATCACCGACTCGGCCGACCCGGCGCGCCTTCGCGTCCCCACCCTGATCGTCCACGGCCCGGACGACACCCTCGCCCCTTGGGGGCCCTCCCGGCACCTCGCCGAATCCCGACCCGACCTCGTCTCCCTCCAAGCCGTCGCGGACGCGCCGCACGCCGCCATGTGGAACCGCGACCCGGAGAGCTACGAGGAAGCACTGCGCCGTTTCCTGACGCCATTGGTCTGACCTCGCCCGGCGGCCCGGCGCGGGTGCAAAATATCACCATCACGACAAATCACCCATGGTCAACCGCTCGGCGGAGGCGCTCGTTTGGGAATCCGGGTACTCACCCGCAAGACTGCTCCCGTGACGTCCCGTATCCCGCGAGACACTCCGCTCCGCCTCGTCCCCCGCAGGCCGATGGCAGCCGCGCCCCGCGCCGCCGCAGCGCGCCGCTCACGTCCGCCCAGACCACCGGAGGGGACCCCGCCGCTGTCCGAACTCGCCCGCCGGGCCAGAAACGAGCTCGTCGATGCCGTACGCCTGGCCCGCTGGGCGGACGCCGCGACCGGCATGGCGACCGGCACCGCCCGCCCGGGGGCCGGCGGGATACTGCGGGACGCCGACGTCCAACGGGCCTCGGCCGCGCTGCGGCTGACGGACCGGCAGGTGCGGGCGGCATGGGACCGGGCACGCCTCGCCGGGCTGATCGAGCTGCACAAGGGCTCCGCCCGCCCGGGCTGGCGGCTGCGCGCCTGGGACCGGGACGACACGGCCGTGCTGCGCGGCTGGGTCGCCCTCTTCGACGCGTGGTCGCTCGCGCACCCCGCCGATGAGCACCCCGCGTGCGAGGGCGCCGACCCCTCGCTGGTCGCGGAGGTCGTCGAGGCCGCCCCTCAGCTGCTCTCCCTCCTGCATCTGTCCTCCGGGCCCGTGGCGGTCGCCGTGCTGCTCGACCTGCTGCGGCAGCGCGTGGCCGAGCTGCGCGAGGAACGCCATGAGCCCCCCGCCGACGGCAGCAGCGGCAGCCGGGACGAGCTGCCGCAGCTCCTGGACTGGACCCTGGACGCCCTCGCCCGCGTGGGCTCCCTGCATCCGCGCGGCCCCGGGAGCGCGGAAGAGGTGACGATCACCGCGCTCGGCAGCTGGGCGGTATGGGTCAAGCTGGAGCAGATCTGCGTGGCTGCCCAGGGCCCCGCCGGGAACATCGAGCAGTCCGCCGAGGAGATGCTCAAGGCCTGCGTCGGCCTTTCCCCCCGGCCGGCCCGCGCAGAGCACCAGGCGTGGCTCGCCGCCCGCCCGGTCGCCCAGGCGGTCGCCGAACTGCTCGACGTCGCCCGCGGCGACGACGCCCTGCTGCGCGGCCTCGCCTTCGAGGTGCTCCGCTCCGTGGGCGCCCCCGCCGAGCCCGCCGTGCGCGCCGTCACGGACGAGCCCTCGCTGCGCCCCTACGCGCTGATGTGGATCGCCGAGCAGGAAGGCGGCGACCCCGACGCCGCCGCCGAACTCCTCACCCGCGAAGAGGCCACCTGGCTCTGGGTGGACACCGCCGCCGCCGTCGCCGAGCACGGCGAGAGCCATCTGCTGGTCAGCCACCTGGAGGCCGCCCTGCAGGGCTCGGTGCCCCGCCTCCTGGCGGAGCTGACCGCCATAGGGCACCCCCGCACCGTCCAGGTGCTGGTCGCGCTCGCCTCCGCCCACCCGGACCCGGCCCTGGCCAAGGCGATGCGCCGCGCCGCCTTCCAGGTGCACACAGGAGCCGAGTGACTCAGGCTGCGGTCAGCCCGCTGTCGGCGGTATCTGCGGCAGATACGTCCCGAAGCTCCAGAGGTTGCCCTCGGGGTCGCGGGCCGTGTAGTCCCGAGATCCGTAGACCTGGTCGGTCAGCGGCATGACGACCTCGGCGCCTGCTGCCACCGCCCGCGCCTGGTGGGCGTCGGTGACAGTCCTGGGTGCCGCGCGGCGCGTTCTTCTGGAAGAAGCCCTCCGCGTCCACCCCGTCCGGGAAGCGCTTGAAGGAGGCCGGGCGTCCGCGGACGCGGGGCAGCAGGGCCGGGGCGACCGGCTCCCGGTAATCCAGCACCTCGCCCTTGGTGAAGCCGGTGGCCGGGTACAGCACCTTCTCGGTGTTTGTCCGCGTTACGTCGTCCATAGAGTGCGGGTGACCGAAAAACCGCTTGGCAATCCGGTGGCCCCCGCCCGGTAGACTGGTCGCATGGCAGTTCTCCTCGCGCATTAGACGGCACCGCACGACCTCGACCGTCCGCACTGCCGTCCGCCACGCCCTGGAGTCTTTCCCGTGATCACTGCCACCGGTCTTGAGCTGCGCGCCGGAGCCCGCGTCCTCATCGAGTCCGCTTCCTTCCGTATCGCCCGCGGCGACCGCATCGGCCTTGTCGGCCGCAATGGCGCCGGCAAGACCACCCTCACCAAGGTCCTGGCCGGCGAGGGCCAGCCCGCGGCCGGCACCGTCACCTGCTCCGGCGAGGTGGGCTACCTCCCGCAGGACCCGCGCACCGGCGACCTCGACGTGCTCGCCCGCGACCGCATCCTGTCCGCCCGCGGGCTGGACGAGGTGCTGCGCAAGATGCGCGAGAACGAGCAGCGGATGGCCACCGGCCAGGGCGCCACCCGCGAAAAGGCGATGAAGAAGTACGAGCGCCTGGAGACCGAGTTCCTCACCAAGGGCGGTTACGCCGCCGAGGCCGAGGCCGCCACCATCTCCGCCGCCCTCGGCCTGCCCGACCGCGTACTCGGCCAGCCGCTGCATACCCTCTCCGGCGGTCAGCGCCGCCGGGTCGAGTTGGCGCGGATCCTGTTCTCGGACGCGGACACGCTGCTGCTCGACGAGCCGACCAACCACCTCGACGCCGACTCGATCAGCTGGCTGCGGGACTTCCTGAAGACCTATCGCGGCGGCTTCGTCGTGATCTCCCACGACATCAACCTGGTCGAGACGGTCGTCAACAAGGTCTTCTACCTGGACGCCAACCGCTCCCACATCGACATCTACAACATGACCTGGAAGAAGTACCTCCAGCAGCGCGAGGACGACGAGAAGCGCCGCAAGCGCGAGCGTCAGAACGCCGAGAAGAAGGCCGCCACCCTCAACTCGCAGGCCGACAAGATGCGCGCCAAGGCCACCAAGACCGTCGCCGCGCAGAACATGGCC
The DNA here is from genome assembly GCF_003999195.1 of Streptomyces soli. Classification (GTDB taxonomy): domain Bacteria; phylum Actinomycetota; class Actinomycetes; order Streptomycetales; family Streptomycetaceae; genus Actinacidiphila; species Actinacidiphila soli. The sequence goes on from NZ_RJVR01000057.1 coordinate 38,770, forward strand.
CGTCGCGCCGAGAAGCTGCTCGCCGGCCTGGACGAGGTACGGCAGTCCGACAAGGTCGCCAAGCTGCGCTTCCCCGACCCGGCGCCGTGCGGCAAGACGCCGCTGATGGCCACGGGTCTGTCCAAGTCGTACGGATCGCTGGAGATCTTCACGGACGTCGACCTGGCGATCGACCGGGGCTCGCGGGTCGTCATCCTCGGCCTCAACGGCGCCGGCAAGACCACCCTGCTGCGGCTCCTCGCAGGCGTCGAGAAGCCCGACACCGGGCAGGTAGAGCCCGGCCACGGCCTCAAGCTCGGCTACTACGCGCAGGAGCACGAGACCCTCGACCCGGACCGCACCGTCCTGGAGAACATGCGCTCGGCCGCGCCCGACATGGACCTGGTCGCGATCCGCAAGACGCTGGGCTCGTTCCTCTTCTCGGGTGACGATGTCGACAAGCCCGCCGGGGTGCTCTCCGGCGGCGAGAAGACCCGCCTCGCCCTGGCCACGCTCGTGGTCTCCAGCGCCAACGTGCTGCTGCTCGACGAGCCCACCAACAACCTCGACCCGGCCAGCCGCGAGGAGATCCTCGGCGCGCTGCACACCTTCACCGGCGCTGTGGTGCTCGTCACCCACGACGAGGGCGCGGTGCACGCGCTGCAGCCCGAGCGGATCATCCTGCTGCCCGACGGCGTCGAGGACCTCTGGGGCGAGGACTACGCGGACCTCGTCTCGCTGGCCTGACGTCCTCGGTCGGATCAACCGTATGGATCATTCGGCCTACGGGTGATCCTTCATCTGTGTGAGATGAGCTCATACCCCGGCGTGGTGATCCGTCCCATGGCGACTCTCTGTGTCGATCAGCCGTGTCACGTGGGGAAACTCCTTACCGACCATGGTGACCTGCCCTTTCTTCACGACACTCGCTCCGGGGCCGGGAATGCGGGGCCCCGGGCGCCTGTCGGGGCGGAAATGTTGTCGCACGGACCTTGCCGAATGGGTGGCCAGGAAGCGCCCAAGGGGTGATCATGAGAGTCCGAAGCGCACTTCCCTGGAGGAGGCACGGGTGGCCGAGACTCTGAAGAAGGGCAGCCGGGTAACCGGAGCCGCGCGCGAAAAGCTCGCGGCAGACCTGAAGAAGAAGTACGACGGCGGTGCGAGCATCCGGGCACTGGCCGAAGAGACCGGCCGTTCCTACGGCTTCGTTCACCGGATGCTCAGCGAGTCCGGCGTGTCCCTGCGTGGGCGCGGCGGAGCGACACGGGGCAAGAAGGTCCCCGCGTCCTGACGGACGTCGGCACCTCTCGTGGTTGCGGTTCGCGGTTTTCCGGTATCCGTTGCGGTGCCACCCGGTCGCATTGATGACCGACCGGGTGGTTACTCTTCGGTAATCGAATCCGCGGTTCGCTCGGAGGTGCCCGATGTCCGACCCCACTGTGCTGCTCGACCGTGACGGCATACGGCTCACGGCGGAGGAACCCCTCCACCTCGCCACTGTCACGCTGAGCAACCCGGGCAAGCGGAATGTCCAGTCGCCCGCTCTGTGGCGGGCGTTGGCCGAGGCCGGCCGGCTGCTGCCGGGCAGTGTCAGGGTGGTCGTACTGCGCGCGGAAGGCGTGTCCTTCTCCGCAGGGCTCGACCGCCAGGCGTTCACCCCCGAAGGCTTTGACGGCGAACCGTCCTTCATCGACCTCGCACGCGCTTCCGAGGCCGAACTCGACGCCACCATCGCCTCCTACCAGGAGGCCTTCACCTGGTGGCGGCGCAATGACATCGTCTCCATCGCCGCCGTCCAGGGTCATGCCATCGGGGCGGGCTTCCAGCTGGCCCTCGCCTGCGACCTGCGGGTCGTCGCGGACGACGTGCAGTTCGCCATGCGCGAGACCAGCCTCGGGCTCGTCCCCGACCTCACCGGCACCAAGCCGCTGCTCGACCTCGTCGGCTACTCCCGCGCGCTCGAGATCTGCGCCACCGGCCGCTTTGTCAAGGCCGACGACGCCCTGAGCATGGGCCTCGCCAACATCGTCGTGCCCGCGGCCGGGCTCGACGCCGCCGTCAAGGACCTCGCCGGCGTGCTCCTCGCCGCCCCCCGCGACGCCGTCATCGAGACCAAGGCGCTGCTGCGGGACGGCTCCGGCCGTACGTACGACGACCAGCGCGGCGCCGAGCGCGCCGCGCAGGGCCGCCGCCTGCGGGACCACGCGGGAGTGGACGGTTCTTGATGGGCCGGGGCCGCCGGGTTAGAGGCCGCGCGAATAGGTGGGGCGGTGTCGCGTGCCGATGGCTCTCGCCTGGCGGCGTTGTCGTCGGTCGACGACGTCCCCCAGCCTGGCGGCTGGGTGGGGGTCCTCCCCCCGGACGGAGTCTGGGGGGGAGTGCCCCCACCGCCTTGCCAGACTCGGCCCTCGACACGCTCCTTCCCCCGCCCCACCTATTTGCGCGGCCTCTTACTCCACTTACTCCACGTCGGTGATCAGCACCGATTGCGGCGCCGCCATCTCCCTGACCGCCCGGGCGACGTCCAACGCTCGGTGACCGGCCGCCACCACGATCTGGAAGTACGCCTCAGAACCCGCCCCGCCCAGTCGCGAGGTGACTCCGGCCAGGCCGGGGACCGGCCCCGGACCGGGGTCGGTCGACACGGGCCCGCGCTCCGGCGGGGGCGGGGCCTCGTCCAGGAGCCCGGTGACCGTCAGGTCGACGGCGGTCACCTCCAGGCCGAGCCGGTCGTGCGCGGCGTCCCAAAGCGCGCGCCGCAGGGCGTCGGAGGTGACCGGCAGCGGACGGTCGGGGGTGGCCTCGAAGTCGGCGGCCACGTGGCCGTCCTGGCCGATGCGCAGGGTTGTGATTCGTACGGAGCCCAACGCGGCGGCCGCCGAACGCAGCACCTCCGCTGCCGCCTGCTCGGTGATCCAGGCCGTGTCGGCGGGCCCGCCGAGCGGCAGGATGCGGCCGATGGCGACCTGGTCGCGTACGGCTTGAGCCAAACGGTCCGACGTCATCGCAGGTATCACCTCCGGGACCTAGTGTGGGGCATGGACCAGCCCGCACCGGAGAGGGGACGACTCGCGATGAGCGACACCGCGCTGGAGGGCGCCGGCAACGGCAAGACCCTGGAGCAGGGCACCAGTCCGGGCGTGGGCCCGGGCGTGTCGGGACGGCGGGCACCCCTCGGCGATCCGGCCACCCGGGGTCGGACCACCATCTCCGACGGCGTCGTGGAGAAGATCGCCGGGCTCGCCGCGCGGGACGTCCTGGGCGTGCACGCCCTCGGCACCGGCTTCTCCCGCACCTTCGGCGCTGTACGCGACCGGGTCCCCGGCGGGAAGACGCAGACGCCCGGCGTCAGGGCGGAGGTCGGCGAAGTGCAGACCGCGCTCGACCTGGCCATCGTGGTGGACTACGGCGTGGCGATCGTCGAAGTCGCCCGCGTGGTGCGGGAGAACGTGATCGCGGCGGTCGAGCGGATGACCGGCCTCGAGGTCGTCGAGGTCAACATCGCGGTCGGCGATGTGAAGCTGCCCGACGACTACGATGACGAGCAGACCGAGCAGAGGGTCCAGTGAGGTGCCGTTGATGAGCAATGCCGTGGTGGGCCTGATCGCGGGAATGGCGCTCGGCTTCGCCGGATACTTCGGCGGGTTCGCCGCCTTCCTGCTGGTCGCAGCGCTCGGCGCCATCGGCTTCGTCGCAGGACGGCTGCTCGACGGCGACATGGAGCTGGGCGACTTCTTTCGCGGCCGCGACCGGCGCCGGTGACCGTGAGAGGGCACCGGTGACCACCGCCGCCGCCGACCGAGGCTCACTGCGCATCGCGGACCGCGTCATCGCCAAGATCGCCGCCCGCGCGGCCCGTGACGCCCTGTCCGACGCGCCCCAGGCCCAGCACGTGCCCCCCGGCACCGAACCCAACGCCTCCGTCGCGATGCGCCGCGGGCAGGCCCACGTCCGGCTGTCGGTCGAACTCGGCTACCCCAATGACATCGTTGCCGTGGCCCGCACCGTACGCCGCCATGTCGCCGACCGCGTCGAGGCGTTGACCGGCATCACGGTCCCCGAGGTCGCCGTGGAGGTGGAGCGGCTGCACTCGCCGGCCACGCACCGCGCGGAAGAAGGGAGGGTCAGATGAGCGCCCCGACCGAGACCCCGCCCACCACCGCGACAGCCGCGCCCCGCGCCCGGCGCTTCTGGTCCGCCCGCAGGATCCCGGCCGCCCTGACGGCGCTGGTCGTACTCGGCACGGCAGGGCTGCTGCTCTACGACGTCACGGCCGTACGCGCCCACCGGCCCGGGATGACCTGGCGCAGGACGCTCGCCCACGAACTGGCGAGCCGCCCGCTGAACGACGTCTGGGTCGTCACGGGCGCCGCGGTCGCCGCCGCCATCGGCCTCTGGCTCCTGCTGCTGGCCGCCACGCCGGGGCTGCGGGCCGTGCTTCCCATGCGCCGCGACACCACCCCCATCCGGGCCGGGCTCGACCGCCACGCCGCCGAACTCGCCCTGCGCGACCGCGCGATGGAGGTCCCCGGCGTCCGGTCGGCGCGGGTCTCGGTCGGCCGGCGGCGGGCCAGGGTGCGCGCCGAAGTGAACCACCGGGACACCGACTCCGTGCGCGCGGACCTCGACGCCGCGCTCGCCGACGGGCTGGCGCGGCTGTCCCTGGCCCGCCCGCCGGCGCTGGCGCTGTCGGTCCGCCGCACGGCAGGGGGGTGAGGGCGGGATGCGGAGCACCGTCAACCGGCTGATGCTCGGGCTGACCGGGCTGGTGCTGCTCGCGGTCGGCCTGGCCGTGCTGGCGGGCGGCCTCGGCCACTGGCCGTACGGCAGCGCGCATGACGTCCTGCTCAGCGCCACCGCCCGCCGCCGCTACCGGGGCGAGCACTGGTGGTGGCCCACGGCGATCGGGGTCCTCGGCATCGTCGTCCTCGTGGCGCTGTGGTGGCTGCTGGCGCAGTTCCGCGACCGCCGGATCCGCCAGATCCAGGTGGAAGGCCGCGACAGCGGCGACGGCCAGGGCGTGATGCTGCGCGGCCGGGCCCTGGAGCACATCGTCGCCGCCGAGGCCGAGAGCCTCCCCGGCGTCGCCCACGCCCAGGCGGCCCTCACCACGCTGCTCGATGCCCCCACCGTCCGGCTGCTCCTCGCCCTCGCCCCGCACGCCGACCCCGGCGCCCTGCTCACCGAGCTCGACACTTACGTATTGGAGCGCGCCCGCACCTCGGCCGCCCTGCCCGCACTCCCGGCGGAGGCACGGCTGCGGGCCGTCAGCCACCGGGCCTCGCGGGTCAGCTGACGCCCTGCCGGGCGCCGTCGAAGCCGGACAGCGTCAATGCCGTGTTGACCAGGCCGATGTGGCTGAACGCCTGCGGGAAGTTGCCGAGCTGGCGGCCCTCGACCGCGTCCCACTCCTCCGCGAGCAGCCCGACGTCGTTGCGCAGCGCCAGTAGCTTCTCGAACAGCACCCGGGCCTCGTCCTCCCGGCCGGTCCTGTGCAGGGCGTCCGCCAGCCAGAACGAGCAGGCGAGGAAGGACCCTTCACCGCCGGGCAGGCCGTCGACGCTGCTCTCCTCCAGCGTGTACCGGCGTACGAACCCGCCGTGGTCCAGCTCGCGCCGGACCGCCTCGACCGTGCCGATGACCCGTGGGTCGGTCGCCGGAAGAAAGCCGACCTGCGGGATCAGCAGCGTCGCGGCGTCCAGCTCCCGCGAGCCGTAGAACTGCGTGAAGGTGTTGCGCACCGGGTCGAATCCCTTGCGCAGCACCTCGCGGTGCACCTCGTCGCGCATCGCCCGCCACCGGGCCGGGCTGCCCTTGAGCTGGGGCCGGCTCTCCAGCGTGCGCGCGGCGCGGTCGGCGGCGACCCAGGCCATGACCTTGGAGTGCACGAAGTGCTGCCGGTCGCCGCGCACCTCCCACAAGCCCTCGTCGGGCTCGCGCCACTTGCCCTCAAGGAAGTTCATCATGGCGCGCTGGACCGCCCAGGTGTGCTGCTCCGTGGGCATCCCGGCGGCGTGACCGAGGAAGAGGGAGTCCATGACCTCCCCGTACACGTCGAGCTGAAGCTGGTCGACCGCCGCATTGCCGACCCGGATCGGCAGCGAGGCCTCGTAGCCGTCGAGCCACGGGATCTCGGTCTCCGCCAGCCTCCGTTCGCCCTCTATGCCGTACATGATCTGCAGGTCGGCGGGGTCTCCGGCGACCGCGCGCAGCAGCCAGTCCCGCCATTCGGCGGCCTCGGTCATGAAACCGCTGGTCACCAGCGCGTTGAGGGTCAGCGTCGAGTCGCGCAGCCAGCAGTAGCGGTAGTCCCAGTTGCGTACGCCCCGGATCTCCTCGGGGAGGGAGGTGGTCGCGGCGGCGACGATGCCTCCGCTGGGCGCGTACGTGAGTGCCTTGAGGGTGATCAGCGAGCGCAGCACCGCGTCCCGCCACGGGCCGTCGTAGCGGCACTGGGAGGCCCACTTCTCCCAGTCCTGGAGGCTCTGCTCCAGGCTCTTGTACGGATCGACCAGCTGCGGTCGCTTCTCGTGCGAGGGGTGCCAGGTGAGGACGAAGGCGACCCGCTCGCCCGCGGAGACCGCGAACTCGGCGTAGGTGCAGAAGTCCTTGCCGTAGGTATGGACCTCCGGCTCGCTGCGCAGCCACGCGGAGTCAGGCCCGGCGATAGCGACCCGGTGGCCGTCGACCCGCCGCACCCAGGGGACGATGTTGCCGTAGTCGAAGCGCAGCCGCAGCTCACCCTTCATCTCCACGCGGCCCGACACGCCCTCGACGATGCGGATGACGTCCGGGGCGCGATCGCGCTGTGGCATCAGGTCGATGATCTTGACGGTGCCGGAGCCGGTCTCCCAGACCGACTCCAGGACCAGGGTGTCTCCGATGTACGAGCGCCGGGCGCAGTTTCCGGGCCCATGGGCCGGGGCGATCCGCCAGTGGCCGTTCTCCTGGTCGCCGAGCAGAGCGGCGAAGCAGGCGGCGGAGTCGAACCGGGGCAGGCACAGCCAGTCGATGGAGCCGTCCCTGCCGACCAGCGCGGCGGTCTGCAGATCGCCGATGAGCGCGTAGTCCTCGATGAGTCCTGGCACCGTGCCCGCCTCTCTCAGGATCTACGGATCGGTGGTCCCGTCTCTGTAGGGTGCCCCTGCGGGCTAGGGGGACGCGACTCCGGCGGTTGCCGGGTCCGGCTCCAGGGCCCGGCCCTCGGTCGTCGCCTTCGCCGCGAGGCGTTCCCTGCGCTCGCGGCGGACCAGGATGACCCAGCCGACCGGGACCATGGCGGTGAACAGCCACCACTGGATGGCGTAGCCCATGTTGAGCGCGGAACTGATGTCGGCGGGCTCGGCAATCAGCTCGGGCTGCTTGCCGGTCGGCTTGGGGGACGTGGTGGCCAGCTCGACGTAGCCGCCGACCAGGGTCTCGGGCACCTGGTTGGTGACCAGGGTGCTGTTGATCAGCGAGATCTGGCGGGCGGGCAGGCCGGCACGGTTGCGGATACCTGTCTCGGCCGTGGTCTCGTCCGGGCGCAGCCGCCCGGTGAGGGTGACCTCGCCGGTGGGCGCCTCGGGGACCTTCGGAAACGTGGTGAGGTCGTTCCCGGCGGCGATCCAGCCCCGGTTGACCAGCACGGCCTTGCCGTCGGCCAGCACCAGCGGCGTGATGACGTGGTAGCCGATGCTGCTGCCGTCAGCTGCCGTGCGCTGCCGGGCGACCAGCTCGTGAGCGGTGTCGTAATGCCCTTGCAGGAGGACCGTGCGGTACGTGTCCGCGGACGGCACGGTCCGCGCCGGCCCGGTCAGCGACTCGACCGGCACGGCCTTGGCGGCCATATTCCGGTGGATGAGCTGGTTGGTCGCGTCTTTACGGTCGTGCCGGTGCAGCTGCCAGAAGCCCAGCCGGTACATGGTGGGCATGACGAGCAGGGCGACCAGCGTGAGGATCACCCACTGCCGGGACAACAGGAAGCGGTACACGGCATCGACGTTACATCCGCTGTCCCGGCGCCCTACCGGAGGGGGCCCGCTCGGGCCGTGGCTCAGGCCGGCAGCGAGCCCACCCGGTCGACGATGCCGGCCGCGCCCTCCGCCTTGGCGCAGTGACCGCCGCAGTACCAGCGGCCGTCGACCTCGACGCCGTGACCGACGATCCGCACCATGCAGTGCTCGCAGATGGGGGCCATCCGGTGGATGGCGCATTCGAAGCTGTCGAACACGTGCACCGCCCCCTGGGCGTGCACCTCGAAGCTCATGACGTAGTCGTTTCCGCACACTTCACATCGGGCCATGGGGCCCAGACTGCGGCGCGGCGCCGGACCCGGCAACCGGAAGCCGGGTGCGTCGCGGCGGCACCACCCGATCGGAGGGTCAGCCGTGGACATCCGGCGCGGGAGCCACTGCCTTCAGCAGCTCGACGAAGCGCCGTTCGTCGATGACCCGCGTCCCGAACTCACCGGCCTTGGCGACCTTGGTGCTGGGGGAGTCCGGGTCGTTGGTGACCAGCAGGCTGGTGAGCCGGCTCACCGACGACGCCACATGCAGCCCGGCGTCGGTGGCCCGGTCCTCCAGCAGCTCCCGGTCGATCGCCGTGTCACCCGAGAAGGCGACCCGCATGCCCTGCACCAGCGGCCCGTCCGCCGCCATCCGCCCCGGATTGGGGTACGGGCACGCAGGCCGCTTGCGGGACGGCCGCCAGCTCATCGGCCGGTACGTCGAGCGGTAGCCGGCCGAGCCGCTGGAACGGCCGGACATGCCGCCGTCGACCCATTCGGTCAGCGGCCGGCAGGCGTGCAGCGGCAGCCGCATCCCGGCGGCCGCCGCCAGATGCAGGCTGGGCCGGAAGGACTCGGCCAGCACGCGGGCGTCGTCCAGCGCGTGGTGGGCGCGCTGCTGTGCGACGCCGTAGTGCGCGGCCAGCGACTCCAGCTTGTGGTTGGCCAGCGGCAGCCGCAGCTCCTTGGACAGCACGATGGTGCACAGCCGGTGCTCCACGGGCGCAGCCGAGTTGGCGCGGGAGTACTCGCGGGCCAGCATCGACCAGTCGAAGACCGCGTTGTGCGCGACCAGGACCCGGCCGTCGAGACGCTCGGCCAGCTCGGCGGCGATCTCCGGGAAGAGGGGGGCGTCGGCGAGCATCCGGCTAGTGAGGCCGTGGATCCACACGGGTCCCGGGTCGCGCTGCGGGTTGACGGGGGAGTACCAGTGGTCCTGCACGTCGCCCCGGGCGTCCAGCCGGTAGACGGCCGCCGACACTATCCGGTCGTCGCGGCCCAGCCCGGTGGTCTCGACATCCACGACGGCGTATCCGTCGGGGTAGGCCTCTGGCCACGGCTGCTGCGGAATCAGGGACGCGTGCATGGTGGAACACAATACGGGTCGCCACTGACAGTGGCCGAACCCCCGTAAGCCGTACGCTCTGCGGGTGAGCGACGAGACACCCACGCACGACGAGGCCCACAACGGCGACATCGGCGCGCGGCTCAACTGGCTGCGGGCGGCCGTGCTGGGCGCCAACGACGGCGTGGTCTCGACGGCCGGCCTCGTGGTCGGCGTCGCCGGGGCCACCAATTCGCGCAGCGCCCTGCTCACGGCGGGCCTTGCGGGACTGCTGGCCGGGTCGCTGTCCATGGCGGCCGGCGAGTACGTGTCGGTGAGCACCCAGCGCGATTCGGAGAAGGCCGCCCTGGCGAAGGAAGCGCGGGAGCTGCGCACCGAGCCGCAGGCCGAACTCGCCGAGCTGGCCGGGCTGTTGGAGGAGCAGGGGCTCACCCCCGAACTGGCCCGGGAAGTGGCCCAGCAGTACACCGCCCGGGACGCCCTGCGCGCTCACGCCAGCATCGAGCTGGGCATCGACCCCGACGAGCTCACCAACCCCTGGCACGCCGCCGGGGCGAGCTTCCTGGCCTTCACCGTCGGCGCCCTGCTGCCGCTCCTCGCCATCGTGCTGCCGCCCACGGCCCTCCGCCTGCCGATCACTGTCGGCTCGGTCCTCGTGGCCCTCGTCCTGACCGGCTGGGGCAGCGCCCGCCTCGGCGCGGCCCCGGTCCGCCCGGCGATCCTGCGCAACGTGGCCGGCGGCGCGCTGGCGATGGCGGTGACGTACGGGGTGGGGTCGCTACTGGGGGCGGCCGGGGTGTGAGCGTCGCTGACACCACGTCTTACATACTTCTCGGTAACAACATCTAGCCGTGGCCGCCGTGCGCCTTTACGGTGCACGCATGCCGAACCTGCCCGATGTCGTGGTGTGGTCCATACCTGCCTTCGTTCTGCTCACCGTCGTCGAGATCGTGAGCTACCGCCTCCACCCCGACGAGGACTCCGCCGGGTACGCGGCGAAGGACGCCGCCACCAGCATCTCCATGGGGCTCGGCAGCCTCGTCTTCGACCTGGCCTGGAAGATCCCGATCGTCGCGATCTACACCGCCGTCTACGAGCTGACGCCGCTGCGCGTCCCCGTGCTGTGGTGGACGGTCCCGCTGATGCTCCTCGTGCAGGACTTCTTCTACTACTGGTCCCACCGCGGCCACCACGTCATCCGCATCCTGTGGGCCTGCCACGTGGTCCACCACTCCAGCCGGAAGTTCAACCTCTCAACCGCCCTGCGCCAGCCCTGGACCAGCCTCACCGTCTGGCCCTTCTACCTCCCCCTGATCGCCTGCGGCGTCCACCCGGCCGCCCTCGCCTTCTGCTCGTCGGCCAACCTCGTCTACCAGTTCTGGATCCACACCGAGCGCATCGACAAGCTGCCCCGGCCCTTCGAGTACATCCTCAACACCCCCTCCCATCACCGCGTCCACCACGCCTCCCAAGGCGGCTACCTCGACCGTAACTTCGGCGGCATCCTCATCCTCTGGGACCGCCTCTTCGGCTCCTTCACCCCCGAGACCGACCGCCCCGTCTACGGCCTCACCAAGAACATCTCCACTTACAACCCCCTCCGCGTCGCCACCCACGAATACGCCGCCATCGCCCGCGACCTCCGCGCCGCCCAAACCTGGCGCGAACGCGCCGGTCGCGTCTTCCGCGGCCCCGGCTGGGCGCCCCCGGCGCCCACGGCCCCAGAGCCCGTCGCTGAGCGTGCGGCGTGACCGCTGCTGCGGGTGACAGCGGCTCTTCCCCCACCCAGCCCCTGCCCGAAACCAGGGGGCAAGCCCCTTGGACCCCTGGTTCCGGGCAACCGCCCGCGATGGCGGCTGCCGCGACGACGCGAGGCCCGCGCGCGGCGGTGGGCGGCGCGCTGTTCCTGCTGTCGGACACCCTGATCATCACCGGCGCGCCGGGCTTCTGGATCATGCTGACCTACGCGGCAGCCCAGTACGCGCTGGCCTCGGGCCTGCTCAGGTACCGTGAAAGGACCTCGATCACCACCTGAGCACCGACAAGGACACACCATGCGCGCGACCGTCATCAATGCCCCTCGCGACATCCGGGTCGAGGAAGTACCGGACGCCGCGATCAAGGAATCCGGGGACGCCGTGGTGCGGGTGGTGCTGGCCTGCATCTGCGGCAGCGACCTGTGGGCGTACCGGGGGGAGTCGCCGCGGCAGCCGGGCCAGCGGATCGGGCACGAGTTCCTGGGCGTGGTCGAGGAGACCGGCTCCGAGGTGGCGGGACTCAAGGCGGGGGACCTTGTCGTGGCGCCGTTCGTCTGGTCGGACGGCACCTGCGAGCACTGCGTCGAGGGCCTGACGACCTCCTGCCCGGCGGGCGGCTTCTGGGGCTCGGTGGGCTCCGACGGCGGCCAGGGCGAGGCCGTACGGGTGCCCTTCGCCGAGGCCACCCTGGTGAAGCTCCCCGCGGAGGCGGCCTCCGACGAGCGGCTGCTCACCGCCCTGCTGTCCCTGTCCGACGTGCTGGGCACCGGCCACCACGCCGCCGTGGGCGCCGGCGTGAAGCCCGGCAGCAGGGTCGCCGTGGTCGGCGACGGCGCGGTGGGCCTGTGCGGCGTGCTGGCCGCCCGCCGTCTGGGCGCGGAGCGGATCATCGCGCTGGGGCGCCACACCGTACGTACCGACATCGCCCGGAAGTTCGGCGCCACCGACATCGTGGCCGAGCGGGGGGACGCCGCCGTCGAGGCGGTCCGCGAGCTCACCGGGGGCAAGGGCGCCCACGCGGTCATCGAGGCCGTGGGCACCGAGCAGTCCATGCGCACCGCCGTCGGCATCACCCGCGACGGCGGCGCCATCGGCTACGTCGGCGTCCCCCACGGCAGCGGCACCGGGCTCGACCTGGGCATCATGTTCAACCGCAACATCGCGCTGCGCGGCGGGGTCGCCCCGGTCCGTACGTACATCCCCGAGCTGCTGCCCGACGTGCTGGACGGCACCATCGACCCGTCCCCGGTCTTCGACCTCACGGTGGGCCTGGAGGGCGTCCCGGGCGGCTATGCGGCGATGGACGACCGCACCGCCCTCAAGACGCTCGTCAAGCTCTGAGCGTCCCGAGGGCGGTGCGCGCCGGCTACTTCACCGCGGCGAGCGCGTCGACGATGCCGGAGCCGTAGAAGCTGTTGACGTCCTTGCCCGAAGTGCAGGTCGAGTCCTCGACGCCGTTGCCGTCGGGGTCGTAAATCCCGGTCGGGCAGCCGGGGTTGTCGGCCTCGGCCTTGAGGATCCACAGCACCTGCGCCGGGGTGGCGAGGGGGTGCGTGCTCTTCACCAGCGCCGCGACGGCGGCCACGTGCGGGCTCGCCATCGAGGTGCCCTGCAGGTAGCCGTACGTGTTACCCGGCAGGGTGGACAGGATCCGGCCGTTGGCGTCCGGGGTGTCCGGGATCTGGTACTTGTCACCGCCGGGGCCGGCGACGTCGATGACCCCGAGGCCGTAACTGGAGTAGTACGACTTGAGGTTCTGCACGCCCGTCGCGGACACGGTGGCGACGCCCGGCAGTTGGGTCGGGATGTCGAAGCACTTGTGCGGATCGACGGTGCGGGTGACCGCGGTCGAGTCGTCCGGGCTGGACTCGTCGACGATCGCGTTGGAGTCGAGGTCGTCGTTGGAGTTTCCGGCCGACGCGACGTTGAGGACGCCCTTGCTCTGCGAGTAGAGCGAGGCGCGGTTGACGGCGTCGACGATGGCCAACTGGTCCGGGTCGTCGAGGCAGTTGTAGAGCCACGGGTCGATGTAGTAGCTGTTGTTGGTGATCTCGACGCCGTGGTCGGCGGCGAAGACGAAGGCGCAGACCACGCTCTCCGGGTAGAAGAGCTGGGTGACCGGGTCGGCCACCTTGATGGAGGCGACCTTCACGCCGGGGGCAACCCCGGCGACCCCGATGCCGTTGCGCGCGGCGGCGATCTCGCCGGCCACGTGGGTGCCGTGATAGTTGGCGGTGGTGTACGGGCGCCAGGCTCCGTAGCTCGTGTCCGCCACGCCGCCGACGCAGTTCGCGGACTGCGAGGCGGAGAAGTTGGCGGTCAGGTCCGGGTGGGTGTCGTCGACGCCCACATCGAGGACGGCGACGGTGACCTTGCTGCTGCCCGGGTTGATCTTGGCGGCCTTGTCGGCGCCGATGGCCCGCAGATCCCACTGGTTGGCCTCGAGCGGTTCCTGCCCGTCGGCGGCCTGGGATTGCGCCTTGGCCACCTGGGCGGCGGTGAGCACCTCCGGCGCGCCCTCGTCCGTGGTCGAGGCCGCCGAGAGCGCGGCGGTGCGGGTCGCGCCGGCCGTCTGCACCCCGCGCACCTTGCGGATCGTCGGCCCGAAGGCGGGGTTCGCCGAGTGGACGACGATGACGCCGATCTTGTCGTAGCTGGTGACGACCTCGCCGCCGGTCGCGATTATCGCGCGCTCGACGGACTTGATGGTGGAGCGGTCGGGCCTGGTGTTCACCACGTACGACAACAGCGGGCCGTCGGCCGCCGCCGCTGTGGTCGTCGTGCTGCCGGTCGTCGCTGCAGAGGCCGAGTTGGGCAGGAGCACCAGCGCGCTCGCCAGCGCGAAGCCGATGGGTATCGCGAGCGCGCGGCGCCGTCTCGGACGCCACCCTGGCCGGTTAGCCAGCGGAACCATGGGTTCTCCAATCGTCCAGCGACCCGTCCGGCGGCAGGGTTGCCTTTGGACGGGTACATGACGATGGAAACTAGCGCTGGTCAGAGGGTGCCTTCAATGGATCCCGGCGGAAAGCTCGGATTCCATTTCGTACAGGGGTTCGTGACGGAGGGTCGAAAGAGGGCCAATTTTCAATTACCGCCCCCTGTCGAAGCCTGTGGCCCGGCCTTTACCATGCGCGAGTCCGATCTTTACGTGGCGCACCTCACGTCACACACTCCCGCACGTCGCCGCCACACCCGCTCCGCCCCACAGGAGGAACCGTGGATTCCGCACCACCCTCCAGCACCTCCAGCACCTCCAGTCCGCCGACCCCGGCCTCCTACTCCGAGGTCGAGGCAAGCACGGAGTTCGGCCAACTCCGGCGCTCGTACCGTAACTTCACCTTCCCCGTCACGGTGGCCTTCATCGCCTGGTACCTGCTGTACGTGGTGTTGTCGAGCTACGCGGACTCCTTCATGGGCACCAAGATCGTCGGCAATATCAATGTCGCCTTCGTCCTGGGACTCGCGCAGTTCGTCACCACCTTCCTCATCGCGTGGCTTTACTCCCGCTATGCCAACGCCAAGCTCGACCCGGGCGCCGCAGCGCTCAAGAGCCGTCTGGAGGAAGCCGAATGAGCGCGCCGCTGACCACCGCCCAGGACACGGTCCCGCTCGCGGCGGCCGTCGCGAGCGAGCACCGCACCCTGATCATCAGCCTGTTCGCGGTCTTCGTCCTCGCCACCCTCGCCATCACCGTCTGGGCCGGCCGCCAGACCAAGGACGCCACCGACTTCTACGCCGGCGGCCGTTCCTTCACCGGCTTCCAGAACGGCCTGGCGATCTCCGGCGACTACATGTCCGCCGCCTCGTTCCTCGGCATCGCCGGCGCCATCGCCCTGGTCGGCTACGACGGCTTCCTCTACTCCATCGGCTTCCTGGTCGCCTGGCTCGTCGCCCTGCTCCTGGTCGCCGAACCGCTGCGCAACTCCGGCCGCTTCACCATGGCCGACGTCCTGGCCTTCCGGCTGAAGCAGCGCCCGGTCCGTACGGCGGCCGGCACCTCCACCATCGTCGTCTCGATCTTCTATCTGCTGGCGCAGATGGTCGGCGCCGGCGCGCTCGTCTCGCTGCTGCTCGGGGTCACCGGCGACGGGCCGAAGCGGCTGATCGTCGCGCTCGTCGGCATCGTCATGGTCCTCTACGTGACGATCGGCGGCATGAAGGGCACCACCTGGGTGCAGATCATCAAGGCCGTGCTCCTGATCCTCGGCACCCTGCTGATCACGATCCTGGTGCTCAACAAGTTCAACTGGAACGTTTCCTCGCTGCTCGGCGCAGCCGCCGAGAAGAGCGGCCAGGGCTCGAAGTTCCTGGAGCCGGGCCTGAAATACGGCGTCGACAGCACCAGTAAGATCAACTTCATCTCGCTCGGCCTCGCCCTCGTCCTGGGCACCGCCGGCCTGCCACACATCCTGGTGCGCTTCTACACGGTCCCGACCGCCAAGGCCGCCCGTAAGTCGGTGAACTGGGCGATCGGCATCATCGGCGTCTTCTACCTGATGACCATCGCGCTCGGCTTCGGTGCCGCCGCCCTGGTCGGCGCGGCGAAGATCACCGCCGTCGACAAGTCCGGCAACACCGCCGCCCCGCAGCTCGCCGAGGCCGTCGGCGGCGGCGCGGGCTCGACCTGGGGCGCGATCCTGCTGGCGGTGATCTCGGCGGTCGCCTTCGCGACGATCCTCGCCGTGGTCGCGGGGCTCACCCTGGCCTCGTCAGCCTCCTTCGCCCACGACCTGTGGGCCAATGTGATCCGTAAGGGGGAGACGACCGAGAAGAACGAGGTCGTCGTCGCCAAGATCGCGGCGGTCGTGATCGGCGCGGTGGCGATCGTCCTCGGTATGTACGCAACCAAACTCAACGCGGCGGCCCTGGTCGCCCTCGCCTTCGCGGTCGCGGCCTCCGCCAACCTCCCGACCATCCTCTACAGCCTCTACTGGAAGGGCTTCAAAACTCAGGGCGCGACGTGGTCCATCTACGGCGGCCTGATCTCCGCCGTGGTCCTGGTGGTCTTCTCCCCGGTGGTCTCCGGCTCGCCCGAGGCCCTCTTCTCCGGCAGTGACTTCCACTGGTTCCCGCTGACCAACCCCGGCATCGTCTCCATCCCGCTGGGCTTCGTCCTCGGCTGGCTCGGCACGGTCCTGTCCCGCGAGGAAGCGGACATAGAGAAGTACAAGGAGCTGGAGGTACGCGCCCTCACCGGCGCCGGCGCCCACTGATCACCACGGTGATATCAACAGACTGTTGAATGTCGGACCCGTCACGTAGGCTTCAGCACTACGGGGGCGGGTCCGGCCGCACCCGGGACCCCCAACCCCGCGGGAGGCGAAACATGCTGATCGACACGTATGGGCGCGTCGCCACAGATCTGCGCGTCTCGCTCACCGACCGCTGCAACCTGCGGTGTACGTACTGCATGCCCGAGGAAGGCCTCCAGTGGCTCGCCAAGCCCGAGCTGCTGACCGATGACGAAATCGTCCGGATGGTGCGGATCGCCGTCACCGACCTCGGCGTCAAGGACGTCCGCTTCACGGGCGGCGAGCCGCTGCTGCGCCCCGGCATCGTCGGTATCGTCGAGCGCTGCGCCGCCCTGGCGCCGCGCCCCAGGCTGTCGCTGACCACCAACGGCATCGGCCTTCAGCGCACCGCCGCCGCGCTGCGCGACGCGGGCCTGGACCGGGTCAATGTCTCCCTCGACACCCTGCGCCCGGACGTCTTCCAGGCCCTCACCCGCCGCAAGCGCCACCACGACGTCATAGGCGGCCTCGAGGCCGCACGGGCCGCCGGCCTCGCCCCCGTCAAGGTCAACACCGTGCTGATGCGCGGCGTCAACGACGACGAGGCCCCCGAGCTGCTGCAATGGGCCGTCGACAACGACTACGAGCTGCGCTTCATCGAGCAGATGCCGCTCGACGCCCAGCACGGCTGGCAGCGCAGCGACATGGTCACCGCCGAGGAGATCCTCGACAGCCTCCGCACCCGCTTCGACCTCGCCCCCGAGCCCGACGAGGCCCGTGGCCACGCCCCCGCCGAGCGCTGGCTGGTCGACGGCGGCCCCGCCCGGGTCGGCGTGATCGCCTCCGTCACCCGCCCCTTCTGCCGCGCCTGCGACCGCACCCGGCTCACCGCCGACGGCCAGGTCCGCAACTGCCTGTTCGCCCGTGAGGAGTCCGACCTGCGCGCCGCGCTGCGGTCCGGGGCGTCCGACGCCGAGATCGCCGAGCTGTGGAAGGTCGCCATGTGGGGCAAGAAGGCCGGCTCCGGGCTCGACGACCCCACCTTCCTCCAGCCCGAGCGGCCCATGTCAGCGATCGGCGGCTGACGCCTCCCACTCGTCGAGGGCGACCACGTCCCTGAGGAACCCGCGCATGTCCAGGAACTGCGAGAGATGCTCCCGGTGTTCCTCGCACGCCAGCCAGGTCTTCCGCCGCTCCGGCGTATGGATCTTCGGGTTGTTCCAGGCCAGCACCCACACAGCGGGGTTGCGGCAGCCCTTGGCCGAGCAGATCGGCGCGTCATCAGTCACAAGGACCAGTAAACATGGCGACGCCGGGCAGCCACGGGGGGAGCCGCCCGGCGTCGGTCCGTCGCTCCGACGGGGGATGCGGAGCGCGTACAAAGTATGTCACGCGGACACCCCGGCAGTGCAGTGGATCCCCATGATTGATCTGAGCTTTTCTTGAGCTTACGCATTGGTACGGATCAAGACTGGCCGGTGTGCGGAGCGGCCTTCTCCTCGGCGACCGGCTCCGCCGGAAGGTTCTCCGCTTCCTCCTCACCGGGGCCCAGCATCGGACTTACCGGCGCGTGAATGAAGGTCGACGGGAGCTTCGGCGCGTTCTCCCGGCCCGCGTTGGCGACCACCACCGCGACGTACGGCAGTAGAAGCCCCAGAGCCAGTGCGATCCAGCCCAGCGGCCGCGACACGTTCCACAGTGCGACGAAAAGGATGAACGACACCGTGCGCACCGACATCGAAATGATGTACCGCCGCTGCCTGCCCCGGACGTCGTCCGTCAGCCCGGCCCTGGCCCCCGTGATCCGGAAGACCTCCCCATGGCTGTGCTTCCGCATCACGTTCCACCACCCGCTCGACCCGCCGGATGTTCCCTGGTCCGGACAACTCCCACGGTACGCCGCGAGTCCGCCGCATTCGAGACCGGGGCCGCACCGTCCGTAACGCCGCCACCCCCGCCGTACGGCGTACGGACGCACCCGGCATGCGGCGTATGCCGCCCCGGCCCAGACTGGCGCTACGGGCGGCCGTGTCGGTCACCCCCACGCGAGGAGGCGACGGGAATGAGCTGGTTGTGGGCGATCATCGTCGGGTTGGTCCTGGGCTTGATCGCGAAGGCGATCCTGCCGGGGAAGCAGAACATCCCGCTGTGGCTGACGACGATCTACGGCATCCTGGGCAGCATCCTCGGCAATGCCGTCGCCGCGTGGGTCGGCATTGGGGAGACGAAGGGCATCGACTGGGGCCGGCATGCCCTCCAACTCGCCGGGGCGGTGCTCATCGTCGCCCTGGGCACCCCGTTGTGGGCCGCGATCCGGGGGCAGAAGAAGACCGCCTGAACCAGGCCCACCCCAGGCTCACCCGGTGTACTGCCGCAGATGTGCGGGCGGTACGCGGTCGGTGAGCCAGACGCCGTTGGCGCTGAGCCGGAAGATGTGGCCCTCGGTGGCCAGGGCGGCGGCGTCGACGACCAGGACCACGGGGCGGCCGTGGCGTGAGCCCACGCGCAGGGCCGTTTCGACGTCCGCCGAGAGGTGGACGTCCTGGCGGGACATGGGCTTGAGGCCTTCGCGGAGCACGAGGGGCAGCGTGGCGGTCGCGGTGCCGTGGTAGAGCACGGGGGGCGGCTCGGCGGAGGCCAGGCCGAGATCGACCTCGACCGAGTGGCCCTGGCTGGCGCGGATCCGCAGGCCGTCGTCGGAGTAGGCGAAGCGCTTCTTGTTGTTGTTCGCCACGACGTGGTCCAGCTCGGCCCGCGAGAAGCGCCGGCCGGCCCGGGTGGACGCGGCGAGGAGCTCCTCCACGTCCACCCAGCCGCCCTCGTCGAGGACGATGCCGATCGCCGCCGGATCGTGCCGCAGCACGCGCGACAGGAACTTCGACGTCCGGACCGTACTCTTCTCGTCCACCGCCGCTAGACCCCCTGACTGACCGAGCTCATGTTGAAGTCCGGCACCCGCATGGCCGGGAACGCGGCCCGTGTGAACCAGTCGCTCCACTCACGCGGCAGTGTCCGCTCCGTACGCCCGACCTCCGTGACCCGCCCCAGCAGGTCCACCGGAGACTCGTTGAACCGGAAGTTGTTGACGGCGCCCGTCACCTCGCCGTTCTCCACCAGGTAGACGCCGTCCCGGGTGAGGCCGGTGAGCAGCAGCGTGGCCGGGTCCACCTCGCGGATATACCAAAGGCAGGTCAGCAGCAGTCCGCGCTCGGTGTCGGCGACCAGCTCCTCCAGCGACCGCTTGCCGCCGCCGTCGAGCAGCAGATTGCCGCCGACGGGGGCGACGGGGAGGCCGGTGAGGGCAGCACTGTGCCGGGTGGTGAGCAGCCGCTCCAGGACGCCGTCGCGCAGCCAGTCGGTCGGCCCGACGGGCAGCCCGTTGTCGAAGACCGACGACGCGTCGCCGGAGGAGTGCGCGATCACGAAGGGCGCCGACTCCAGGCCGGGCTCGGCCGGGTCGCTGCGCAGGGTCAGCGGCAGCTCGGAGAGCTTCTCGCCGACCCGGGTGCCGCCGCCGGGCCTGCTGAAGACGGTACGGCCCTCGTGGGCGTCCCGGGCCGCCGCCGACCACTGCTGGTAGATCACCAGGTCGGCCACGGCGGACGGCGGCAGCAGCGTTTCGTACCGTCCCGCCGGGAGCTCGACCCGACGCTCGGCCCAGGCGAGCCGCTGGGCGAGGTCCGCGTCGAGCGCGCCGGGGTCGACGTCCTTGAAGTCCCGCGTGGCCGCGCCCGCCCAGGCCGAGCGGGACAGGTCCTCGGACTTGGCGTTGAGCTCCAGCGTGCCGCTCGGCTGGTCGTGCCGCAGCCGCAGCCCGGTCGAGGTCCCCAGGTAGGTGGACGTCACCGAGTGGTACGCGAAGCCGTACAGTCGCCGGCCGCCGGCCCGCGCGGTCGCGAAGGCCTCGCCCAGCGCCGGGGCGAAGGCCGCGAAGACCTCCGACGAGGTCTCGGCGGGCCCCTCCGTGAAGTGCGGGGACGCCGGAACGCCCTCGACCAGCGGCTGCGCGTCCTCCGCGGGACCCGCGTCCCGGGCGGCCGCCTCCGCCGCCCGCACCAGCGGCTCCAGCTCGTCATCGGTCACCGCGGCCCGGGACACGACACCCGAGGCGGTGCCCTGCGTGCCGTTCACCGTCGCGATGACGGTCAGTGTGCGACCGCGGGTCACGCCGTTCGTGGTCAGGGCGTTGCCCGCCCAGCGCAGGTTGGCGGAGGACTCCTCGTCGGCGATGACGATGGTGCCGTCCGCGCGTGACAACTCGAGGGCGCGCTCGACGATCTCGTGCGGGGCATTGACGCGAGGACTCATCGACCCGCCTCCTGCGTGGTGTTGAGGATGTTGACGCCGCGGAACAGCGCGGAGGGGCAGCCGTGTGACACGGCCGCGACCTGCCCCGGCTGGGCCTTGCCACAGTTGAAGGCGCCACCGAGGACGTACGTCTCGGGGCCGCCGACCGCCTCCATCGAACCCCAGAAATCGGTGGTGGTGGCCTGGTAGGCGACATCGCGGAGCTGCCCCGCCAGCCGCCCGTTCTCGATCCGGAAGAAGCGCTGACCGGTGAACTGGAAGTTGTAGCGCTGCATGTCGATCGACCACGACCGGTCGCCGACGATGTAGATGCCGCGCTCCACGCCGCCGATCAGCTCCTGCGTCGACGGGCCGTCCGCCGCGGGCCGCAGCGACACATTCGCCATCCGCTGCACCGGCACATGCCCGGGGGAGTCCGCGAAGGCGCAGCCGTTGGACCGCTCGAAGCCGGTCAGCTTCGCGATCCTGCGGTCCAGCTGGTAACCGACCAGCGTGCCGTCCTTCACCAGGTCCCAGGACTGCCCGGCCACGCCCTCGTCGTCGTACCCGATGGTCGCCAGGCCGTGCTCGGCCGTCCGGTCGCCGGTCACATTCAGGTGTTCGGAGCCGTACTTGAGCTTGCCGAGCTGGTCGAAGGTCGCGAAGGAGGTCCCCGCGTATGCCGCTTCGTAGCCCAGCGCGCGGTCCAGCTCCGTCGCGTGCCCGATCGACTCATGGATCGTCAGCCACAGATTGGAGGGGTCCACCACGAGGTCGTACGTGCCCGCCTCCACCGCCGGCGCCCGCATTTTCTCCGCCAGCAGCCCGGGGATCTCCGCCAGCTCGGCGTCCCAGTCCCACGCGGTGCCGGTCAGATACTCCCAGCCGCGCCCGACCGGCGGCGCCAGTGTCCGCATCGAGTCGAACTCACCCGACGTGGGGTCGACCGCGACAGCGGTGAGCACCGGATGGACCCGCACCCGCTGCTGCGTGGTGGTCGTGCCCGCCGTGTCCGCGTAGAACTTGTTCTCATGCACCGTCATCAGCGACGCGTCCACATGCGACACGCCGTCCGCCGCGAGCAGACGTCCGCTCCACTCCGCGAGCAGCCCGGTCTTGTCGGCATCCGGCACATCGAAGGGATCGGTCTCGTACGCCGAGATCCACACCTTGTCCGCGTGCACCGGCTCCGGAGCCAGCTCGACCCGCTCGTCCGAACCCGCCGCCGCGATGACCTTGGCCGACAGCTTCGCCATCGCCACCGCCTGCCCGGCCACCCGTGCCGCGGCGTCCATCGTCAGGTCCACGCCGGACGCGAACCCCCAGGCCCCGCCGTGCACCACCCGCACCGCATATCCCGCGTCCGTACCGTCCGACGAGCCGGAGGGCTTGCCGTCCCGCAGCCGCCACGACGCGCTGCGCACCCGCTCGAAGCGGAAGTCCGCGTGATCGGCGCCCAGCGCACGGGCCCTGGCCAGCGCCGCGTCGGCCAGCGCGCGCAACGGCAGCGCCAGAAATGACTGATCGATCTCATGGGGCACGGCGGCCTCCCCTTCTCGCCCACGCGACACGTCCACAGCTTCCCGAAGTGAATCATGCCGCTACGACAGTCCTGCCGGCCACGACTTTCCCCCACCCCCGCTAGGCTGATCGGCACCGGTTTCCCAGGGGCGGGAAACGAGACCGGTGACACGCGGCAAGCAAGGGGAGATTGCCTTCACTGTGGATGTTTTCGGGGTTCACCAGAAGCTCATCGCCGACTACGACGCCTTTACAAGTTCGCTGGTGGGTGTCAGGAGCCGCGAGATCCAACGGCACCTGGACGGTGAGCGGGACCGCAAGGCGCGCTGGCCCGACCCCCGGATCTCCCTCAACCCGAACTTCCGCAGTGGCGGCACGGTCGCCCAGCTCGCCGAGGACCTGGTCCTGCACCCCGAGTGCAGTCGCTACTTCCGGCTGAAGAGCACCCACTCGGCGCTCGGGTCGTACTCGAAGGCCCAACCGGTCTCGTCCTCGACGCCTTCCCGGTGTTCGGTCACAGACCGATCTCCTGTTGAGCCTCGCCAAGGATGCGGCCGGTGGTCTCCATGGCATCCCGAAACTGCTGCTCGCTCGCCTTCGGGTCGCCGCTGAGTCGTTCGGCCTCGTGGAAGGCCGCAGCCCGGGTGGGCCAGCGCTCGATGGCCACGACGGTCGCCCACTTGGCCAGGAAGAACCGAAGAGGGTTGGTCGACTGAGCTTGCACAGCACAGTCGAAAGCCTCCGCGCACTCTCGGTCCAGCTCAGCAAGGCGGGGGAGCGCGACCCGCCGAATCGCTTCCCGCAACGCTTCTCGCGTCATCACCGGCTGCGGGATCAGGGGGCCGTCCTGTTCAGCGTGCTGAGCGGACATGCCTGGATCCCTTCTGCGGAGTGTTCTCGGCCGCGGCCCAGTCTGCCAGAGGGCTGCGACATTCATGCCCAGTAGCTCTGTAGGCACCGCACTCAGCTTGTTCAAGGCACGCCATACCCCAGAGATGGTTTCCGGGAGAGGTGACCTTGCTGAGACGTTGCTTAGCCCTTCGGACTCGGTTGTTCTGTAGAGACCCGACATAGAGCCGTACGAGCCCCTGTCGAGGGTCGATTCTCCGTACCGGCCCGTAGACCGATAGCTTCGAGGTAAGCCAGACGACTATTGAAAGGGTGATCCGTTGAGCCGCTCGGTTCTCGTCACCGGAGGAAACCGGGGCATCGGCCTCGCCATCGCCCGCGCCTTCGCCGACGCCGGCGACAAAGTCGCCATCACCTACCGCTCGGGAGAGCCGCCGGCCGGCTTCCTGGCCGTCAAGTGCGACATCACCGACTCCGAGCAGGTCGAGCAGGCATTCAAGGAGATCGAGTCCGAGCAGGGCGCGGTCGAGGTGCTGGTTGCCAACGCCGGTGTCACCCGTGACCAGTTGCTGCTGCGGATGACCGACGAGGACTTCACCTCGGTCCTGGACACCAACCTCACCGGCACCTTCCGGGTGGTCAAGGCCGCCACGAAGAAGATGCTGCGGGCCCGTAAGGGCCGGATTGTCCTCATCTCCTCGGTGGTCGGACTCCTCGGCTCCGCGGGCCAGGCCAACTACGCCGCATCCAAGGCCGGTCTGGTCGGCTTCGCGCGCTCCGTCGCCCGTGAGCTCGGCTCGCGCAACATCACCGTCAACGTCGTCGCGCCCGGCTTCGTCGACACCGACATGACCCGCGTGCTCACCGACGAGCAGCGCAAGGGCATCGTCGCGCAGGTCCCGCTGGGCCGCTACGCCCAGCCCGAGGAGATCGCCTCCTCGGTCCGCTTCCTCGCATCCGACGAGGCCGCATACATCACCGGAGCCGTCATTCCCGTCGACGGCGGATTGGGCATGGGTCACTGAGCACCATGAGTGGAATCCTCGCAGGCAAGCGCATCCTGGTCACCGGAGTCCTCACCGACTCCTCGATCGCTTTCCACGTCGCGAAGCTCGCCCAGGAGGAGGGCGCGGAGGTCGTCCTCACCGGCTTCGGCCGGCTGAGCCTCGTCGAGCGCATCTCCAAGCGCCTGCCGAAGCCGGCCCCGGTCATCGAGCTCGACGTCCAGAACAAGGAGCACCTCGACGGCCTCGCCGCCAAGGTCTCCGAGCACATCGGCGATGGCATCAACCTCGACGGCGTCGTGCACTCCATCGGCTTCGCCCCGCAGGACGCGCTCGGCGGCAACTTCCTCAACACCGAGTGGCCGTCCGTGGCCACCGCCGTCGAGGTCTCCGCGTACTCGCTCAAGTCGCTGACCATGGCCCTGCTGCCGCTGCTCGAGCAGCGCGGCGGTTCCGTCGTCGGCATGGACTTCGACGCGCAGGTCGCCTGGCCGAAGTACGACTGGATGGGCGTCGCCAAGGCCGCCCTCGAGTCGACATCGCGCTACCTCGCCCGCGACCTCGGCGAGAAGAACATCCGCTGCAACCTCATCTCCGCCGGCCCCATCAAGTCCATGGCCGCCAAGTCCATCCCCGGCTTCGAGGACCTCGCCCAGGTCTGGGACTCCCGCGCCCCCCTCACGTGGGACCTCACCGACCCCGAGCCCGCCGCCCGCGGCGTCGTCGCCCTCCTCTCCGACTGGTTCCCCAAGACCACCGGTGAGATCGTCCACGTCGACGGCGGCCTGCACGCGATCGGCGCCTAACGGCTGCTTCGCCCGGTTCTGGATTCGCCCGTTCGGGCGACCAGAACTGGGCGTTGTGCGTGGTGGGGGGCACACGATGAGGCTATGGCGCGCACCTCGGCAGTCCTGGTCCTGACCGCGATAGCCGCCCTCGCGGCGGCGTACGCGTGTCCGTCCGCTCACGCCGATACCGGCTGTAGTACGCATGTGCAAGGGAGTCTGGGGGTGGCGGTGTGCCACAACCCGGACCCGCGGAAGGATCATGTGCAGCTGCACATCGAGTGCCGACGATGGTGGGATCCGGACGTGGACGGGCGGCTGCTGGAGATCGGGCCGGCCGAGACGGTGACGATGGGGGACCGCTGCTGGAAGGAGATCCAGCGGATCTGGGTCACCATTACGCAGGGGGAACGCTGAAGCACCAGCTGAAGGCGTGTCCGGCTGCTTCCGTCGCGGCGGTGTCGCCGTCGCCGGCCCGGATCGCCTCGACCAGCCGGGCGTGGTCGACGTACTGCTCGGGCCGCAGCTCCTCGCCGACGTCCGCTCGCAGGAAGGCGCGCAGGACCTGGCCCAGGTCCGCGTAGAGCTCGGCGAGGACGGGGTTGTGGGAGGCCGCGACGACGGCCAGGTGCAGTGTGGCGTCGGCCTCGACGAAGGCGTCGGCGTCACCGGACTCCCAGGCCCGCTCGCGGCGGTCGAGGGCGGCGTCCAGGTTGGCGATGTCCCGTTCCGTACGCCGCTGGGCGGCGAGCCGCGCCGCCGCCGCCTCCAGGGCGCTGCGCAGCTCGCTCACGTGCCCCGTCTCGGCGTCGGCGAAGCGGCGGTGCATGACCCCGGCGAGCTCGCTGGTGGCCAGGACGTAGGTGCCGGAGCCCTGCCGGATGTCGAGGAGCCCGTTGTGGGCGAGGGCACGGACCGCCTCGCGCACGGTGTTCCTGGCCACCCCGAGCTGCTCGACGAGCTGCTGCTCGGTCGGAATGCGCGAGCCGACCGGCCACTCGCCGGAGGTGATCTGGGCGCGCAGCTGCGCGATCACCTGGTCGGCCAGCGCGGAACGCCGGGGTGAGGTCAGCGGCATGGACTCTCCCTTCCCATATTCATCCCATGATTCTACGATGACCTTCATGCGTACCGACAAAGCCACGACCGCGGTCGTGTCCCCGCCGCACACCGCCCGCGTACGCACCCATGGAGCCACCGCCGTCATCGTCGCCGCCCTGGTGCTGGCCGCCCTCAACCTACGCCCCGCCATCACCAGCCTCGGCGCCGTCCTGGAGGAGGTACGCGGCGACCTCGGCATGAGCGGCACCGTCGCCGGCCTGCTCACCTCAGTCCCCGTCCTGTGCTTCGCCGTGTTCGGCGTGGCCGCGCCCCGCCTGGCCCGTCGCTTCGGGGCGGCCGCCGTCATCTGCGTCGGGATGGCGGTCATCGCCGTCGGCCTGGGCCTGCGCCCCTTCGCCGGGGGCACGGCGCTGTTCCTCGCCGCCAGCGCCGTCGCCCTGGCCGGCATCGCGGTCACCAACGTCCTGATGCCCGTCATCGTCAAGCGGTACTTCCCGGACCGCGTCGGCGCCATGACCGGCCTCTACTCCATGGCCCTGACCCTCGGCGCCGGGCTCGGCTCCGCGATCACCGTCCCGCTGGCCGACGCCGCGGGCGGCAGCTGGCGCTTCGGCCTGGGCGCCTGGGCCGTGGTCGCGGCCGTCGCGGTGGTGCCGTGGCTGGTGATGCTCGTACGGGACCGGTCCGGCGCCGCCGCCGCGCCGCCCCAGGTCACCGCCACGGGCGCACGGATCACCAGGAGCCGTACCGCCTGGGCGCTCGCGATCTTCTTCGGCCTCCAGGCCATCAGCGCGTACGTCGCCATGGGCTGGCTGCCACAGATCTTCCGCGACGCCGGGGTCCCGGCCGGCACCGCGGGCATGCTGTCCGCCGTGACGATGAGCATGGGCGTACCGCTGTCCTTCGTCCTCCCCGCCCTCGCCGGCCGGATGCGGCACCAGGGCTCGCTCGCCGTTGCCCTCGGCGCCTTCGGGGTGGCCGGGTACGCCGGGCTGTGGCTCGCCCCGGCCGCCGCGCCCTGGGTCTGGGCGGTCCTGCTCGGCGTCGCCAACTCCACCTTCCCCCTCGTGCTCACCCTGATCGGGATGCGCTCGCGCACTCCCTCGGGCGTGGTCCGGCTCTCCGCCTTCGCGCAGTGCACCGGCTACCTCATCACCGTGCCCGGGCCCATCCTGGTCGGCGCCCTCTACCAGTCCAGCGGCGGCTGGGGGCTGCCCATCGGCCTCATGACGGCGTTGCTGGTGCCGCAGACCGTGGCCGGTGTCGTCGCCGGCCGCAACCGCTTCGTCGAGGACGAGCTGCGACCCGGGTAAAAGCCGCATCCGGCCCGGTGCGAAACTGAGTGCATGCCCGTACTTGAGCCGGATCCGCCGCAGCCCCAGAAGAAGCTTCTCGTCATCTTCGGCCTGATGATGGCCGTCCCGGCGGTCGTCGCGGTGGTCGCCATCATCGCCGCCAGACTCGGCTGACCCTCAGGCCTGGGGTAGGGACAACCCCACCACCCCTAGGGGGCCAGGGTCAGGGTGCAGTGGGTGGGCCACCGGATGGGACCGCGGGCCCCGCTTCCGTAGCGTCGTAGTGCAGTCACAGCCAGCACCTCGGCCCTTCACGGAGGCGGTCCCCGTGTCCTCGCAGATGTTCCATCGACAGACGGCACGGCAGGCCCAGACCCGTCTCCCCTGGTGGGCCCTCGCGCTGCCCGCCCTCGCCTTCGCCGCCCTTCTGGCGCTGGTCGCGGCCCCGGCCCATGCCGACCCGTCGGCCGCCGAGCCGCTCGTCCACCTCCTCGGCCGGATCACGCAGGCGATTCCCGACCTTGTCCGGCAGGTGCTGTGAGCATCGGACCGGGCCCTTGTCCACACCTCGTCCACACCTCGCGCCTGATGGCTGGTTTTCTGGAAAGCTGATGGGCATGAGCGAAGCTGCATCGTCCCGCCGGATCGTCCTGCTGCGGCACGCAAAGGCCGACTGGCCCGCCGTACCCGACCACGAGCGGCCCCTCGCCGAGCGCGGCCGCAAGGACGCGCCTGCCGCCGGACGCCGGCTCGCGGACCTGGGCATCCCCTTCGACCTGGCCCTCTGCTCCTCCTCCGCCCGCACCCGCGAAACGTGGAAGCTGGCCGTGCACGAACTGTCGCACCGGCCCAAGACCGTCTACGAGGAGCGGCTCTACGACGCCACCCTTGGTGATCTCCTGGCGCTGTTGGCCGAAACCCCCGACGACATCAACGACTTGCTCGTTATCGGCCACAATCCCGCCATGCGGGCCCTCGCCGACGCCCTCGCCGGCCAGGCCGACGGCGACACCCTGACCCGCCTCAGCCGCGGCGGCTTCCCCACCGCCGCCGTCGCCGTTCTCACCTTCTCCGGTTCCTGGAAGTCGGTGGAACACGGCGTCGCCCGGCTCACGGACTTCTGGGCCCCGCACGAGTAGGCCGCGGCGCGCGCCGGTTCAGTCGGCGGTGCCGTCCAGTTCGTCGGCGGACTCGACCTCTTCGCGGGTCACGCCCAGCAGGTAGAGCACGGTGTCCAGGAAGGGCACGTTGACGGCGGTGTCGGCCGCCTGCCGCACGACGGGCTTGGCGTTGAAGGCGACGCCGAGCCCGGCGGCGTTGAGCATGTCCAGGTCGTTCGCCCCGTCACCGATGGCGACTGTCTGCCCGAGCGGCACACCCGCCTGCTCCGCGAAGCGCCGCAGCAGGCGGGCCTTGCCGGCCCGGTCGACGAGCTCGCCGGTGACCCGGCCCGTGAGCTTGCCGTCGATGATCTCCAGGGTGTTGGCGGCGGCGAAGTCGAGCCCCAGCCGCTCCTTGAGGTCGTCGGTGACCTGCGTAAAGCCGCCGGAGACGACGCCCACCTGGTAGCCGAGCCGCTTGAGCGTACGGATCAGGGTCCGCGCCCCGGCCGTCAGCCGGACCTCGGCCCTGACCTTGTCGACGACGGACTCGTCGAGCCCCGCCAGCAGCGCGACCCGGGCGTGCAGGGACTGCTCGAAGTCCAGCTCGCCGCGCATCGCGGCGGCCGTGATCTCGGCGACCTTCTCCCCGGCCCCGGTGCCGGCGTGGGCGGCGAAGAGCTCGATGACCTCGTCCTGGATGACCGTGGAGTCCACGTCCATGACGACGAGCCGCTGGGCCCGCCGGTGCAGCCCGGCCGCCACCACCGCGATGTCGACGCCCCGCGCGCGCGCCTCGACGGACAGCGCGGGCCGCAGCGTGTCCGTGGCGACGCCCGAGACCGCGAACTCGACGGCGGTCACCGGGTACTTCGCGAGCCGGAAGATCCGGTCGATGTTGCCGCCGGCCCCGGTGATGGTGGCCGCTATGGCCGCCGTCGCCTCGGCGGTGAGCGGGTGGCCCAGCACCGTCACATGGGAACGGCCCTCGCCGCGCGGCCGGTTGTCGCCGATGCCGGAGATGATCTCCGCCTGCAGCTTCAGCGACTCGGCCCAGTTGTGCACGGTCGACCGCAGCTCGCCCTCCAGGCCCCGCCCGGACGGCTTGGTCACCAGCGCGCAGAGCACGATGCGGCCCCGTGTGACGACCTGCTCGATGTCCACCACGTCCACACCGAACGCGGCCAGCGTGTCGAACAGCCCGGCCGTGATGCCGGGCCGGTCCTTGCCGAAGATCTTGACCAGGAGGGTCGGCACATTGACGGTCTGCGATACGTCGTTCATGGTGACACCACCGTATCGGGCTCCGCTCGGGCCGCGACACGTCGTCCCGCGTGGCGGACATCCCAGCTCAGCCCGGGGTCGGCGGCTGCTCCTTGTACGGATTGGGCTCGTCCTGGCCGGGCCGGTAGACCGGGCTCGGGATGTAGGGCCCCGGCTGGTACGCGATGCCCGGATACGTACGTGACGAGTCACCGCCGACAGGCCCCACCGGCCCCGGCCCCCGCCCCCGCGCATACGGCGCCGCCCGCCGCCCCGCCGCCCCTGTGGCCAGCGCCAGAAGCGCCCCCACGCCGCCCGCCGCAC
>NZ_RJVR01000229.1 GCF_003999195.1 Streptomyces soli
CACATGCGCACATTAGCATGTGAGAACGAGTTTCAGTTAGGGATCAGAGGTGGTCAGTGGTCGTCCCAGTGACCCTGGTGAGCCGCGTGGCGGTGCCCATCGTGCGCGTAGTCGGTGTGGCCGTCGTGCGGCACGGCGACATGCCCACACTGCGGGCCGTGCTCGTGAGCGTGCCCCTCGTGCACCGAGTGCTCCACTCCCGCACATTCGTCGACGTGATCGTCGTGCACGCGGTGGATGTGCCCATCGTGCGCGAAGTCGGTGTGATCGCCGTGCGGGATCGCGACATGGCCGCAGTCGCCACCGTGGACGTGCTCATGGCCACCATGGGGGCGGTGGTCAACAGCAGTGGACATGATCGA
This sequence comes from Streptomyces soli, assembly GCF_003999195.1. Taxonomy (GTDB): domain Bacteria; phylum Actinomycetota; class Actinomycetes; order Streptomycetales; family Streptomycetaceae; genus Actinacidiphila; species Actinacidiphila soli. The sequence continues at coordinate 363 of NZ_RJVR01000229.1, forward strand.
ACTCCTCACTCGCGCCACCGGAAGGTCCGACGGTCAGTCAATCCATTGCGACATTAGCATATGGCGACTTATGCATGTGTTGTTTCGGTCCACCCCGAAGCGTCTACCTCGGAGAGGTCAAAAAACGGCAACGATTTTCATGTTTGCCTTTCGGTCTATGGTTTTGAAACTCATTCCTATCTAGCGTGGGGGCGTCCAGGAGTGCCGGTATCCCGCTGGTGCGGCCCGGCTTGGTTGAGGAGATCCCGCGTCATGAGCTCTGTCCCGTCCCGTCCCGCTGTTCGCCGGTCGTCCCGTTACCCCCTCGCTGGTGTCGCGGCCATAACCGCGATAGCCGCCACCGCCTGCTCCACCTCGCCCTCCTCGGGCAGTGGTTCGTCCACCGCCTCGTCCTCCGGCTCCGGGGGCGGGAAGACAATCCAGGTGGTGGCGGCGGAGAACTTCTATGGATGGGGTTCTCGGCACCCGCAGGCACAACGGCCTCGCGCGCTACCTCGGCCGCGGTGTACGAGTCGCGTCTGACCAGCGCGAGGTAGATCCGCGCCTCGTACCGCGCCAGGCCCAGTGCTGTGAGGTCGTTGACCGTCGGTCGTCCACGTCTATGGCGTTGATCGGCGCTCCGGGCTCTTCCTCCGGGATCATCACATCAACTCCGGTCCTGTTCAGGGTGGTTGGTCTTGGATATTTCCCTTACCTAGGGCAAGGCTTTGCTATTGGCCGGTAGTTCCTTGGGCGAGCACTCACTAGCGTCATCGGCGGCCACCACTGACCGGGGTGGCAGCTCGCAACAAAGAACGTGCGCTACTCGCAGCCCACCGGCAGCAGTGGACCCGTGGCGTGTCGGAGCATGATCAATTGTCATGTTCTTGACACGTAAGGCGAACTTTCCGCCGCAGGGCACCGATCTCCCATGGAGGACAGTCTCTTGCGACCGCAGAACACGGACCACCCGAGACCCGACCGGCTCCGACGGCTCACCCGCCGAGGGGCCACTGCCCTGTTGTCGGCCGCGGCCCTGATATCCGGCGGCATGCTGGCCGCCGCACCGCAGGCGGTGGCCGCGCCGGCCACGCAGCAGGCGAAGAGTAGCTCCGTCGCCAACCCCTACAGCCCCGCGTACCAGCACGTGTATCGGCACGGCGTGGTACCGACCCTCCAGCAGCACGCCAAGATGAAGGCCTGGGCAGCCTCCCAGCCGTCCCCGAGCATCGCGACCGGGACGCAGACGCTGTCCTACGGCGGCGGCGTCGACGGCATCGGTGTCCAGAGCGGCCACTCGAAGGTCTATCTGGTGTTCTACGGCACCCAGTGGGGCACGCAGAGCACCAACAGCAGCGGAGACATGACCTTCTCCGGCGACTCGGCAGGCGCCGCGCCAGTTGCCCAAGAGATGTTCAAGGACATCGGCACCGGTAACGAGCTGTGGTCAGCTGACCTGACCCAGTGGTGCGACGGTCCGAACGTGGCAGCCGGCGCAACCAGTTGCCCCTCGAACGCCAACTTCATCCCCTACCAGAGCGGCGGCGTGCTCGCCGGAGCGTGGTACGACAATGCGGCCACGTCGCCGAGTGCCGCCACAGGGCACCAGCTCGGCGCCGAGGCTGTGAAGGCGGCCAGCCACTTCGGCAACACCACGGCCGCGTCGAACCGCGACGCGTACTACGTGATCCTGTCGCCGCACGGTACCAACCCCGACAACTACCAGAACCAGTACTGCGCGTGGCACGACTGGAACGGTGACACCACGCTGACCGGCGGTGCGGTCACCTCGACCGTCGGCGACGTCGCCTTCAGCAACCAGCCCTACAACATCGACTCCGGCGCGGGCTGCGGCGTCGGGTTCGTCAACTCCCCCGGCACCCTCGACGGCTGGACCATGACGCTCGGCCACGAGTGGCAGGAGATGATGTCGGACCAAAACCCGGCCGGCGGCTGGACCAACCACACCGGCAGCTCGTACAACGGCCAGGAGAACTCCGACGAATGCGCCTGGATCGCACCCGGCAGCGCAGGCGGAGCAGCCAACATCACGATGGGCACCGGCACCTTCGCCGAGCAGGCCAGCTGGTCCAACGACACCAACGCGTGCGCCATCTCGCACCCGATCGTCGGCGGAACCACGGGGAACACCGTCACCGTGAACAACCCCGGCAACCAGAGCTCCACCGTGGGCACGGCCGTGTCCCTGCAGCTGACGGGTTCTGACTCAGCCTCGGGCCAGACCCTCACCTACACCGCGGCCGGGCTCCCGGCGGGCCTCAGCATCTCCTCCAGCGGCCGGATCAGCGGCACCCCGACCACGGCCGGCACCTCCTCCGTCACGGTCACCGCCAAGGACAGCACAGGAGCCTCCGGCAGCACCTCCTTCAGCTGGACCGTCAGCAGCACCGGCGGCACCTGCGCCACCCCGGGTCAGAAGCTGGGCAATCCCGGCTTCGAGACCGGCACCGCTTCGCCGTGGACAGCCAGCACCGGCGTGATCGACAACTCCACCGGCGAGCCTGCCCACTCCGGCAGCTGGAAGGCCTGGCTGAACGGCTACGGCAGCACCCACACCGACACCCTGTCCCAGTCGGTGACCATCCCCGCGGGGTGCAGCGCCACCTTCTCCTTCTACCTGCACATCGACACCGCCGAGACCACCACGACATCGGCCTACGACAAGCTGACCGTCCAGGTCGGCACCACCACCCTGGCCACCTACTCCAACCTGAACGCGGCGAGTGGCTACGTACTCAAGTCCTTCAACCTGTCCAGCTACGCCGGTCAGACGGTGACCCTGAAGTTCACCGGCACCGAGGACTCCAGCCTGCAGACCAGCTTCGTGGTCGACGACACCGCCCTGAACGCCTCCTGACCCATCGGAACTCCCTGGCACAGCACGACACGTTCCGCCCCGGCAGGGAACCACTGCCGGGGCGGACCCGTCCCATCGGCACGCACTGCCTGGAAGGGGTCACGTTCATGGCGCTCCCGTGCACCCACTCTGCACTCCGCTTCGCCGCATGCCTGGCTCTCGCCGTCACCACGGCGTGCGGCGCCGACGCTGCACGGTCTGTTGCGCCGACCACGCCAACGCCCACAGCCCTCCGGCTGGACGAGCGTGCGAACCACACGACCGTCTCGGCCACGGTGGGCACCTCGGTTGTGGTCACGCTGCACAGCACATACTGGTCGGACCTCACCAGCGGTACGCCGGATGTCCTGGCCGCCGCAGGGGCTTCGCGGGTCACACCGGCCCACACCTGCGTCCCGGGCGCCGGCTGCGGCACTGTCGAACTCGCCCTGCGTGCTGTCCGACCCGGCTCGGCAAACATCACAGCCCGCCGCACCAGTTGCGGCGAGGCCCGGCTCTGCGACGGTGACCAAGGCCATTACAGCGTGACGGTGAAGATCAGCGGATAGGTCGGCAGGAACGATTTGCGAGCTGGTACGGATCGGACCTGCTGGGGCGCCGCACCTCCAGACCGACCCCGACAGGTAGCGTCGGTCGCCATGAGGCCTGTGGGGTTCCAAAAGTCCCGTACAGCGCCGACCTGCAGCTTCTTCAGCCGTCGTGATCTTCGTCAGGCGGCGTTGTGGTACTCGTGGATGAGTCCGCTGAGGATGTCGTGCCGGTGGATCCGCTGGGCCGGGAAGGGGATGACGTCGGGGTCGTCGGCTGGAGGTGCGAAGCGGGACCCCGTCGCGGCCGCATCGCACGAACCCCCACCCTCCCAGTGCCACGGTCAGGTCACCCCCATCGGGATACCTCACGCCGCCGGACTACAACCGGCCACCCAACCCGCGTCACCCCGAAGCGAAAACCCCAGTAGCCGTCCCCGGTGCGGGCCCCGCCCGGGGCCCACACCGCCCCGACCCCATGCTGCGCCCGGCAAGGCCCAGCAGGCACCACCAACCCACCAAGGAAGGACCCGCCCATGAGCACGAACGGGCAGCACGCTCACTCTCTCCGAGGTCACCGCGCACATCGCCGCGCACGCGAGCGAAGGCGACCTCGACCGCATCATCGCCGTGGTCAAGGAGCGCCGGAAGACTCTGGCCACCGTGGCCGCCGCAGCTGTCACGTCGGCGCCACCGTCGAGGTGGTCAACATCAGCCCCGCCGCTTACAAGGGCAAGCGCGGCACGGTCACGGCCATCACCGGCGCCAGCGCGTCCATCACGTTCGACGCCGAGTCGACCAAGGAACTGCGCTGGGCCGGGAGCCGGAGGATCAACGTTCCGGACGGCGTGACGCAGTGGACCCCCAACGCAGGGTTCCCCCTTACCTGCCTGCGCGTCGTCGGCTGACAGCAGGTCAGTGTCCCCGGCGGGCCCGGCAAGGCCCGGCGGGGACACCCGCGCCACACCGCCGGCACCAGGGCAGCCCCCGCCGGCCTCCAACCCACCAGAAAGGCACCACCATGTCCCAGGCCACCGCCGAGTAGACCGCCGACACCCCCGCCGCCGAAGCCCCCGCGCACTTCAGCGCCAGCCACCGCGAACTCACCGACGCCCTCAACCTCGCCGCCCTCGCCGTTCCGCCCCGGCCCCCCGTCCCGACCATGGGCGGCATCGTGGCCCACACCCAGGGCCGCGCCCTGACGCCGAGCGCGTACGACTACGAAGTCGCAGTGTCGGTCACCCTCCCCGCGGACACCGGGACCACCGGGCGCAGCGTGCTGAACTACGACGAACTCACCAAGACGCTTGCCGCCGCCGTCGCGGGTGAGACCAAGGCCGCCGCCGGGACCGTCGTCACCGTCGACGGCGACCAGTTGTCGACGTCTCAGGTGTCGGTGCCGGTCACCGTGTACCCGCTGGATGAGTACCCGATCCTGCCGCCTGCCGCGCCGCCGGGTGGTCACGGTCGACGGCCCGGAGTTCTTCGGCCAGCCGGCCCGCGTGCTGCCCGCCGCCGGGAAGGACGACACCCTGCCGGTGCTCACCATGGTGAGCCTCACACTGTCCGGCGGATCGCTGCGCATGGCCACGTCCGACCGCTACCGGCTCACCGTGGCCGACGTGCCCGCCCAGCCCTGGGAGACCGACGCCGAAGCCGCCGAGTCGCCCGAGGCCGTCCTGGTGCCTGCCCGCGTGCTGGCCCAGGTCGCCCAGGCACCTGGGCAAGTACACCGGCCCGATCGGGATCGGCATCCGAGACGAGGAACCGTCCCCGCTGGTCACCTTGAACATCGGGGGCGCCGAGATCACCATCGGCATCTACGAAGGCGAGCACATCAAGCTGGACAACCACCTGCCCACCCAGCGGCACATCGCCGTGACCGTCAGCCGCGCCGATCTGGTGAAGGCCGCCAAGAAGGCCCACGCGCTGGTCAAGGCCAAAGGCATGGGAACCACCGGCTCCGCGCTGGCCCAGTGGAACGCCGAAAAGAGCCTGACCCTTGCGCCCTTCTACGGCCAGGAGGAGCAGGCCAAAGTGCGGGGTGCGAAGGTGACCGCCAGCATCACCCACGGCACCACCGACCACGTGCAGGGGCACACCCTCACACTGAACGCCCGCTTCCTGCTGGACGCGCTCGACACCTTCACCGGCGACACAGTCACCCTGCACCTCCAAGCCGCCGAGACGGCCAGTTCATCAAGGCCGTCCTGCTCACCGACGGCGACGCGATCACCGGTGACCGATACCGGCACCTGCTCCAACCGGCCCGGCTGAACCGGCAGACGCAGCGCACCGGGTGGGCCCGGGGTGATCCACCGAGCCCACCCCGCTCCAGGTCAGGGCCGGTTTGAGGTTGCCCCCTTCCAGTAAAGAGAGTACGATTACTCATGTCGGGATGCGGGCGGCAACCCGAACCGGCACCCCAACCCACCAGCAAGGGAGCACCGTTCATGAACAGCACCGGCTACGCCTGGGGGACCACCGACGGCGGCGCATGGCTGACCATCCCCCGCAGCTACCACCAGGCCCCCGTCCTCACCGAGACGGCCGAACAGGCCCAGCGCCCCTACCCGGAAGCCGACACCCTCGCCCGCGTGGAGCGCTACACCCACCCCGCAGTCACCGGCAGCGGCCGCGCCTTCAAGATCCTCGAAATCGTCCAACACGGCTGACCAGCAGCGCCCCCATGCCGGTCCGGACGGCAATCCGGACCGACACCCCAACCCACCACCCCCGAAGGAGCCAGCAAGCCCGCCGCCCTCGTCCGCCGGACCGCCTCCACCCGCACCGACCAGGGCCCCCGCCGCCACACGGCCGACGCAGCCCACCACTTCAGGCGCCTGGCCTGGGCCGTCGCAGACGGGATCGGCGACACTTACGAGCCCGCCGACGCCGCCACCATGGCCGCCCAAGCCGCCCCGTACGCGGCACTGACCGGCGGAGCCGCCCACCGCATCGCCACCGCCCGCACAGTCCCCCAGGACCACTACCAGCGATGCCCGCACGGCCAGCAAGGGGACTGCGTCATGGTCACCGCCATGCCCATGCGCCAGCACGTCGAGGGCGGCTGGGACTTCGCATGGGTCGGCGACCGCCGCGCCAACACCGTCCAGAACGGGACACTACGCCAAGTCAGAGACGACCACACCGAAGGCCAGAAGATGAGGAGCTGGAACGACCCCTACTGGGCGAAAATCGCCGACAGCTACGACCACGTCGTGACCCGCAGCGTGCTACGCGACCAGCCCATCGACTCCGCGCGCGTGCCCGACCCGATCGAGGTGGTGATGCTCTGCACCGACCAAGTGTCGAAGGTACTGACCGCCCAGGACATCGCACGCATCCTCACCGCCGACATCCGCCCGCGCCACATGACCCGCGCCCTCATCGCAGCCGCCCGCGCCCGCCGCAACGGCACCGACAACATCGCGGTCACCGTCATCGCCCCCCGCACCACATAACCCACCGCATGAAGCGCCCGCCGGCCCGGCGGCAACCCGGACCGGCACCCACGACCGAGGGAGACGAAACCCCATGGCACGACCCCGCCGACACCAACCCCCGACCGACGCGTACGACATCACCCCCAAGACCACCCGGGCCACCTTCACCGCAGCCGCCGACGTGCTGACCGCACACGGGTGGGCCGACGGCGAGACGTTCCGGATGCGACCGACCAGCGTCGGACCGGACGAGGTGCTGATCGCCCCGATCGTGGGCGGCATCGACACCATGCCCGACACCAGCTCCGCCGCATGGAACGACCAGGAGCACAAAGCCGCATGGCACGCCGCAACCCGAGCCCTGCACGCGATCACGACGAACGCGGGATGGACCGCGCACGGAGCCACCAGGGAAGGCACCTACTTCCGCCGCCCCGCCCGCCCAGGCCCCGCCGCCACGCCGAGCGCCGCCGTCCTGGCCGCCGCCGCCCGGGGCGCCCGTGCTGGTTCTGTTCACGAGAAGCGACAGCGGTTGTTCGCCACTGTGGGAGGCGCCCTGCATCCGGCGTGTTCGATGTTCACGAGAAGCAACAGCATCGGGACCAACCGTCCGTACCGCGGGGCCCGAGCTCCCGCGGCGCGCACGCTCGGGTTACTCGGCGTTGCCGTCGGCGAGGGTGTGTGCCACGAGGGCGTTAGCGTGGCCGTGGCCCAGGCCGTGTTCGGTCTTGAGCCATGCCACGAGTTCCATGTGCTTGGTCAGCGGTGAGGTGCGGATGAGGTCCTTCCACTCCGCTATCGGGCGTCCGTACTTCTTCTCGATCGAGGGGAAGTAGCTGGCGGGGCCCTTCACCGGTGCGGTCATGTCGCAGTCTCCTGCTGGTCGGTGTGTTGTGGTTTTGGTGTGTCGCTGGGCGGGCGGCGAAGCGGGGACCGCTACAGCCGCTTGGTGGGTGGCCGGATGGGCCCAAGGCCGATGCCCCGCGATCGGCACACGTGTCGACAACCTGTCTGCCGCCGCAGGGGAAAGAACCTTATGGCGGCAGGTCCCTGCCGATGGCGCCAGCTACGCCTCGTCGGTGGGCCCGTAGACGATGTGCAGCACGCCGGTCTTGAAGACGTCGGAGGTGATCAGCTTCAGCGGGATCGGGTCGGCGGTGTCGTCGAACAGGCGCTGCCCGCGGCCGACCGCGATCGGGTGGACCAGCAGGTGAAGCTCGTCGATCAGTCCTGCGGCCAGCAACTGGCGGACCACAGAGATCGAGCCGGACATCCCGATGGGGCCGCCCGGCTCCGCCTTCAGCTTGGTAACGGCCTCGACCAGGTCGCCGTGGAGCTGCTCGGAGTTGCGCCAGGTGAACTCCAGCGGGGAGTTGGAGACCACGATCTTGCGGGCGTCGCCGAGAGCCTTGGCCATCGGGGCGTCGTCCTCACCGGCTGCCTCGCGGGCCGGCCACGCGCCGGCGAAGGAGTCGTAGGTGACGCGGCCCAGCAGGACGGTGTCCGCCGCGCCGAGCTGCGCGGTCACGGCCGCGCCCATCTCGTCGTTGAAGTAGGGGAAGTGCCACTTATCCGGGCTCTCCACGACGCCGTCGGCGGCGATGAACAGACCGGCGGTGATCTTCCTCATGAGTTGCTCCCTGCAAGCTCGGGTATCGGTTGTTTCACCCGGTCAGACGGAGCACTGCGGCGGAACTCATCGCTGCCCGGCCGAGATTTCCAAGATTTTTTCAGGCGGCACGGGCGCCCGGCCGTCGCACCGATGAGTCGAAGGCTCCCAGGCGGTCCGAGTCGGTATGAAGACCGTGGTGTTCAACGTGGGCCAGCTCCGTCCCGGCGCCGGGCCGTTTCTGTGCGACCAGTTGGCCGCGCTGTTGACGGACCGGCCGGACGCGGCGGTCGTGGTCTGCGACGTGTCCGCCGTCGAGCGGCCCACGCCGGCCGACCTCGACCACCTGGGGAAGTTGCGTACGACCGCTCGGCGCATGGGCCGCGATCTCGTGCTGCACGGGGTCGGACCGCGCCTGCGGCTGCTGCTGACGCTGACCGGCCTGGAGGAGGTCTTCCGGTGCGGGGCCGATGGGCACCCGCTCGTCCGGGACCGGCCCCACCCAGACGTTCTCCTCCAGCTGCGCCAGGTTCGGCGCGGTGGCCGAACCCGGCGAGAACAGGTCCATCGGCCGGGCACGCCGCTGCGCAGCCGGCACCATGTCCAGGCACACGTTGGTCGCTATCCGATACAGCCAGGTACGCAGCGCCGAGCGGCCCTCGAAACCGTCGAACTTCGACCAAGCCCGCACCAGCGTCTCCTGCACGGCGTCCTCGGCCTCGAACGACGAGCCCAGCATGCGGTAGCAGAAGGCCAGCAGCTCCCGGCGGAAGGATTCGAGCTGCTCCACGATATCGTCACGATCTTCGGTCACAGGCACGCCAGCACCCTAGCCGCCGGAGCCGACCAAGATCAGCACACCAACGGCTCGGGCTGCGCCGTGAGGCCGCCCGAGCAGCCCCGCTGGCTGCCGCCGCTGTCCGAACCCGTGAAAATTTCGATTTGCCGGGAGCTCCGACCGCCCCCCAACTCGTTAACAAATGCTGTCCTTTCTCGCGAGCAGAGCCACCCGTGCGGCTGCTGGCCATCGCCGCCGAACTCGGTATCGGCAGCGGCGACCTGGACAAGGCGGTGCACGACGCCGCGACCGAGGAAGGCGCCGCCCACCTCGCGAGCGCGGTCAACGCCCAGGGCCTGGCCGCCCCACTGACCTACCTCTACGAGGGCTGCGCGAGCGAAGCCGCGTTCCGTTCCATGCTGCGTGACCTGCGGGAATGACGTGGCCAAATAGAGTACAATTAGATACGTTGGTTTGCACACTTGTGAGCGACACGGCAGCTCCGGCACAGGTCACCACCCTGCAGCTGGACCAGATCAAGCCCAATCCGAAGAACGTCCGCGAGGACATGAACCTGACGGACTGGTTCGTGGACTCGATCCGCGAGAACGGCGTCGTCGTCCCCGTGGTCGTCCTCCCCCCGCTGCGCGCCGACGGGCCCTACGAACTGGTGATGCCACCGCCGCTACCACGGGTCGCACGAAGCGGGCCGGGACACCATCAGCGCCTACGTCCTGGACCCCTCCACCCGCGAAGCCGGACAGGGCTTCATCGACCAGCTGATCGAGAACGCCGAGGAGGGACGCGCGGGCCTGACGGAACTGGATCAGGCCGACGCCCTGTTCGGAGCCATCCAGGACGGCATGTCCCCCCACCAAGGTCGCCAAGCGCACCGGCCGCACGAAGGCCGCCGTCGAGCAGGCCGCCACCGCCGCGAAGACCGTGGGCGCAGCCACCCGGGCCGCCCTGGCCCAGGCCGACGGCTACGAGTGGACCACCGACGTTCTCGCCGTCCTGGGCGAGTTCGACGACGACCCCGCCGCCGTCGAGCGGCTCATCACCGCGCGCACGGCCGGGTACTTCGCCCACCAGGTCACCCGGGAGCGCGACGACCGCACCAAGGCCCAGGCCCGCGACGCGCGGCGGACGGAACTTGCCGCCGCAGGAGTGACCCTGATCGAGGACGCCGACGAGCTGCCCGACACCTCCGGGTTGCTGGCCGAGCTGCGGGGCGCCGACGGCGACGAGATCGATGCACCGACCCCGAGGCGTACGGCCACGCACTCAAGGAGGACGACGCCCCGCAGGAGGAACCGGACGAAGCGTCGACGGACGCCGGGCAGTCCGCCGCCCCGGTCAAGCCGGAGAAGGAAGAGGGGATGCCCTACAACCTCAAGGTCGAGGGCAACGCGGCGTACCGGCAGCGGGCAACACCCGGCGCGAGTGGCTGCGCACGGAAATTCCTGTCCCGCAAGACCGCACCGAAAGCCCTCGCCCCGTCGACCGCCGCCTCCTCGTACTGCTTCAGCAGCGCCAGCAGCCCCTGCTCCACGCGCCCCTCCCCGCGATGCCGCCGACGCTGCCACGCCGGACCCAACCCCCGCACCACAAAGGACTTACCGGCCTTCCGGAACGCGAAACCCCTGCTGATCACCGTCCCTTAAACCGAGCCGTACCCTTCTTAATTTGACAAGCCCTGCACCGAGGCAAGCCCTACGGCGGCCGTCAGAACGGCCACCACGGCAGGTGACCGCCCGGGCACCTGCTCGGCAGGTAGTTGCCCGGGTCCATGCCGTTGTTGACGGAGAAATCGATGGCGAAC
>NZ_RJVR01000282.1 GCF_003999195.1 Streptomyces soli
AGGACCGCCTGAGATCAGCTAGACGAACCGCCGGATGCGGGCCCGCATGTCCGGTGGTGTGGGGGGCGGGCCGGGAGAACCGGCCCGCCTACCCGATCCTGAGGTCACTCACAACGGTCGGCCCATCAGCACGTCGTCCACATACTCCCCGTCCAGCAGGAACTCCCCCGGCAGCACACCCTCCACCGCGAACCCGAGCGACCCGTACAGCCGCCGGGCCGGCGCATTGTGCCCCAGCACCCGCAACGTGATCCGGCGGGCCTCCTGCGCCCGTGCCTCGGCCATCGCGGCCGACACCAGCGCCCGCCCGACGCCCTGACCGCGCGCCGTGTCCGCCACGGCCAGCCCCTGGATCTGGCAGACGTGCGTATTGCAGGCCAGCGGAGTCGCCGGCACCAGGCGTATGTAGCCGGCGAGTACGCCGTCGGCCTCCGCCACGAGGTACGCGTCCGGGGTGTGGCGCGCGTCGAAGAACGGCGCCCCGGGATCCGGGCGGGGCTGCACGGCATGCAGCGTCGACCAGGTGTCGTGGTCCAGGCGGGCGAGGCCCGCGTCGTCGGTGAGGGCGGCAGGACGGACCCGGATGCGTGTGGTGCGGTCGGTGACGGCCATTCGGCCACCTTGCCAGTCGGGGCGCGGCAACGCGAGGCACTATTGCCTCATGCGTCGCATCGCAGTGACCGGCTCGGCCGGATTGATCGGTTCCGCTCTCGCCCGCTCGCTGAGCGCGGACGGACACGAGGTCGTACGGCTCGTCAGGAGGGAGCCTGCCGCGCCGGACGAGGTGCGGTGGGACCCGGAGCGGCAGTACGTGGACGTCGCCGGGCTGCGCGGCTGTGAGGCGGTCGTGCACCTGGCGGGGGCCGGGGTCGGGGATCACCGGTGGACGGAGGCGTACAAGAGGGAGATCCGGGAGAGCCGGGTGCTGGGGACGGCGGCGATCGCCGAGGCGGTGGCGTCCATGGACAGCCCGCCGCAGGTGCTGGTCAGCGCTTCCGGGGTCAACTTCTACGGCGACACGGGCGACCGCGCGGTGGACGAGAACGATGCGCCGGGCGACGGCTTCCTCGCCGAGGTGTGCCAGGCCTGGGAGGAGGCGACGGCGGCCGCCGAGGAGGCGGGCGTGCGGACCGCGTACGCCCGGACCGGGCTGGTCGTGGCGCGAGACGGCGGGGCGTGGGGGCGACTGTTCCCGCTCTACCGGGCGGGGCTGGGCGGGCGGCTGGGCAACGGGCGGCAGTACTGGTCGTTCATCGCGCTGCACGACCACATCGCTGCGTTGCGGCACATCATCGACACCCCGACGCTGTCGGGCCCGGTGAACCTGACCGCGCCGGAACCGGTCACCAACCGGGAGGTCAACGCCGCGATGGGGCGGGTGCTGCGCCGGCCGGCTCTCTTCGCCGTGCCGGGGCCGGTGCTGCGGGCCGCGCTCGGGGAGTTCGCCGGGGATGTGCTGGGCAGTTTCCGGGTGCGGCCGGGGAAGCTGCTCGACTCGGGCTTCGCCTTCGCCTTCCCGAAGATCGACGGCGCGATTCGAGCGGCGCTCGGCCGATAACTACGGCTTGGCGTGCTCGAGTTGTGGGCATGACGGTTCCAGCGCAGCTGACGCGAGCGGGGAACCGTGCCGACCTCGGGGAGGGGCATCGTGCTCTCAACAGCACGCCCAACAGACGTTACCGATGTGTGCGTGATCGGAGCGGGCCTCGCCGGTCTGTCCGCGGCACACCATTTGACCAGCGCGGGAGTGAGAGTCACCGTCATCGAGGCCGCTGACCGGGTCGGCGGGCGCATGGCGACCGACGAGGTGGACGGCTTCCGCCTCGACCGGGGGCCGCAACTGCTCAACTCGTCCTACCCGGAGCTACGGCGTACGCCCGGGCTGCAGGGGCTGCCGCTGCGGCCCTTCGCGCCGGGCGCGGTGGTCCGTTCCTCCGGTACGCGTACGGGCACCCGGGCCCTGGACCGGGCACGGCTGCGGTCGGGGCTCGGCAAGCTGGCCGCCACTCCCCCGGAACGGCTGCTCGCCCGGCCCGAGACCACCGCTGCCGCCGCCCTGTCCGCCGCCTTCGCGCCGCGCGCCGTCGACGGCTTCCTGCGGCCACTGCTGACCGCGCTGCTCTGCGACGCCGAGCTCGGTACGTCCAGCCGCTGTGCCGACCTGGTTCTGCGGGGCTTCGCCAAGGGCCGTACCTGCCTGCCCGCCGGCGGTGCCGCCGTCGTACCGCACCGGCTGGCCGCCGCGCTTCCGCCGGGGGCGGTACGGCTCGGGGTGCGCGCGATGACGGCCGCCACGAACGGCGTGCTCACCGAGGACGGCGGTTTTCTGGCCGCCCGCGGCGTCATCGTGGCGACCGGTGCCAGCGCGGCGGGCGCACTGCTTCCGGGACTGCGCGTGCCGGGCTTCCACGGCGTCACCGTCGTCCACCACGCGGCGCCGCACGCTCCGCTGCGCGAGCCCTCCCTCGTCCTTGACGCCGACCGCCGCGGACCCGTCTCCCACTCCATTCCGGCCAGCGTCGTCGACCCCTCCCGCGCCCCGGTCGGCCGCGCCCTCGTGACGTCCGTCATCCTCGGCCCCCCGGCCCCCGACTCCCTGGTCCGCGCCCACCTCGCCGACCTCTACGGCGTCCCCACCGCCGGCTGGGAACTCCTCGCCGTCCACCACGACCCCGAGGCCGTCCCCGCCATGCCCGCCCCTCACGACCTCCGCCGCCCCGTCCGCATCCTCCAAGGCCTCTACGTCTGCGGCGACCACCGCGACACCAGCACGGTGCAGGGTGCCCTGCTTTCCGGGCGGCGTGCGGCCTTCCGCGCGCTGCGCGACCTGGGCATCCGCCCGGGGTACGGGGCGGTTCCCGTCGCCGCCTAACCTCAGGTCCGTGGCCGGGTTGTGCCCACCTCCCTCAGCTAGATCCGTACTTCGCGGGTGGCTGATTCAGGTGAACCGGGCCGCTCCCGGAAGCTGCGGCGCGATCGGATTCGATCGACATTCATGCTTCCTCACGCCGACTCGATACACGTCGATCACCCGACCCGTCACACTCGGTCGCGCACTCCCGGGAGAGCCAACTGAACGGGTGACCCGCGAAGTACGAAGCCAGACACTGGGAGGGGGTCCTCCCCCACCCAGACGAAAGTCTGGGGGGAGGTCAACCCCCCGGTCACGCCGGCAGCATGCCGAGCAGCGCGGCGCGCTCGTGGAAGGCCCGGACCGAGGGCGCGTCGCGGTGGGGCTCGAGGCGGCGCCCGAGGTCGCGTACGTACTCGACGGCCCGCAGCGACCGCATGTCCGCCGCTTGCTGCATCGCCTCCGCCCCGAGCGCGCACGCCGCGTCCAGCTCGCCGAGCCCGAGCCGCGCCGTGGCGAGGACGACGCGGCAGAAGAGCCGGGAGCGGGCGTAGGCGGGGGCGCGGAGTTGGAGGGAGCGTTCAGCATGCTGGGCGGCGGCGCGGTATTGCTGGAGGTCGCGGTGGCAGTGGCCGAACTCGTCGGCGAGCTGGGCCTCGTCGAAGAAGCGGGCCCAGTAGGGGACGTCGTCGCCACCGCGGGCCGCTTCGAGGGCGCGCTCGGCGCGGACGAGGGCGGCGGTGCAGGCGCGGACCTCGCCCAGCATGCCGTGGCCGCGGGCCTCGGCCGCGTGGAGGAGCGCCTGGACGATGGGCGGCGCGCCGGAGCCGACGCCCTGCTGCGCGACGCGGGCGAGCTGGACGGCTTCGCGGCCGTGCCCCAGGTACACCGCCTGGCGGCTCATGGTGACCAGGACGTAGCCGCCGTAGACGCGGTCGCCGGCGGCCTGGGCGAGGCGCAGGGCCTGGACGAAGTAGCGCTGGGCGAGCCCGTGGGCGCCGATGTCGTACGAGGTCCAGCCGGCGAGCCGGGTGAGGTCGGCGACCGCGGCGAAGAGGCGGCGGCCGAGGGCTTCGCCGTACGAGCCGCGCAGCATGGGCTCGGCCTCGAACTCGAGGTAGCGCACGAGGGCCTGGCGGGCGTGGCCGCCGCCGTAGGCGTTGTCGAGGGAGCGGAAGAGCTCGCCGACGGAGCGCAGCGCGGCGACGTCGCCCATGGTGAGCCGCTGCCCGCCGGTACGCGCGGGGGTGGCCGCCGCACCCGGGCCCCGGGTCTGCGCGGGTACCCGGGGGACGGGGGGGTCGGCCCCGGCGGGGCCACGGGAGACGCGGTCGTCGGCGCGGCCGATGAGCCAGTCGCGGCTGGGGACGACGAGCCCGGCCGGGGTGAACGCGATCCTGCGGAGGTCCGTCTGGCCGCCCGTGTCCTTGCGCCAGAGCCCGGCGACGATGTCGATGGCCTCCTCGGGGGAGCCGGCGAACTCCAGGCCCGCGTAGACGGGGGCGACGGCGTCGAGCCCGAGGTCCTGCGCGGACAGCCGGCGGCCCAGGCGGCGGGTGAAGACCTCGGCGATGAGGGCGGGGGTGGTGCCGCGCGGCTGCTGACCGCGCAGCCAGCGGGTGACGGAGGTCTTGTCGTAACGCAGATCGAGGCCGTGTTCTATGCCGAGCTGGTCCACGCGGCGGGCGAGCCCTGCGTTGGAGAATCCGGCCTCAGCGATGAGGGCCGCGAGCCGACGATTGGGAGAGCGCTGCGTGGATCGGTCGGTCATCGGCTGTGCGGTCCCCTGCCTTCCGGGCTTGCTCCAGAAGGCGTGAATGTAACCGTCCGTGGCGACCCGCTCACTACCTGAGCCTCGCATTCGCCGGATCGGGTGAATTCCGGGGGTACTTACGGCCGGAATCCTTCCCTCCGTCGAGCCCGGCTGCTATCGAGGCCACCTACGGGGCACGGCGGACCCGGACGTACAGTTGCCAGTGCGTACGAGTCCACACAGAGGAGAGCCGCCGTGAGTGACCTGCGATTCGTCCACCTGGGCTTCGGCGGGGAAGCCGTGGACTACCAGGAGGCATGGCAGGAGCAGCGCCGGGTGCATGCCGCGCGGTTCGCGGACGAGATCCCGGACACCTGCCTGCTGCTGGAGCACCCGCCGGTCTACACCGCCGGGCGGCGTACGCAGGACAACGAGCGCCCCCTGGACGGCACTCCGGTGGTCGACGTGGACCGCGGCGGCAAGATCACCTGGCACGGCCCGGGGCAGCTGGTCGGCTACCCGATCGTGAAGCTGCCGCGCCCGGTGGATGTGGTCGCGCACGTACGACGGCTCGAGGACGCCTTGATCGGCGCCTGCGCGGAGTTCGGCCTGGAGACCGCACGCGTCGAGGGCCGCAGCGGTGTGTGGGTGCTGGGCGACCCGGTGGAGGACCGGCCCGCGGTCCCGGGGCTGACCCTGGACTTCGACCCCCGGCTAAGGCACGACGTGGGCCCCTCCTCGCCGAAGGCGGGCAAGGAGGGAGAGTTCGACCCCCGGCTGAGCGGCCCGGAGTACGCCCCGTCCAACGCCGGCCAGCGCCGCGAGGACCGCAAGCTCGCCGCGATCGGCATCCGCGTCGCCAAGGGCGTGACGATGCACGGCTTCGCGCTCAACTGCAATCCCGACAACACCTGGTACGACCGGATCGTGCCCTGCGGCATCCGGGACGCGGGCGTGGCCTCGCTCAGCGACGAGCTGGGCCGCGACGTCACGGTCGCGGAGGTGGTCCCGGTGGTCGAGAAGCATCTGCGGGCCGTCCTGGAGTCGGCCGAACCGCTTCCCCGGGCCGTCTAGGCCCCCCAGGGTTTAGGAATGTACGGGCGTACGCTGATGTTCGCCATGGAAAAGAAGTCGCTAGAGGGAGTCGGACGTGTCCGCTGTCGCACCTGAGGGCCGCAAGATGCTGCGTCTGGAGGTCCGCAACAGCCAGACCCCCATCGAGCGCAAGCCCGACTGGATCAAGACCCGGGCGAAGATGGGCCCCGAGTACACGAAGATGCAGGCGCTGGTGAAGGGCGAAGGCCTGCACACCGTGTGCCAGGAGGCGGGCTGCCCCAACATCTTCGAATGCTGGGAGGACCGCGAGGCGACCTTCCTCATCGGCGGCGACCAGTGCACGCGGCGCTGCGACTTCTGCCAGATCGACACCGGTAAGCCCCAGGCGCTGGACCGCGACGAGCCGCGCCGGGTCGGCGAGTCCGTGGTCACCATGGACCTGAACTACGCCACCATCACCGGCGTCGCCCGCGACGACCAGGAGGACGGCGGCGCCTGGCTGTACGCGGAGACGGTGCGCCAGATCCACGCCATGACGGCGGACCGCGCCGACGGCCGTACGAAGGTCGAGCTGCTGATCCCCGACTTCAACGCCGTACCGGAGCAGCTCGCCGAGGTCTTCGGCGCGCGGCCGGAGGTGCTGGCGCACAACGTCGAGACGGTGCCACGGATCTTCAAGCGGATCCGCCCGGCGTTCCGTTACGAGCGGTCGCTGGAGGTCATCACGCGGGCGCGTGAGGCCGGTCTGGTCACCAAGTCCAACCTGATCCTGGGTATGGGCGAGGAGCGCGAAGAGATCAGCCAGGCGCTGCACGACCTGCACGACGCGGGCTGCGAGCTGATCACGATCACCCAATACCTGCGGCCGACCGTGCGGCACCACCCCGTGGAGCGCTGGGTGAAGCCGCAGGAGTTCGTTGAGCTGAAGGAGGAGGCCGAGGAGATCGGCTTCGCCGGCGTCATGTCCGGGCCGCTGGTGCGCTCCTCGTACCGGGCCGGGCGGCTCTTCCAGCAGGCGCTGGCGGCCCGGGGCTGAGCTCCTCCGGGTTGTGTGTTCGCTCACGCCGGGGGCGGGGGCCGGGCGGCTGACGTGCCGGGTCGCGGGGAAGCACTCGTCAGGGTTTCATGGGAGTTTGACCGACAAGTCACCGCCTGGTAACACAATGTGGTGACTCTGGATTCACGCACTCCCTTACGATTCTGAGCGTCCTTAGGGGGACACCCACATGCAGCCGGCCGCGCACGTCCGCCAGAGCTCCATCCACCCCGCCGCCTCCGTCGCGGGCGCGCTGCGCGTCGTCGAATCGTTCCTGCTGCGCGGTGCGGAGCAGACCGCTCGCCGCAACGCGTGGTCGGCCGTCGTGGAGGACCGCCAGCGCGCGAAGGACCGGCGGGAAGCCCAGCACGTCCTGGACTCCCTCGGCGTGCAGTAGGACCGTAGGGCTTCCTGGGGCTTCCCACCCCTCCGGTGGGGCCTCCGCGACACGGGGCACGTATCCTGTGCCGCATGGCGAGGGAATCATCCGAGAGCAGTACCGCTGGGCGTCTTAAGCAGATCGTCCAGACCTACAAGATGACCAGGCGGGTCGACTCCAAGGTCGGGCTCGTCCTAGCAGGTGTGGGCATCGTCACGTTCGGTGTCATCCTCGCTGTCGGCTTCTTGATCGGTCACCCCATCTACGCGGGCATCCTGGGCTTCCTGCTCGCCTTCCTCGCGGTGGCGGTCGTCTTCGGCCGCCGCGCCGAGCGGGCCGCCTTCGGCCAGCTCGAAGGCCAGCCGGGCGCCGCTGCGGCCGTCCTGGAGAACGTCGGGCGCGGCTGGTCCGTCACCCCGGCGGTGAACATGAACAAGAGCCAGGACCTCATCCACCGCGCGGTCGGCAAGGCCGGCATTGTGCTGGTCGCCGAGGGCAACCCGAACCGCGTGAAGAGCCTGCTGGCAGCCGAGAAGCGCAAGATGGCGCGCGTCGTCATCGACGTGCCGGTCACCGACATCATCGTCGGCACCGGTGAGGGCGAGGTGCCGCTGAAGAAGCTTCGTACGACGCTGCTCAAGCTGCCGCGCGTACTCCCCGGCCCCAAGGTGACCGAGGTCAACGACCGGCTGCGAGCCCTGGGCGATCTGATGAAGAACATGCCGATTCCGAAGGGTCCGATGCCCAAGGGGATGCGGATGCCGAAGGGCCGCTGATCGCATACGAAACGCGTACGAATATGGGCCGGGCCCGGAGATAAATTCTCCGGGCCCGGCCCATATTCGTTTCGCTTCAGAGCCGGACCTGCACCGCGCCCACGGCCTTGTCGTGCAGCCCCCGGGTGTCGCGGTCCCAGATCACCGCCGGGATCACCAGGAGCAGCAGCAGGGTCCGCAGCAGCACCCCGCCGAAGCCGAGCCGGCTGCCGTCGAGGCGCACCACGCGCAACCGCAGCAGCCGCTTGCCGGGGGTCATACCGATCGTGCCGAGGGTGAGGACGCTCAGCGCGACGAACACGACATACGCCCAGCGATTGGCGGCGATCGCATTACCCTGCGCGATCAAGCCGTATGCGATCAAGCTGCACAGAAGCCAGTCGATGAGAACGGCCGCGATCCGCCGCCCCACCGGGGCGATCGAACCCGGTCCGTCCTTCGGCAGCCCGAGCCGCTCACCGCGGTAGCCGAACTCGACGCCTGCCTGCTCGGCGGCCGCCTTGGGGCCGGAGAGCCATGATCCGATTGCTTCCCTGTTGTCCACCTGTCCACCGTACTGCTGCGTACTAGGCAAGCCGCCGTTGGGCCGTCACTCTCACGGGGGAGCGGTTAACCTCTAGGAAACAAATGGGTCATGATGGGGAAATCCCTGATCCCTATGGTCGGGTCCAACGTGCGCCACCGCACTGGTCGCACCTGAGAGCTGCAATCCGGTCGCCGCTGGCCGGGCCAAGGAGGAATTGGATGTCTTTCCAGAACGCCGACGAGGTGAAGAAGTTCATCTCGGATGAGGACGTCAAGTTCGTGGACGTCCGGTTCTGCGACCTGCCCGGTGTGATGCAGCACTTCACGGTTCCGGTCGGTTCTTTCGACCCGACCGAGGAACTCGCGTTCGACGGGTCGTCGATCCGCGGCTTCCAGGCCATCCACGAGTCCGACATGGCCCTGCGCGCGGACCTCTCCACCGGACGGCTCGACCCGTTCCGCAAGGACAAGACGCTCAACATCAACTTCTTCATCCACGACCCGATCACCGGCGAGCAGTACAGCCGTGACCCGCGGAACGTGGCGAAGAAGGCCGAGGCCTACCTCGCCTCCACCGGCATCGCCGACACCGCGTACTTCGGCCCCGAGGCCGAGTTCTACGTGTTCGACAGCGCCCGCTTCCAGACCAGCGCCAACGAGTCCTTCTACCACATCGACTCCGAGGCCGGCGCCTGGAACACCGGTGCCCTCGAGGACAACCGCGGCTACAAGGTCCGCTACAAGGGCGGGTACTTCCCGACCCCGCCGGTCGACCACTTCGCCGACCTCCGTGCCGAGATCTCCCTGGAGCTCGAGGCCTCGGGCCTCCAGGTCGAGCGCCAGCACCACGAGGTGGGCACCGCCGGCCAGGCCGAGATCAACTACAAGTTCAACACGCTGCTCGCCGCCGCCGACGACCTGATGCTCTTCAAGTACATCGTGAAGAACGTCGCCTGGCGCAACGGCAAGACCGCCACCTTCATGCCCAAGCCGATCTTCGGTGACAACGGCTCCGGCATGCACTGCCACCAGTCCCTCTGGCAGGGCGGCGAGCCCCTCTTCTACGACGAGCAGGGCTACGCGGGCCTCTCGGACACCGCCCGCTACTACATCGGCGGCATCCTCAAGCACGCCCCCTCGCTCCTCGCCTTCACCAACCCGACGGTGAACTCCTACCACCGCCTGGTCCCCGGCTTCGAGGCCCCGGTCAACCTGGTCTACTCCCAGCGCAACCGATCCGCCGCGATCCGCATCCCGATCACGGGTGCCAACGCCAAGGCCAAGCGCATCGAGTTCCGCGCCCCCGACCCGTCCAGCAACCCGTACCTGGCCTTCTCGGCCCTGCTGCTGGCCGGCCTCGACGGCATCAAGAACAAGATCGAGCCCGCCGAGCCCGTCGACAAGGACCTCTACGAGCTCGCCCCGGAAGAGCACGCCGGCGTCCCGCAGGTCCCCACCTCCCTCCCGGCCGTCCTCGACGCCCTCGAGGCCGACCACGAGTTCCTCCTCGCGGGCGGTGTCTTCACCCCGGACCTCATCGAGACCTGGATCGACTACAAGCGCGTCAACGAGATCGCCCCGATCCAGCTGCGCCCGCACCCGCACGAGTTCGAGCTCTACTTCGACATCTAAGCCGCTGGGACATAACGGCCCTTGTGGGGCATGGGGTCCAGGTCGCACAGACGGCGTCCGACCTGGAAAAAACCCTTCAACAACCATGATCGGCCATCAGCATTTTTCAGCCTCTTGTGACTACACATGCGCAAGATGATCTTGTAAAGCTGATGGATCGTCAGGATTGACCAGGCCCTCGTCGCTCTTCACGGAGAGCGACGAGGGCCTGGTGTTGTCCGGACGTCGAAATGCAGATGCAACGTCGATGGCGCAGACAAACGCAAGGTCCTCCCCCACGGAGCGACCCCTGGGACGGACAACCTTCAGCCGATTGACTCTCCGGTTGTCGTGACGAAGGCGCGCTGAAACGACCATTCAGCTACGGGACGTTGCGTCACTTATCGGCGATACGCCACAGCGGGGCCGAGTACTGCCTGCTCGGGGGGTGTTGATGAGGAGATTGTTCGGGGTGTCCACGATCACGGGGCAAGGCCCGGATTCCCTCGACGTGCAGATCGATCAGGTCGCGGCAAACGCACCCGCGGCGCAGCCCGAGCGGCTCGGTCTCGCCCAACTCGCCTGGTAATGAGGCAGCCCGTTCGGGCGATTGATCTCTCCCAGCTCCTTGGCAGCTCCAGCATGCGACCGGCGCCCCCGCGGGGGTGTGGGCGAGGCTCCGGTCTTGGAGGCCTGCGCGGCCGTCCGCCGCTCCGAGGCGGCGGCACAGTTCGTACGGGGATGTACGGGCGCAGTCGGACTACACGTTCACCCCGTAGTCGCCTGCGATACCGGCGAGCCCGGAGGCGTAGCCCTGGCCGATGGCACGGAACTTCCACTCCGCGCCGTTGCGGTAGAGCTCACCGAAGATCATGGCGGTTTCGGACGAGGCGTCCTCGGTGAGGTCATAGCGGGCCAGTTCCCGGCTGTCGGCCTGGTTGACGATGCGGATGAAGGCGTTGCGGACCTGGCCGAAGCTCTGGCCGCGCTTCTCCGCCTCGTAGATGGAGACGGGGAAGACGACGCGGTCGACCTGGGGCGGAACGGCCGCGAGGTTGACCTTGATCTGCTCGTCGTCGCCGTCCCCGCCGCCGGTGAGGTTGTCACCGCTGTGCTCGACGGAGCGGTCCGGGCTGGCGAGGTTGTT
>NZ_RJVR01000346.1 GCF_003999195.1 Streptomyces soli
CGGCAAGCTTCCGGCCGGCCTCGTCCTGGATCTCGACATCGTGATGGTCCTCCGCCCAGTCATCGCCGATCAGCAGCAACAGACCCTCCCGGTCACGTAGTTCACTTCTTTCAGCAGCCTGCGGAAGGCGCGGCACGCGGCCTAATGGATCCAGTGCTCACGCCCTACGGGGCGGGCACGCCACCCCATCAGCGGTCTGGCCTCCCGGCCGACCAGCAGGGGCACGGTCTGACCCCAGAAGTCGAACGCTTCCGGCGGCGTGAGTGCTCACCTGCTGGCGGCTACGGCACCGAGTCTGACCGACCCGGTAGCTCCCATTAGGCGGCTCCGCTCCGCCCGCTGCCCGAACCGATGCCAACGACCTGAGCCAGGCGCTCGCACACGTGTAACCTCCCGGCATGGTATGCACCAGCAGTCCGCACCCACGCCGTGCTGTCAGCCGAAACCGGACTCGCGGTGTAGAGGCCGGGCAGGTAGACGGGGTTTCGGTCCGCGTCGACCGGGCCCTTGGTGCCCAGACCATGTACTCGCACGACTGCTTCAGGCGGCCCCGCCGCGGTCGGGAGACCGGCTTGTGCCGGGAGGCGATGCCACGCCAGGTCCATCCGGCGGCCTGCAGCGCGTCCGTCACCCCGACACCAGGTGCTTCCTCATCGCCGTAGACACAGGCACCTCCCCACACCGACACCGAACTCGCACCCGCCACGGTCCGCGCCAGCGGGGCAGCCCGTGCACACTCCCTGCACAGACGGGCTCACCTGGGGCTCCCCTTGAGGCCAGCGCAACCTTTCGGGACCCAGCAGGCAACCGTCCGAGCGCCCCGCGATCACAAATGCGCAGGTCACAGGCTTTACGGTTGCAGATCGACCGCTCCGGGCACCGGATCCACAAACCTGCGACCCACGAACAAAATCCGTTGCCCCCCGCATGGCCCAGCGAGACACCCGAAGAGGCATTTCCTCAGGTCAGAGCGTTTCTGACTGGCCATCAAAGTGGGGCGGGTGGAAACTGGACGGTCATGAGAATGGAACCCCTCACGGAGCATCGCCCAGTGCAAGGCCCCATCGTCTACGGCTATCTGCACCTGCCGACGGCCTCCACCAGCCGCCGCATCGCACTCACCGAGTCGCTCACCGAGTACTGCCGCCAGCACGAACTGCTGCTGTCCGGGGTCTTCACCGAACGCAGCCGGATAACAACCGGCCGACCGCCGGCCTTCACCGGCCTGCTCGACGTGCTTGCCATGCCCGGCACGTACGGCGCGGTTCTGCCGGCCGCCGCTCACCTGGGCCCGACCGCGGTCGCTGGCGAGCGAGAGCAACAGATCACCGCGACCGGCACACGCCTTCTTCTGGTACGCGCGACCACGCGGCAGCGAGGTGCCGGCCGGACCCCGCTGCCGCGCCACCGCGTGGCTCCCGCCCCCGTGCCGGACGCCGGAACGTGAGGCTCCCCATGCCCGACCCCATGCAGAAGTTCTTCGATGCCACGCCCGAATCCGTCGGCCACGCCCGCGCCTTTGCCGCCACAACGCTGGCCTCCTGGGCTTGGCCGAGCACATCGACGACGTCCGGGTGTGTGTCTCAGAACTGACCTCCAACGCCCTGGTTCACGGCAGCCTCACTGGAGACGGCTTCTTGCTGAAGCTGACCACCGACGAAGACTTCCTGCACATCGAAGTTCACGACCGCAGCGCACTCCGACCGCATCTCCGCAAGCCGACCGACAACCAGGTCTCCGACCGAGGACTTCTCATCGTCGAAGAGTTCTCCGACGGCTGGGGCGTGGAAGAGCGTGGGCCGCTGGAGAAGGTTGCGTGGTCGCGCTTCAAGGCCACGCCTCTGGCCGACGAGGAGCCCTCGTGCTGACCGGCCGCTACCTCCCCGGCTCCGGCCCGGCACCTGGTCTACTGGCCGCACTGGGCGCCTGGACCTGGGCCGGCGCGGACCCGAGCGGCCAGGACATCGCACACATCCTCATCGCTCATCCGCCCGGCAGGACGGCGTACGACATCGCCGAGACCTCCGAGCAGCGCATGCGGCACATCGCCGCTTTCCTCGGCGGTATGGGCGGCACGTACGACCGAGTGCCGGACCTTGGGGTGTGTCTGTCATTGGTCTCCGGATCCAGCGTGCTGCTTCGGTTCCAGGGCGCTCGCTTCGGACTCCGGCTGCCCTCCTACGAGGCCTGGACCGGCCTGCTCCGCGCCCGGGGCAAGGCCGTCGTACTTCTCGGCCTGAACCCACTGCCGCGCACGGCGAACGCAGCCCAGGTGGACACCTACCTGGAGCAGACACTCATCACCAACCGCCTGCCGTTCGGACTCACCCGCATCCCCGTCCCGCAAGGGCATGATCGTGGCCTCCCGGTAGACGGCCGGGCACAAGGAGGCACGCAGGCATGACGGCGCAAACAGAGTTCGAAGTGAAGGCGCTGGAGATCAACCCGGCGGATACAGCAACGCTCATCGCGGAAGCCGGAGGAGTACACGTGGCGGACCGGACGATGCGCCGCTACGTCTACGACATCGCTCCCGGCGAGCCGGGCCGTTGGATCCGGCTGCGCGACACCGGCAGCGAGGTGACCTTGTGCGTCAAGGAGATCACGTCCACCGCGGTCGACGGCACCCGTGAAACCGAAGTCGTGGTCAGCGACTTCGACACCACCCACGCCCTGCTCGGGCACCTCGGCTTCACAGCCAAGGCCTACCAGGAGAACCTGCGCTCCTCGTGGCTGCTGGACGGGGTACGGCTGGAGATCGACTCCTGGCCGCTGATCCCGCCCTATCTGGAGATCGAAGGCGACGACGCCGAGCAAGTCTGGCAAGCGGCCAAGCGTCTCGGGCTGACCCGGGCCGAATTGACCAGCGAGAACACCACAGCGGTCTACGCCCGATACGGAATCGACCTGGAGACGATCCCGGACCTGCGTTTTCTGACCTGACCGGGCCCCCAACGACGCCAAGGGAAGGCTGCACCATGCACGGCGAAGCGAACCTGTCCGTAGAGATCCGGCCGGACTGCACAGTCCAATCGGATCCAATATCGAATCGCCGTCACGACAGAGCGATCCGCGCCCACTGAACCTCCGTACTCACCCCGGGCCGGGCGCCGCCGTTGACCTGGTCCTGCCGCACCTACTTGTGCAGCGTCTCGGTCGAGCCGATGCCGAGCTTCGAAGCCACAGCTTTCATCGCGGCCCACTCGGTGGCATGATCGGGTCGCACCTCGGCGACCATGCGCACCGCACGTCAGCGCAGCTCAGCGGGGTAATTCGAAGGTCGTGCCATGACTCAATCCTCTCAGAGAATCGAGCCTCCATTCGACCCGGAGCAGTTCAAACTGCGACTACACTCGTTCTGTGGATCTCGATTCTGTGAAGCGGTGGTACCCGCTGGGCTCTGAACTGGTCGTCTATCTGTTCGGTGGACGCCAAGTCACAGGCTCCCTCCAAGAGGTCGAAGCCGACAGCCTGGTGCTGACGACTGACCGGGGACCGGTACTGCTCCATGCCTCCGGCATCGAGCAGGTCGAGCAGGTCGCCGAGAACGCCCGCTGGACTCCCGTTGAGAACATGGCTCCCGCAGCGGCAGCATCTCAGCCTTCTGTCAACCGCTCACCGGAATGGAGCACATTACTCTCGGAGTTCGCCCCCCAACCGAAGCAACCCATGTTCACGGCACCGTCATTCCGGCGAGACATGTCCATCCCGCTCAGTGATACAGATGCGTTGGCATTGGACAAGGAACTCGAAAGGTTAAGCAACCAATACTTGTACGCACGGAAAGTGCGCGAGCCGCATCGGATCCACGCGGCGGTTAAGGCCCTTCTCGGCTTAGCGGAGCGATACCACTACCCACCCGCTTACCATCTAGCGGCCCTCCTATTGCTCGACATAATCGAGTCACCTGGCCAACCCACCCTGCAACAGGCAGAGGAATGGCTCAGCCTATCGGCACACCTCGGCGGACAGTACAGTTGGGATCTGGCCACACTGTGGCTGCGCTTGGGCCGCGACAGAGACGCCATGCAAGAACTGGGACGTACGCTCACACGATCACCGGCCGAAGACATCACCGATCCAGTCTTGACCACCTGGGTCAGTATTTGCGCCGGGCTGGGCGAAACGAGTTCAGCTACAGAGGTTCTGACACCTGCCGTTCACTGCGCTCCTGGACAGCGGATGGCTGCGGTGCGTGCCAGTCTTTACTTGCTATACCACACGCGCGAGGAGGAAGCGCTAAAGTTCCAGAATCTTCTGGCCCTCCCGGTAGCCCAATACGCGGCGGACCACGTCCGTGCAGTGCTGAGCGCATTGCGCTCCGACAATTCTACCGCCGACGCTACCGCGCCTCCCCTCACTGCGGCACCGACCCCGCACACTGGATTAACTACAATCCGGGAACAGACGACCGGCACTCCGGGTGAGATTGCAACGCCCCCCCTTGGGCCGCACATCTACTCGGCAGCGGAGAATCATTACCGCCACGGACGATTTGAGATGGCGCTCCAGATCGCCGAGAAGGGTCTGCTGAGCCATCCGGACAACCCAAAACTGCTCGCTGTCGCGCGGGACGCACGGCTCCAGGTAGCGGCCAAGGGCCGCCCCTCTACCTCACCAGCCCCACCCCGTTCCAGAGCAGGGAGTCCCGCAAGCCCCCGACGCAAGGCACCGCCCGCACCACAAGGTGACTCTCTGTATGCGCAGGCCAAACGTGCCGAACACGCCAAGAGATTCGCCCGGGCGGAAGAGCTGTACGAACGTGCTATCCAGAACGGAGACAGCACCGAGCGATCAGTGCGCAGCCTGGCCTGGATGTTGCACGGTCGAAAGCGCAGCGAGGAAGCGCTGCAACTCCTCGCGGATCCCAGTTATCCTCTGCTGGAACGTCTACCGCATCACAACATGGTCATCTCGATCCTAGGTGACCTCGGCCGCTGGGCCGACTCTGCAGTACGCCTGGAAGAGCTCATCGCGGAAAGACATCCGATTGCCACACAAGTCGGGCTGCTAAAACGGCTGATCTACGCGCATCAGCAAGACCGTGACTGGCCGAAGGCAAACGAGGCCGCACGTCGTCTCCTGGCTCTCGACCCGGACGAGAGTGAATTCAAAGACATTGCTGCCGAGCTGGAACGGGTCAAGAGCACCGGTATTTTCACCAAACTCGACGCACTTCTGGCGGACGCCAACTGGACACCCGAACAATCCCGGATGCTGAGCCCGTTGCTGTCGATGCACCTCGATGAGTGTGAGTATGCCGGTGTACCGCCAACTAGGGTGCAGGGGCAGCGTCTCGGGGAGCGGGATCTGAAGGAACTCGAGTCACTCATCGGCAAGCTCGGCGTCACTCGACCGGGTGACCGGGCTGCCTTCAACCTGTCCACTGCCAGGATCCTTTACGACCTGTCCCTCACCGATGATCCCCGTTTCCGTAAAGCCTTGCGTTCCTTTGCGGCGGCGATGGGTGACCTCTGCAGCGCAGAAGGCCGACCCGGCGATGTAACTCGTACCTACTACGCGGAGTCCGTCTCTCTCGGTCATTGGGATGATACGGGTCGGGTCAAGGTCCGCCAGTTCATCGTCTCCTACCACGCTGCCGATGGCACCATTTCCGGCGACCCTCCCAACTTCGAAGGCTGTCTGACGTCAGTCCTGGCGGTTCGTGTACTGCGCCAGCCGGTTCTACTCGGTCTTCTTTCACTCGCCACTTTCTCCGATATCGTCGGCAAGGAGATTATCAACAAGACGTATACGCATAAGAAGCTCCGCAAGGACTTCACCGAAGAGCTGTGCGGATTCCTCAGCTCCCCGGCACCCGCACTTCTCACGGAAGCGTCCTATCTTGCCCTTTGGCAGGAAGCACTGCGCCGGTTCCGCCTCGAGATCAGCACCCAGCGCCAATCGCTGCAGGTGCTGCATCAACGCGGGGACGTGCTGTCCGCCCTGACGGAGGAGCAGGAGGAGTTGGAGCGCGTGCGTCAACTCTCAGTGACAACACGTTTGGACAGCGAGCGGCTCCGCGCCACCAGCGAGATCCTCGGTGAGCTACGTCACTATATGGATCAGTCTTCCTACTTGGAACAAGAGCGGCTTGAATCTCTGATCCGATCGTCCTTGCAAGAACGGATATCAGAGATCCGGACGAGTCCGACCCGGTTCAGTCTGGAACATCTCGCGCCTTACCTCGAACGGCTGGGAACGGCCCTGGGGGACCATTTCGCCGAGGCTCAGAAAGCCGCGGAACCGGCCACGCTCTCAGTGAGTTCAGTTCTCTCAAGCTACGTACCAGACGCGACCTCCACCATCCAAGTTCAACTCACAGTGGAGAACGACCACCGCCGCAGCCCGGCCGGCGACGTGAAACTGCGTGTGCTGGACAACCCCGACGACTACAGGCTGGTGGAGACCGTCTTCCCAGTCGCCCACAGCCTCCGCGACGGCCAGAAGGAAACCTGCGTCCTGCCACTTGTGGTCACATCTCGGGCTGCCACCGACAAAGTTCTTACGCTGCGCTACAGCTTGGAGTTCACGGTACGCGCCGGATCATTCGGCCGGAGCGTGGCCACGGAGCCCGAATCTCTGTCAGTGCGCCTCGATGACCCCCGCGCCTGGAGAGCCATTACGAATCCTTATGCGGAGGGTGCACCAGTCGAAGACAGAGACATGTTCTACGGGCGTGA
The DNA here is from genome assembly GCF_003999195.1 of Streptomyces soli. Lineage (GTDB taxonomy): Bacteria > Actinomycetota > Actinomycetes > Streptomycetales > Streptomycetaceae > Actinacidiphila > Actinacidiphila soli. The sequence goes on from NZ_RJVR01000346.1 coordinate 6,684, forward strand.
TCCGCTGATCCGTATCCTTGCCGACTCGCTGGCACGTAGCGAGGCAAAGAGCGTGGTGATCTACGGCCAGAAACGGGCCGGAAAATCTTCCGTCCTCTTTCATCTCCAGCGAGCTCTCGATCCACCGCTAGTGACTGGCTTGAACCGGGCGGCGGTGGGCCCTCAGTTGCTGGCAGCCCGCTTCAGCCTGCTCGAATTGGCCAGCAACCTGGACCATCCGTTCCTCCTCTACAAGATCGCACGCGCTTTCTATTCACGCTTCGAAGATCTCAGCGACGACGGATATCCGGTGCTTGATGTGTCGGAACCCCGACTCGACGACTTCACCACCAGTAGCGCTCCGCAGATTCAGTTTGAGGAGTACATGGCCAGGATGCGACGAAAGATGCGACAGACAGATCCCTACCGGGACTGGCGGCTCGTACTATTGCTCGATGAATTCACCATGCTGTACAGCGCCATTGAGCGCAATGATCTACCACGCGGCTTCATGAAGACATGGAAGGCCATGCTCGAGAGCAAGTTGTTCTCAAGTGTCGTCGTGGGCAACGATCTGATGCCAGCCTTTCTCAGGGCGTATCCTAATGAGTTCCAAGTCGCCCGGCAGGAGCGGGTCTCGTATCTCGACGACGACGATGCCCGTGACCTCATCACTAAGCCAGTGGTAGACGACACCGGGGTAAGCCGCTACAAAGGAAATTCGGTCGATCGAATTCTGGAACTCACAGCTCGGAGTCCGTACTACATCCAACTTTTCTGCAACCGATTGATCGAACACATGAATGCCGAACGCCAGTCCCTCATCGGTCCTGCGGATGTAGACGCGGTAGCAGCGATCCTGGTCCACAGCGACAAGGCGTTGCTGCAGGAACAGTTCGACAACCTGCTCACCCCCGGAGACGCGGACGTGAGCGCGCTGTCAGAACAGACCGTGCTCGAAGTGCTGCATGGCTGCCTCACTGGCCATCGAAGGGACCTGTATCTGGATGGCCGAAAGGCGAGTTCGATACCGGAAGGGCGGCGAGTTTTGGAGGACCTAGTACAGCGGGACGTCATCGCACGCGAAACGGAAGAACGCTTCCGAATCAAGGTGGGTTTGTTCGCCGAATGGCTCTGGGACCGGCGGGTATGAAAAAAGAAACCGGATATCCGGGTACCGATGGTTGGGAGAACCCTTTCGCAGCGGTGGGCCACCCCGTCTACGGGAAGAATCACGTCGGACGATTGGGTGACACCGAGGTGCTTCGGCAGAGGATCCTGCAACCCTCAGCAGTGGCCGGGGCGACCGCGATCGTAGGCCCACCTCGAATAGGCAAGTCCAGCCTTGCCTATCATATGTTGATGCGCCCCGAAGTACGCGAGCAGTATCCCCAGCTGCTGCCCGTCTGGATCAATGTCAGGACTCAGGAGAGTAGCGAACGATTGCTTCGCAAGCTCGTGGACGAACTATGGACAATGATCGAGGAATCAGGGGCTGATATCGTCGATGCGCCGCTATCGCGGCGCAGGGAGCGAGTCCTGGACTCTACCCGAGACTGGGCTGAACTACAGGACGATACTCAGCAGTTCCTGAAGCTGATCCGCCGCAGAGGTTGGAAGGCCGTTCTCATCCTCGACGAGTTTGATTCCGCAAGAGAAGTATTCAAAGCACGACCTGGCACCTTCCAAGCCCTAAGGGAAATTGCATCCAATCCCGAGTGGAGCATCGGATTGGTGACAACATCCCGTCGTGAGCTCCGCGAAATCGTTGATCGTGCGGATCCTGTCGAGTCCACCTTTCCTGGCATCTTCCGGGAAATTTATGTACGGTGCTTCGACTCCCGCGAGATAGCCGAGTTGGTGGACCGAGCACCGGGCGCATCCACCAGTCCATGGCTTGCTCCCTTCCTTGCGAAACTCAACCGAATCACCGGCGGCCATCCCTATTTGGCAAGTATGCTCCTTGATCGATTGTGCACATTGGCACCTGTCGACCCACTAGTGCCGGAAAGCATCGATGTTGCGATATCCGATATGCGACCAGCCCTGCAGCACTATTATAATGACCTAGAGGCATTGTTGCGGGCCGATGGGCGCTTTTTGTCCTTGCTGGAAGTTCTTATGGGGCCACAAATAACGGCTACCCAAGAAGATGCCGAACGCCTTCTGTATCAAGGCCTCATTCGGGCGGACGGTACCCGCTACCGCGCATTCTCAGATGATTTCGAGGATTATCTGGCTCTTGTCGGCCGCCAATCCGATTACTGGAGTAGTTGGGTGGCAGTGGAAACTTTGTTGCGGTCATTTGTCAGCGGCACCCTCACTGACGAACTTGGAGCGGATTGGCTCAATAAAGTGCGAAAGCAGCGGCCAAAATTGGTTTCTCTACTGGACTCCTGGGAGATGACGAGAGATCGAGAAATCTCCTCCTTCGGTGATCGCGCCTCCAGGGAAATCCTCGATTACACTTATCCTCACGATCTATATGCTTTAATTGCCTCTTATTGGGAATATTTCGGCAAATTACTTGGCCGGGATAAGAAATATTGGAATGATAGATTTGAAATATTGTCCAAAGTTCGCAATCCGATGGCGCACAACCGGATGTCTGTGATCACTTCAGCTGAGCGCGGCCTCTTCCACGCCTACTGCGACGAGATCCAGGAACTTCTCACCCCAATCCACCGCTGAGGTCGACACCGCACCCTGGGACCTGACGACTAACAATCTGCCTTCTTGATCTTCTGCTAAGAAGCCAGCTCTTCTACAGCCTCTGAGGGCACTTCCAGGGCACATGAGGGCCGAAGACGCCGGTGACCAGCGTCAACTACTGAAGGTAGTTTTGGCTGGTCACCGGCAGGATCGCCGCAAATCCGCAGGTGAACAACCAAGGAGGTCCACTTGCTCCACGAATGGCAGGACTTCGCCCAGCGCTGCCACGAGTCAGGGCACCAGCTCTACTGCCTGGTTTGGCCGTGACCTGCGGGTTCGCGGGTTGAGCTGATCGTTCAGAGGCCGTTCAAGCGGCCGTCCGGGAGGACCGGTTCAGGTCGCCAGGGCACATTGAGAGCACATGGCCTTGGAAGTGCCCTCCGCACCCGTCAGGGCAAGGGCTTGATCGATGACCCGCCGGGTCCGGGCGGCGCTTGCCGGCATGAGGTGCGTGTACGTCCGCAGCGTGAAGCCGGGGTAGGAGTGCCCGAGGCTCAGCGAGTACGGCGTGCCGGCCTCGCGTCTCCGGCCAATCCGAGACGGCGGCCGCGAACTGCTTCGCGCGGCCCGCAAGCCGCACCGGAACTCGCCCCTGTAAGTACCGCTGGCGCTGACAATTCGGCGCCGATGCGTTGGTTTGTGGCATGCGGCTTGGACCTGGCACGCCCCTACCACGTGGCCGTGGTGACCGCATGATGTTCCTTGATCACGTCACGATCCACCACGGCATCTACCGGAATTTGCAGGGTTGTGCCCTCCAACTCGCTGTACGAGACGTGACCCAGGAGGCTTGGGGCGACGCACACGACGAGCTCGCGGCTGATGGCCAACAACCCACCGTCGAAGAGTCGATGGATGTCCGCTCGCAGCAGCAGTCCTTCCTCGACCCGGTGCCGCTCCGTGGCGGCGAACGGACGAAGGTGAGCCGCCTCAAGTACCTCCGCTGGGGCTGGGCCTGTTATGGCACAGATCAATCCGTACCGACGAACGAGGGCCCTGCGGAAGGCATCCTGCCCCCGTCGAACTGCCGCTGTCATCCGCCGCCGGCCCCCCGGCAGTTCCAAGGGGTACTGTCGTGCTGCACCCGATGCTTGCCCTTGGCGCGGAAGGCAGACACCGCGCGCAGCCACTGCCGCGAGGGTCCGCGCCCGGTCGATTGCCTTGATCGACTGCTGGTCGGACTTGCTCAAGCTGAGCTCAGCCAGTTGAGCCTTGTCCATGCAGCCTTCGAAGGGTTGCCAGGTCCCTCCATAGTGAGCGCGGTACGCGGTCACCTGTATCGTCTCCACCTTCGGCCGGTCGAAAGCATTGCCGCAGGGACTGCACCGGTAGCGGGGTTGTTCCGTCGTCCGCTCCTTGAACCCAGTGCTTCCGCAATGAGGGCATCGGCTTCGAAGCTTTTGTTGGTCCGGCAGGACCTCCAACTCCTCCACATAGCCAATGCCCAAAGCTTCGCGGCCGTTCCGTACAACCACCAGGTCGCCCACCGCAACCCGACGATGGTTACCCACGGTCGAGTCGTAGCTGTAGGACTCCTCCACCATGTCCTCGTAGCCGGCGTTCCCCTGGAACTGCCGTTCCTCGCCAGCGATCAAAAAAGACCAAGCTCCGCCATTTACGGCTGCTGCTGCAATGTCCACCCCGTCCATGGCGGGAGCATACGTGAAGTTCCCCCCTGATCTGACCTCGGAACAGCACAACAGGCAGCCTCTCCTGGTGTCCTGACACGGCGCGGCCAGCCCATCCCTGGCCCCGGCAGGGAATGAACCGCCCGCTGCCCGCTCACGGAGGCCAGGGTGAGGGCCAGGTCGGTCAGGGCGAGAAGAATCCGACCGCGCTGCCGTCCGGGGCGCCGATCAGGGCCGCGCGGTCGAGGAGGGTGTTGTTGGTCTCGCAGCTGGTCTCCGGGAGCAGCACGCAGGCGTGGCACGCAGCGAGGTTGAGGCTGTCCGTTCCGCTGGCCTCGGACTCCATGCAGAGCGGGTCGTTGGAGCACCACTCGGCGCGCTGCAGCGCAGAGCGCAGGGCGATCTCGAGGCGACCGGGTTCCCCCTGGGCGACGATGCCGCCGAGGCTGCCAGCGGAGTCGCTGGTGGCGGTGTAGATGAGGATGCCCGCCATGTCGTCGGCCACGTAGAGCCGCTCACACAGCGATGCGGCCGGGTAGCCGCCGTCCAGGCTCCACTCGTTGATCAGGACATGGGCGAGCGTGTGCAGCAGGAGGTACCGAGGGGAGGCCGGGGAGACAGGAACCGGCTTGTCCGAGTCGCCGGCCCGCTCGCGCAGCAGCGTCGTGTGACTTTCGTGAATGCGCTGCGCCCGGGCGAGGGGACCGGGCTGCTGCTCCCATTCCTTGAGCCGGCTGTCGTCCAGGCGCAGGAAGACTCCCTCGCCGCTGACTTCGATGGCTGGGAGCCAGTCGAGCTTTGGCTTTGCTGCCGACAGTGGGGCGCGACGGCGGACGTCGTCCGCTGCGCTGGGCTCCTCGACGCGGGTGAAGGTCTGCAGGGCCCGAACCTCGCGCAGTCGCTTGACGAGCATGACCTGGTCCAGTCCGTACTGTTCCTGCAGCGCCGAGTTGCCGGCGGCGGGCGGCTCGCAGACGAAGTCCTGGCTGCCGGCCTCCTCCCGCTCGGGGTGGTCCGTCTGCAGGCTGAGGTACTCCTCCCTGTAGATCGTTTCGCGGGCGGAGCTCTCCACGACGGGCTCGTCCGCGAGCTCGGCGTCCTCGCGTTTGAGTTTCTCCACCAGGGCGACGACCTCGGCGGGGGTGTACTCGGGGTGGTGGTCGAGGATCTTCTCGATCCGAAGGTACGCCAGGATGTCCGCCGGGCTCTCGTCCTTCAACTTGTCGTAGATCGGGGCGACGACCTTGGTGAGCCCGTCGCTCCACGGCGGGATGGACAGGGCCGAGTGGACGACGGGGAACCACACCGACGACGAACCTCGCTGGAGGGTGCGCGGCGGCTCCTCGCAGCCCCCTGCAGGAGCGCCCTTGATCCACGGACGCCTGCCCGAGCACCGGACGCCGAGGTTCTTCAGTGCCTGCCGCCGGAAAGCGCCCTCCATGGAGACCTCCTTCGCGCCGCAGCTGCAGCTGATCAGGACGGCACGCAGCGAGGCCGTGGAGCCGTCTGCGCGGAACCTCAGCTCGCCGCCGCACAGGCCTCCGCCGGCGTGTTCGGTGTCCCTGTGGACCCACTTCCAGTACGGGAAGTCGTCGAGGTGCCCGTGGGCGCAGGCCATGACGAAGCGGGAGGGGACGAGGTCCTCCTGGCAGGTTGAACACTCGGCTTTGCCTGCCGGGGAGTTGAACTTGCGGAACGGCTGCAGCGCCCGGCACTCGGGACAGGAGTACATGAGGGGGAACCGAGCGGCGCGCACGCCGTCGGTTGCCAGGTCCGGGTCGGGCGCCGGAGGGAGGCGGAAGCCTTTGACACCGAGCGGCCGGGCGAGGCGCGGCTCCCAAATCCAAGGTGCCTCGGAGACGTTCCAGGAGTCGAGTCCGGAGATGATGAAGGACTCGTTCTCCACGGCGATCATGGCGCCCACGCCATAAGTGGTGATCAGCTGGGCACGGCGGATCTCGCCGAGCCTGCGCGCGTTGCGGACGGGGGCGGCGCCCATGCCGCGGCGACGGGTGCGGGGCGGGAACGGGCTCATGGTCACGACTCCAGGAAGAAGGTGGACGAGGCGTCGACGTCTCGAAGGCTCCACAGGGTGGGCCAACCGGCCGTGTCGTGCGGGTCGTCGTCGAATCCGCTGAGCAGGGCGGGGATGCGGCTGCTGCGTCGGGCCTCGTAGACCAGATTCGGCTGTGCCACTGCCTCGGTCTGCCACCAGGAGACGAAGGCGTCGAAGGCGCGGGCCGTGGGTGTTACCTCGGTCCCGGTGTTGTCGACCGTGGCCACGCGGGCGAGGACGATGGGGCGGACGAGGGCGTTCAGGTCATCGACGAAGGCGTCGATGTCCCGCGCGGCCTCGTTGCGGCGGGCGTCCGGCAGCAGGATTCTGGCGAGGGCCACGATCACTGCGTGCAGCCCGCGGTCGCGGGCTCGGGCGGAGAACGGGGTGACGCTGGTGGACTCCACTTCCCGGTAGAGCGCGGAGTGGAAGTGCTGAAAGCTCTCGTAGTGCGAGCGGTCGCGTGAGCGGGTGGAGTTGAGCATCACCGCTACCAGGCCGGGGTGGCGCCGTCCGACGCGGCTCGTCGCCTGGATGTATTCGGCGGTGGTCTGCGGCTGGCCCATGACGGCCATGAGGCCGAGTCGGTCCACGTCCACGCCGACGGAGATCATGTTGGTGGCGAGCAGCACGTCCAGGACGTCCGACATCGGCAGGTGCCGTTCGACCTCCTTGAGTCGCTTGGGGATGTCGCTGGCGTTCGCCCGACTGCTGAGCTCGGTGAGGCCGTCGATCCGGCGGGGCTTGACCCCGTCGCGGGTGGCCAGGTACTCAAGGCGGTCCTGAACGTCATCGAGCACCTGGAGCTCCGCCGCGGACAGCAGACGCAGGCTATTGAAGTAGCCGACCAGGGTCCAGTAGGCGTCCTTCACCTCGTCCGGCGCCTCGCAGGTGAGCGCCCGGTGGAGCAGGGCGGCGTAGACCCGGATCAGCAGGGTCGACTGGCTGGTGGTGGACGTGAACAGACCGATGTAGCGGCGGGCGGCCTTGCGGTCCCGAGTCGTCTCCACGGCGAACCAGGAGTCCCGGGAGTCCAATCCCCCGGGCGGGAACTGGCTGACCTTGCGACCGAACAGGTGATTGCCCTGCTCGTCGGCACGGCGAATGGTGGCGGTCGAAGCGATGACCTTCGGCTGGTCGGCGAGGGCGTCGACAACGGTCTCGTACAGGCCCGTGAGCGTGCCCAACGGGCCGGAGATCAGGTGAAGCTCGTCCTGGACGATCAATTCGGGCGGCTTGGTGCCGTCCTCGCGGTCACGGTTGAACAGGGCTGCTGTCGCGGGCCGCCAGGGCATGGCGGCGAACTTGTCGACGGTGGCAATGATGAGGGTCGGACGGGCGTGGTAGACCGCCTCGTCGATGAGGTGCACCGGAAGGCCGGGGTGGAAGTCGCAGGCTGAGTTCGGGCAGCGGATCGCCATCCTCAGCAGGTGTTCCTCCACCTCGTAGTTGTTGGCGTCCAGGGCGGTGCCGCACCACGGGCAGGCCTCCAACTGGACCGGGTTCTCCTTCTCCAGGCGCTTGCCGGGACTGACCCGAAGCTCGGTGAGCTTTCTGGCCGCGTTCTCCAGCGTGTTGGGAGTGGCGGACTTCCCGACCCACATACCGATGGAGACCGGCTCACTCCCCAATGTCTTCGGATCCATGGCGCGTCTGCGCTCCATCGCGCAGATCAGCGCGGCGGCGCGCTCGAACTGCTGGAGCGTCAGCAGACGGAGTGTGTAACGCATGAGCACCGTGACGCCGGCGCCTGCCGCACCGTCGCGAATGCGGCGAAGGAAGGTGGTGAAGGCGATCAGCCCGAGGTAGGCCTCGGTCTTGCCGCCGCCGGTGGGGAACCAGAGCAAATCGGCGATGCCGCGATCGGCGTGGTTGGCGTCGACGATGCCTTCCAGGCACAGCAGCAGGAAAGAGATCTGGAAGGGGCGCCACTTCCCCTTCTCGACGGCGGGGACTCCCGGTTTGCCGTCCTTGATCCATGAGGTGCGGGCGCGCTGCTCCGCCATGGCGAGGTTAGCGAGCCGGAATGCTTTCATGATCTCGGGCCGGCGAGGGTCGGCCAGCAGGTCCACACCGCGGTGCATCCGCTCCAGGGTCCGCCGGCACAGCGCGAGCTGTTCTCGGGCGGCCTCCTCGTGCTCGCCACCGCGGAGGCGTTCCGCTTCGGCCGCCTGGGCGCCGATCCATGCCTCGTAGCCGACCAGCAGACCGCGCAGCGCGGCGATGATCTCGACGTCGGGCGCGGTGCCCAGTCCCTGCATGGTCAGCGCGCGGTCGTCGATCTCAGGGTTGGAGTCGGTGAGCAGCACCTCGTGGGAGGGGACGAACTCGGTGCGCACGGCGGCCACGGCAGCTCGTTCGCGGCCGCTCGCGCCGATCGGCGGCGGGGTCCAGTCCCAGCGGGCCGCACAGCCGTGGCCGGTCGCAAAACTGGGGGCGTGACGGTGGAGCAGGCGGCTGAGCGCCTGCTCCTTGTCTACAGCGCCGAGGGCAGCCGGGCGCTCCACGAACGGGGCGGGGCAGCCGTCCGGGGCGGTGACCTCCAGGACGGGCTGGTAAAAGCAGTGGGCGTCGCGCAGGTCGAACCTGCCCACTCGCAGGCTGTTGACCACCGTGGCGGTCACCGTCACCGTCCCGTGCGGTCCGGTCGCCGGGCGTGCCACAACGCGCAGCTCCAAGCCCGGGTGGAGGGTTACGGGCTCGTGAGCGTGGGGGACGGTGACGTCCACGGTGACAGGGTCCAGATGCAACGCGACACGACGCCAGTGCTCCCGCTGTTCCTCGGTGCTGCGGACCTCGGTGCGGCGGGCAGAGATCGGGTTGCCCTCGGCGTCCTCGGGCGCATACGTGGCCGCGCGGACGGTCAACACGATGCTGCCGCTGGTCGCGGGATCCACAGCAAAGGTCAGGCCCATGGAGGAGGGCCTGCGGGTGTTGGCCAGGGCGACACCCAGGTCCGGGGACGGCTCCTCGCTGTCCCGGCGGGCGGTGAAAGGGGTCTCGTCCTGGCCGTCGGCTTCGGATGCCGCGTCGGAGATCTCCGCCCGGGCCTCGTCGTCCTCGGACTGGGGGAAGAGTACGCCGACCGGGTAGACGGTGATCGGAGCGTCATCCTTGAGGATCTCGTGTTCGCCGCCGACCGGTCCGAGCAGGTCGGTGCGAAGCGCCTCCAGAAGCTGGTCGCGCAACGTGTAGTGGGCCATGTAGTCCGGTGCGCTCACAAGTCGCTCTCTTCCGGGAATCCGTGGTCAATGACGTCTGTGGCGGCGTCCGTGTTCCAGTCGAAGCGCCCCATGCCGCAGAGGCGGACGGCCAGCCAAACACCGTGGTCGCCGAGGCCGGCGCGCTCCGTGGCGGCGGCGGAGCCGGCCACGCTCTCGACGCCGTCCACTCGCAGACCCGTGATCAAGGCGGGCCAGGGGCGGTCCAGCGCGGCGCCACCGCGCCGTAGGAGTCGGCACAGGTCACGGCGGAACTGCTCCGAGACCTGTCCGACCTGCCGTTCCTCGTGCAGCATGGCGTAGGGCGGGGACTGTTCCTCGCCGGCTGGCAGCTGGTGCAGGAGTCGCAGTTCCACGGCCTCGCCCGCCCGGATCGAGGTGCGTAGGTACTTTTGCACCTCGACCGCGTCGTGATGCATGCCGCGGGCTCCGTGCGGGGCCTCGTGGCAGACGTCCGTGCCCAAGGCCTCCAGACCGTTACGGGCCCACTTGCTGCGACCGCCGAGGTACCAGCGATCCAGCCGCCGGTCCTTGCGGTAGAGCCACGTCGACGGAGCCTCCAACCGGTAGAGGTCGTCGCGGGGGCGCGTCATCGCCACGTAGAGCAGTCGCGCCTCTGCGGCAGGGTCGTAGTCGTACTTCTTCTTGGGCACCTGGCGCGGAGCCATGAGCGTGCGCGGCTCGATCACCAGCACGCGATCGAACTCCAGGCCTTTGGCCCGGTGCACGCTGGAGATCACCAGCGGCGAGGGCTCCGGCGCAGTGATCTCGTCGGGCAGTCTGCCCTCGGCCAGCGCGCGGTACAGGGCACGCATATCCAGGGTGGCCCGCGGGCCTCGGGCCACCCGGCGTGCGGACTGCCACAGCTCATCGAGCGTGGCACCCTCGGGCAGCACCAGCTCGTCGTTCTTATTCGTATCGAGGAGTCCGGCGAATCGTTCATACGTGATCTGCGAGGCCTCGGTACCGGTCAGCAGCGCCGCCATCCAGGAAGGGGCCGGGCGGTCGCGGGTGGAGCGCTGGAGCCGGTGGGCCACGCCCCCGTCCGCCAGCAGACCGGATACGTGCAGCACCTGGCCGTTGTCCCGGCACAGGACCGCGGTCGTCCCCGGAAACCAGCGCAGCGAATCCAAGGTGAACTCGTCCGTGAACTTCCCGAATTCCGGCGCCTCCAGCAGTGAGGCACGCAGCTCGGCGTGGATGCGCTCTGCGGCCTCGGCCGCCCTGTCGGGGTCGCGGGGCAACTGCTGGAGGCGGGGGCCCAGGGGCAGTGCGACCCGCGACTGGACGGTGCGGGCTCGGAAATTGTCCGAGAGATGCAGTTCGGTCAGGTCCTCGGAGAAGGTCCCGCGCAGCCAGTCGAAGAAGTAGTTGGTCTCGGCGGCACGCTGTTCCGGGTCGGAGACCTGGAAGCCGTAGATGGACTGGGCCGCATCGCCGACAACGGTGAAGCCGCAGTTGTCCGCGAACCGGTCGAGCAGGGCCTGGACCATCTCACGGCGGACGCCGACCAGGTCTTGGACCTCGTCGATCACCACGTGTCCGGGTGCACCCTGCTCGCCTGCCTCCAGGACGCCGCGATCGATGGCCTCGCTCGCGGCAACGATCCGGTCGTCGAATGACACGCCCGTCCAGTCGGTGTCCGGGTAGGCCTGCTTGAGCAGGCTGGTCGCCCAGGAGTCGAAGGTCTGTGCTCGGACCCGACGTGCCGCGGTGGCGTGGCGGTCGATCCGTTCCCGCAGGTCTCGGACGGCGGCGCGGGAGAAGGTGAGGACGAGGATCTCTGCAGCCTCCAGCTCCTCGCGCTCCACCAGAACGTCGAGGCGTCGCACCAGGGTGTAGGTCTTGCCCGCGCCCGCCCCGGCGGTGACCAGTACCCGGGCGTCCCAGGGCTGGTCGACCACCGTCTGCTGATGCAATGTCAGCACATGCTCCTCGAAGTCTTCGAGGGTCACTTGTCTTCGCTCCACAGGTAGTCGAACTCGGTGAAGGCCAACTTTTCCTTGTAGTTCTTGATGTTGTCGGCCAGATTGAGGATCAGACAGGTGGGCTCACCACCATTGCGGGGACCGCGCAGGCCACGGCCGATCATCTGCTGGTAGACGTTCGGGCTGTAGGTGGGACGGGTGACCACCACGGCGCGGGTCGCCGGGGCGTCGAAGCCCTGGGTAAGCACACCGTAGTTGGTGAGGACCTTGATCTTGCCCCCGCGGAAGTCCTCGATGGCCTTGCGGCGCTCGGCCATGGGAGTCGCAGAGTCGATGGCGGCAGCCCGGATGTTGCGGTCGCCGAGCTTCGCCGCGAGGAACTTGGCGTGCGCTACTGAGGTGGCGAACACCAGGACCGGCCACTCGGGGTCCATCTCGGCGATACGGTCCACGATGCGCTTATTGCGGTTGTGGTCGTCGGCCAGTCGCTGCTCTGCGCCTTTGGGGAGCATGCCACCGAACTGCTTGGAGCGGCTCAGCTCGTCTGCGCTCAGAGTGATCTCACCGCCGACCAACTCCTCGTGCTCGACCTGCGCCAGCACGCCGATCTCCTGCAGGTGCTTAATCGCCTTGGTCTGGTCCCCGTTGAAGATCGGCGTCTCGATGAGCGCACCAAAGCGCTGAACCAGCCGCCTGGTCAGCTCCACATTGCTGCGGAACGGGGTGGCGGTGAGTCCGATAAGGTGGCGACTCGTCCTGTTCCGTACCAAGCTGAGTCCCAGGAGTTCCAGAAGCTCCGTGTAGCGCGCCGAGATGGCGACATGGGCCTCGTCCACGATCACCAGTGCGGAGCGGCGGAGCCAGGCATAGTCGTCCGTACCGAGGCACACCTGCAACTTGGCGTCGGTGGCCACGACGAGGTGCGGATGGCCCTGCACGGGGGAGGCCTCGTTGCTCGACCAGAGCCGACTGATGACCAGCGGCATCTCGGCCCCGACCTTCGACCAGACGAAGCGCCAGCTCTGGACAGCCTGCTCGCACAATTCCTCCGTCTGCGCGATCCAAAGGATCGGCCCGGGCAGGCTTCCCTGCTGGCGAACCCAGCGGATCACTCCCTCGGAGGTGACGCGGGTCTTGCCGGCCCCGGTCGGCATGGTGAGCATGGCACGCTGCGGCGTGGGGTTGTCGAGCATGGTGTGCAGGGCGCGAGCCAGCTCCTCCTGGTAGTCGTGCAGCGCGGGGAACTCCGACGGTCCCTCGATTTCGATACGCGGTGACAGCGACGGGACACGGGCACCGGCGAACGAATCGGGGAAGCCAAGGTCCGTGACGAACTTCAGAGCCTTGGTGTCGCCGGTGAACGTATTAGGAGCGATGCCCGGGTAGTCCACGGCCAAGTCCTTGCGGTGGACGCGCAGGATCGACTCGCCGTGGGCGTTGAACGCCATCTCCGCGACGCGGCGCGCATCGGGTTCCCGCCCGTGCTCGTTGACCTCACTTTCCAGAAGGCCCGGCGGCAGCTCGCTGCGCAGCTGCTCCTCCCCGAGCAGGAGAGCGATCTTGTCGATGATGCTCTCCGCCTCCAGGACCTGGCGGAGCTTCGAGCGGACTTCCAGGTTCTGCTCCTGACGCTTCTGGTGGTCGATCAGTTGGCGGCAGCCCTGCGCTTCGAGGCCCCAACCGAACTCGGCGTCCGCCGCCTCGAGAACGTCGAGCGGGGAGAGTCCGTCGAGGACCAGCAGGGTGCTGCCCTCGCGTGCAACGGTCATCGGGATCAGCCGGCTGCCGTTGGGCGTGCGCAGCGTCTGCTCCAGCTCGGTGCAGCGACGCACCTTACGGTTCAGCGCCGGGGCTCCGACGCGCTGCCGCAGCGGCGGGAACTCGTCCACCAGGAGGGTCGCACTACCCACCGGAACCTTGCGGATCGTCTTGGTGATGACGTCGGCGACTTTGCGCATCCCCCAGGTGTCGTACATCTGACGGGCGGCAGCAGCGTCGGACTTGTCCGCGACGAGAAGGGCCGGATACTGCTCAAGCACCAACTCCCGGAAGTCCGCTTCGCTCGTCGCGACCGCGATCTCGGTGTCCGGACGGGTCCCCCATCCGGCACCGATCCGGCAGCGGGTCCGCACATCCTCGGGAAACTCGAAGCCGACGCGCAACAAGAGAGCATAGGCGCGGCCGATGTAGACGTCGTCCGTGCTGATCAACACGCTGTCGAGAAGCTTGCGCCAACGAGCGGGCGGCACCTCCTCGGGCGTAGTGGGCAGCTTCAACCGCTTGGCCTTCTCAGCGCTGATCTCCGCCACGGGAAGCACCCGAGCAAACTCCTTGAGCTGGGGGCCGACGGCCTGGTTGAGGGGAACCAGACCGGCGCTCGTGCGGACGCGCCCGTACTTGGAAAGCATCCACCGAAGCGGGGAAGCGACGGTCTTGTCTCCCGTCGACCCGTAGCGGCGGATCCAGCTCTCGACAACCCCGGCTTCCGGGATGGCTTCGACAAACGCTGCACGCCCTTCGTCGGACAGCAGGGTCAGCAGATGGAGCGGACCGGCAGGAGCGCTGCCCTCGACCGTCAGGCGCCCCAGGCCGGGGCGCGCGGCGTCGGCAGGCAGCCTGCGGATGTAGGCATCGTGCACGGCTTGGCGGTAGTCCTGGAACCAACCCTCCTTCTCAGGGCTGTGATTCAGGCTCGGGATCTCGGCAAGGCCGAGCTCGCGGAAGACGTCCTGGTCATCGGCGTGGAAGTCCATGTCGACCGCGATCGAGGCATCTCTGCTTCCGTCGCTGGGTACGACCGGGCCCGGCAGCAGGCAGTCACGCATGACACGGAAGGAGCCGCCCACGGTGCGCACCCTGAGAGTGGCCAGAGGGTTGGCTACCTTCGCCTGAATCCGTCCGACCTGGGTACCGCTGCCCGCGCTGCGCAGCAGCACCCAGAACTGGGTCCAGGCGTCAGAGGCGTAGCGGTCGAAACCCTGGTCGAGCAGGCCCTCGAAGCGTCCCTGGGCGTCGGATATACGGATGCCAATGGCGTGCAGATGACGAGCCATTTCCGGACGCTCGGAGATGTGCGGGTGGACATATACGACGTCGTCGCGACTCTGCTCCGCACCGGTGCGGTGATAAACCTTGCCGGAGACGGGCGCGACGAGGCCGTGGGACTCGGTCAGCACGATGCGAGCCTTACGGGCCTCTGCGGTCAACACGGAGTCAGCGCTCCGGCGCTCGGCACGGTCCTTCTCGACCATTGCGGACAGAATCCGGATGGCGTGAGCCGAAGCCTCCGGCGTGCCGTCGGCCACCAGAGCCTCAAGCCAGGTCACCACGCTCTCGCGCGACTGCTTCTTCACCGCGAGGATGTGGGTCATCTTGCCGGAGCGCATGTCGCCCCCCTCCTCAACGGAGGGGTGCACCCAACCTTTCGGGCGACGGGGGTACTCCGCCCAGATGCGCAGCCAGCGAGCCTCCACCTCCTTCGGATGGATGTACAGCTCGTGAGGCACCCGGAGCACGCCGTCCTGATCAGGCAGCGACGGCTTGCGGGCGGCAACCTGCCACACCTGGCGCAGCAGGTAATCGTCCGCCCAGTTGATGAACTCCTTCTCACGGCCCGGGAGCAGCGGCAGATAGGCGCCGGGGTCCTCGGCCGGGGCCAGACGAGGCAGGGAGTCGATGACCAGGTTGGCCGCGACCTCCATCAGCTCCTGGTTGAACTCGCTGCCGTCAAGGAGGTTCTGACGGTCCTCATTGGTTTTCCACGCCGCATTGAGGTAGCCCGAGAGGGACATGGGGTACTTGGTCGGGAAGAACGACCAGAACTCCCCGGTGCCGCGCGGGACCGTCAAAAGACCGTCCTTGTTCCGGGTGTACTCGGGCACCGCCCAGGAGACATCGATGACCCCACGGTCGTGCAGCTCCCCGGCGCTCTGGCGCGCGTGGGCGGTCGGGGAATGCTCAACCGAGTACACCTTCCAGTCGTGCATCTCCTGCTTCGCGCCGGTCCGCACCTCGGTGACGGTCCGATGGGCACCCTCGGTGACCACCTTGAGCTCACGGCGGAAAAGCGGACTGCGCCGCCGATCCTCCAGCGTCACCTCACCAACGTGGGAGGAGAAGATCTGGAAGCCGATCGGGAACGGCTCGACGAGGTGCCGCCCCTCGGCGTCCCTGTGACCTGCGATGTCGTACCCCAGGCGCTCCGCGCTGCCGGGCAATAGCGGGAGACGGACGACGGTCGTCGCCCAGCGCAGCAGCGACCGCAGCACAGAGTCGCCGTCGCATTCCTCCTCCATGTCCAGGGGACGCGCCATGCGAAGCACCGGGGTGTCCATGTCGTCGACACGGGGCCGGCCGAGCACAGTGGCGATCTCGTGTGCCGACCATCCGCGGTCGAAGCCGAAGCAGCCGGTCCTGCTGAAGAACTGAGGCGCGTCACTCACCGAAAGCACGGACTTCACGCCCACGCCGAACCGGCCGATCTGCCCGCCACGCTTACGGGAGACACTCATGCGTAGGATCGTTTCCGCGCCCTCCGGAGTCACCGGCGTGCCCTGGTTCGCGCAGTAGAGGTAGTCGTCCGTCAGCACGACATGAAGCTTCCCGCCCGGGGCATCGGCGATCTCATCGGCGCCGTTCTGGACGAGTTCGAACAGCTGTCGGTCGCCGTAACCACCTTGGGTGATGCGACGCTCGTTGTTCGCGTGCTCCTGCACCAGCCCAGGATCAACTCGATAGGTCTCCAGAACCCGAGCGGACTGCTCAAGTACCTTCGCGATGACAGGGGAAATGGAGGTGACGGTGGACTGCCGGTCGCTCATGAATACCTGCTTCAGCGATTGGTCGGTGGGACGAGGTGGGGGTCGGCGGAGCCGGTACAAGTCCGGCCGCTGACCAACGCGGGAAAGCTCTCGACTACTTTTCGAACCTGGAGAGATGAGGAAGCGGATCATCACGCGCGCACCTCACAAGAACCCGTGCTCCTGCGGGTGCCCGCGCTGGGGCGGACTACGGGCCGCCCGAGCGGGAGATCGCGACATCGGCGAACTCTCGTGCGGCCAAGGGTTGCAGGCACACTCCCCTCGCCACCTCAGACTCCTGCCAGGTAGGCCATCGCCGAATCTGCTCTATGGCAATACCTAGCGGGCCAAGAAAGAACTCGACGCGCCGCTAGGCATCCTCGATACTGTTGTACGGCCTGAGGGTCCAGGTAATTCTAATACTCCTGAAGTCCATCAAGAAATTGCCCCCACCCGACTCCGATATGGAAAAACCCTGACCCAGCTACACAGTTTCCTCGCCGGGCCCACCACGCCGCGTACAGACTATCCACGCCGCGTTAAATCTTGCTCCCGCACAGGTTCCACGTCCGATTGAAGACAGACGCCTGCCCACACAGAGTGAAATACTAAGCCTGTTTTCCCCGAAGAATATGACTCTCCCCTAGCGCCAGAAACTACACCCGCTACTCGGTCGGTGCCACCCTTTTGCATTTCTTGCGGATAACAAATAGATCTCAAGTCGGATACGGAACCCAGCACGATTCGGGGTGCTCTGCACATCAATCACCCTGCCTCCCCGGATCCTTCACATCCAGACGCCTTAGCCGCAGGCCTCGACTGCACACGTTCACAACCTAGACCCCGCCACTGACAGTGCGTCCCCAATAGATCATCCGTTCTGCCAGGCGGGGTGCTGGCGCCCTCCGGTAATCACTGCGTCAAGAGTTGTTTGACACTGGAAAACTTGTCAATTGCCCCTGCTAGCATGGCGTGCACTAGGCATACTCAGCCTCCCCAAGGCGAGTTGAGGCCGCAGTTGGAGGAGTTGCGCCCATGCAGGACGGCCAAGAGTTCGGGCCCTGGCTCGGCAGACAGCTACGCCGACAGAACATGAGTCAGGCCGAGCTCGCCGAGCGACTGGGGCTGACGCGCGCGGCAGTTTCGGCCTGGATCACCGGCAGGGCACAACCACGCGCCGAGATGGTGCGTGACATCGCATCGGTCCTCGGAACCGACATCGCCACCGTGCACAACAGGACCACCGACGCGGTCACGGCACGTCCGGTCCGGTGGTATCACCGCCCGGCGCACGCAGACGGAGGCCGCGAGTTCGGCAACGCAGCGGCCTTCGCATTCGATGCGGATCTCGCCGTCCTCGCCCGCGAGGCGACCCAGAACAGTCTGGACGAGCGCCTCGACACGACTCAGCCAGTGCGTGTGCGCTTTACGCTCCACGAGCTGTCGGGCGAACACCTCTCCTCCTTCCTCTCGGCTCTGAAGTGGGAGCAACTGGAGGCGCACTACGAGGCCGCCTCCGAATCACGCCAAAAAGTCGGCCGGGTCCTGGCCGAAGGGCTTCGGGAGATGCAGGAGACCAACTCGCTGCTCCTCCTTCGCGTGGACGATTACAACGCCTCCGGACTGACCGGCCCGGAGTACGAGGACGGCCGCTTCGCCGCAGTCGTCCGTCGCCAACTCGACAGTCACAAGAGCAGTGACCGGGCCGGTGGATCCTACGGTCTCGGCAAAGCCACTCTTTGGGCCACCAGCCGGCTCGGCCTGGTACTGATCAACAGCACACTGTCCGAGAGCCACGAAGGACGCACCACGCGTCGTCTCGTCGGACGCCTCGACCTCCCCTGGCGCGAGGTGAACGGTTCCCCGTACGCCGGTCCGGCCTGGCTGGGTGAAGCGGACACGGAGAAGGACTTCGAGGGTGTCTCCCGCTCCTGGTGGGCCGATGAAAAGACAGCTTCGGAACTCTGGCTGGAGCGCGAAAGTGCCGCTCCCGGCACATCCTTTCTCATCGTGGGTGCTCACGACGCGGCAGGCGACGCCGACAGCCTCCAGGAGATGCACGACAAGCTCAGCGCCGCGCTCGCAGACAACTTCTGGGCGGCAATGACCGCCGGAAGCTCCGCCAACGCGATGCTGGAGGCATCCGTCTGCACGATGCGCAACGGTTCCTTGGTGATCCCCGAGCGGCGCGTCGATCCACGAGAGCGTCACTCCGCGCTCGTGCGTGCACTCAGGGCCTACCTCGATCACGAGACCGTACCCGAACTCACCGCCTCCGAAGAGGTTGCTTACGCGAGGGTGCCCCTGGTTGTTCCGCCGCTTCGCAACACCGGCCGGCAGGCCAAGGGCGTCGAGCACCAGGCTGTCCTCCTGGTCACTTCGGCCGACGACGAGGACCAGCAACACAGTCGACTGGTCTGCATGCGAGGAAGCCGTATGACCGTGATGACCCGACGCCCCCGCGACCTGGGCATCGGTGTGGACCCGTTCCAGGCGGTGCTTCTCGCGGGCTACGCAACCGGTGAGGGCACCGAGGACGTGCACGCCGCCGAGGCATTCCTCCGCGCCTCCGAGCCTCCCGAGCACGACCGTTGGGGCACCACCGACGAGTTGACCGCGACGTACCCCGGCGCATCGAGACGACTCACCGAGTTCCGCGCCGCAATGGACTCCGCTCTGCGTGAAATCGTCGGACGCCGCCCCACTCGGGACGTGCGCGGCCCCGAGGTGCTGAGGACCCTGCTGCGGCTGGACATCCCGGCTTCGGGCGGTGGCCGCCGGGCGGACGGCCACCCGGTCGTGCGCAGCGTCGAAGGTGAGGTAGACGCCGCGGGTGCCTGGTCGCTCAGGGTGTTCCTCAAGATTCCGCCGCGAGAGGATCCGTGGCTGCTCACCCCGGTGGCCAAGTTCGACGTACGCTCCGGCGGGCGGCCGACGCTCTCGTGGTCCGAGCTCACGGCCGTGGAGAACTGCCGAATCGTCGACGGGGTCGTCGTGATCGATCCCGAGGTTCGCAGCGCGGCGTTCGGCGGCGTGACAGCTGTCGGCAGTCACCCGGTGTCCGCGACCATGGCCGGCGTGACGGTCGACATACAGAAGGCACGGGGGGCTTCGGCGTGAACACTCTCTTCCCTTACCCAACGCTGGTCGGGGAGATCGAAGTCAGAGTCAAGCAGGTCCGTATAGACGGCAAGCCGCTTTCCCTCTCCGTGGTCTCCAGGCCACAGCGGGCGGTAGCCCTGCATCAGGTCGAGCGTCCCAACTGGGAGGACGGGTCCATCGATCTCGAGGTCACCCTGCCGGAGCTCGAGTTGGCCGACGGCCCGTGGTCCGAGGTTGCATGCGTCGCGATCCTCACAGAGGGATCCACGAACACACGTGTCGTGCGCCGCCTGCAGCGTGACCGGCTCTCCAGCACGTGGTCGGGCTCCGTCCCCGTGCTGCGGGCCATGCACCGTGATCGCGCCACGCTGAACGTCAGTGCTGTCGCCACTGTGGGCGGCGTTGCCGGACGAACGATCGGCACGGCTGACGAGGCCTGGATCATCGACCTCCTGGCGCGCACCCCGGTCCGGCAACGTGAGATCGAGATCGCGGAAGCCGATTTCCGCGACGGCCCCCAGGAGTGGCTGCGCCCGTTCAAGGACGCACCATGGCTGGTGGAGACCGCCGGTGAGATGCCCACGATCCTTCTCAACAGTTCTTTCGAGGGGATCACCCAGCTACTCAAGGGGTCCGGCAATCCATTGGAAAAGGCTGCTTCCGGCCTGGTGGCCGCTCAGATCGCCGGCGAGGCGTGGACAGCGATGTTCCACTCGGCTGTCGCCGACCTCGAACTGGACGACGACGGGGCCCCGCTGATCCCCAGCGGGTGGCGCGAGTCGGTGTTGCGGACAATGTTGCCCGACGTCCTCCCCGGGCTCGCCCTCGCCGATGCTCTGATCGAGGTGCACAACCGTCACGCCGCGGGCTACGGGTGGGCTGAACTGCAGTCCCAGATCCACTTCGCAGCGTCCCGTCGAGCCCAGGTTCCGAAGAACCTGACCACAGCCGTCCGTGCCATCACCCGATCCCAGGAAGGCGCGACACGTTGAACGGATCCGGAGTCGACATCCCAGACCGTCTGGCACACCTCCCCGGCGCCGCTGCGTCCAAGCACCTGACCCGCGGCGTGCTAACCGGCCAGGAGCAACCTCCTCGCGTCGCGCTGCTGCGCGCGAGCGCCCCGATCGCGGACCAGTCCGCGCGCTGGGAATGCGCACCGCTGCGTGAGCTCCTCGAGGAAGCGATGCGCCGATTCGCGGACTCTCGCTCCCGTGCCGACGCCTGGCTCGCGCCCCGTCTGCATGCCACTCTGCGCATGTCCCGCAACGAGGCGGCTGACCCCGCGATCTGGAACTTCCTCGCGCTTGTCGCAGCCCCGGACTACGTGATCTGGCGCCACCGTTCCCCAGCGGAGGCGCGGAACGGTGAGCCCGGATCGGTGTCCCCCGTCCGGTTCACCGGCCCGCACTACAACCAGGCGTTTGCCCGACTGTGGTGGGCCGCCGAACTGTTCCGGAACGGGGAGAACTACCGGCCCGCCGAAATCGCCTGTGGAAATCAGGACGTCCTCAACACGGCATTGCGCCTCGACGCCATCGACCACCGGCCCACCGCTCTGGCGATGGTGCGCGTGCTGGAAGGGCTCAGCGCGTCGGGAGCGTCCCGCCTCGGCGACCGTGTGAATGCCCTGTGCTCGGCCGTGAACGCTGCAGGCAGCACCCTCATGTACGACGTCATCGCCGCTGACGAACTGCCGGATCAGGACGGCCTGCGCGACTGGATCGAGGGCGCCGACTCCGCACCAGCCGTCCCGTGGGACAGGCTCCCGGACGGCCCGGACGACGGAACCGCGCCCCGCGATTCGGTGGAGACCTTGACCCGTCTGTTCGATAAATTCCAGGCGGAAGCTCCACTGCGTATTCGGAAATGGCAGCCTGCTGATGAGCCTTCGGCGCAGGGGGTCAGTCTGCACAAGGACTACGTGTGAACCGAAAGGTCTCTCGTGGACGCACACCGGAGGAAACCACTGTGGATTCACAGGTGTTGAAGCGATTCCGCATGGAGCTCCCTCAAGCCTGGCGTCCGCTGAGATAATTGTGGATGGCTTCGGCAAGTGCCTTGCCGAGGCCGATTGGGACGGCGTTGCCGATCTGTCGTGCGATCTCGACCTTGCTGCCGTACCAGAGGAAGTCCTCCGGGAAACCCTGGATCAGGGCGGCTTCGTAGTGGGTGATCGGCCGGTCGGCCTTGGGGTGCAGGTAACGGCCCTTTTCGGGCTTGTAGAACTCGGTGCGAATCGTCACGGAGGGTCGATCCTCATGCATCCGGCCCATGACGTCACCGGAGCCACTGTTGTGGCGATCCCAACTCGACGTCGACAGCGGGACCTCTTTGCCGTCGATCTCCGCTGTCTCGCCGCGGAGGTCGTGTCGGTTGCCGCCCGGCTTGATGACCGCGTAGCGCGCGAGCGACAGGGCGGTGGGGCGCCGGCCGATGTGGAGGTCTGCAGTCTTGAACGGACCAGGGAGCTTCACACCGAGGGGTGCGCCGGTACGCTCCGGAAGGTCCTTGTCGGGAGCGTCAATCGGAGTCTTCGAGAACACCTCCGGTCCCACACCGACCCATGGCTCGAGTCGCTTCCCTGAATCGAGCCTCTCCTGGCTCGGGTTGCTGTTCTGCTCGTGCGTGGGCTCAGGGTGCGTCAGGGGTTCGCCCAGCTCCTTGCGCGTCGCGATGACAATGGCCCGGCGACGCGCCTGCGGAACACCGTAGTCGGCAGCGTTGAGGACCTTGGGAACGAGTGTGTAATCCTGCAGGTCGCCCGTCTCGGTCGCGGCTTTGAGATCAGCAAATTGCTGCGACTTCAAAAAGCGGTCGACGTTCTCGAGTACGAAGATCTTGGGCCGAATCGTCGTGACCACGCGCATGTACTCACGCCACAGCAAATTGCGAGGGTCGTCCGGGTCTTCTTTACCCAGTCCGGAAAATCCCTGACAGGGCGGCCCTCCCATGATCACATCGACATTGCCCACGAGATCGGGACCTGGTTCCCAATCGGCGATGTCGACATTCTCCACATGCGACGAACCGAAATTGGCGGAATACGTCGCTGCGGCGGCGGGATCGAATTCAACAGCCGCCAGGCTCTCGAATGGTGAAGTCTCGCGACCTTGCGGCCTGTATTCCCGGAATCCCGCAGAAATTCCCCCGGCCCCGGAAAATAGGTCAACCACCTTGATCACAGGGTCGGTCGAGGGTCGGCCGGCGGCGGGATCAGAGGTAGAGGCGGTCATGGGTGGGAGTTTAATGGATCACGAGGCCCACCGGTCCCTCTTGCACCCATCGTTGTCACGTCGATGCCCGCTGCCCGAGACTCACCCACCACACCCCAGTGCTGCGACGATTGCCCGGCCGACCGCCTCGGCGACCGGCGGCGGCGAAGCGTGCCCGATCTGGCGGTAGACAGAGGTCTTGCGCCCGTAGAACAGCCAGTCATCGGGGATCGACTGGATCATCGCCGCCTGGCGAAGGTTCAGCTTGGGCATACCGTCGACGGGGAAGTCCGCGCCCGGGACGTCGTCGCCGATGCTGTTGCCGTTCACGCCGAGTGCTGCCCATGCCTTCTTGCTTCCAGTGGGCCCCAGGTCCGCGCCACCGCGATTTGCAGAACCGCCGACGAGCGCGGGGGCAGGCCTCGAGGCCCGCCGCCGCCAGGCGGCTGCCCCTGGCCAACCACGACCCGCCATCGACATCCCCAACACCTCGCCCACGGTAGGTGTCGGCAGACCTGTCGGAACGGGCCATCGGAACGAATCGAGGTGAGGATCGCGTAGAGCAACAAGCAAGCCCTGTTTCCGAAACTGCGGTACACCGAAGTCCGCCGAGTTGAGCACAGCCCAGGTCGCCCGGTAGCCCTCGTGCTCCAGCTGCTCCTCAATCCAGGTCCGGTCGCCGGCGAATGCATCGGAGGACACCAGGTCAGGGACGTTTTCCAGCAACAGTGCGCGGGGCCGTACCGATGTCAGCAACCACACCGCGGCACGCAACAGCTTGCGCTCGGCATCGGTGTCCGGGCGCTGGACGGTGGCCATGGACTTGACCCGGGGCAATCCGCCGCTGAGCAGGTCGACATTGTAGACCTGCCGGTGTTCCTCGGGATCGAAATCGATTACGTCCACGCAGCGGACGTCCCAGTGCGGGCGGTTCAGGCGTACCGTTCTGCACGAGTTCTCGTCGTTGTCGATCAGCATGACCGGGTCGAATCCCGCTCGTTCCAGTCCAACGGCCTGGGCACCGGCGCCGGAGCAGATCTCCAGCGAGGTCAGTCGCGGGGTAGCCAAGGCCCTGGTCCTCCACATGCTCGGTCAGCGGGGGTCTGCGCGCCAGGGCCCCCCGGATCAGGCTAATCGTTGGTGATGATGGCGTCTCCTTCGCGTGAGGAATCGATGGTCGTGAAGCGCACCATCTTGTTGTCACGTCCGCGCGCAGTGGCGGGTGCGACGAACGCGAAGGCCGTTACGATCTTGCCGGGGTCCAGGGTCCCCGACTGCTCGATGAGGGAGGCGTGGCTGCTCTCGACAAGTGGGAAGACGCTGATCACTCCGCGCTTGGCGGCGACATAGCGGTCTGTCGTGGCGTCTCCGCTGGAGGGGAGCGCACCGGCAATGCGGTAGGCGGCCGGACGGTGCTTGGGCTCGCTGATCGCACCGAAGAGTGGACCACGCCGTCGGTCGCGACCGAACCAGGAGAAGCTTCGTCGCGATTCGCCAAGGGCGATCGTCTTGGCACCGGTGGCATGCTGCGGAGCGAGTACGAGCCAGTCCTGCACCTGGCCCGAGGCTGTGATCTCCTCCAGGTAGGCCAGGTGGGGAGCGAACTGCTGCTCGGCGCCCCACTTGAGCGAGCGCAGGACGGACAGCAGTTCCTGACCCGGGAGCAGACCCGTGAAGGCTCGGAATCGGAAGTGGGTTTCCTTGCCCTCGTTCTCGATGCGATGAGTAAAGGTCTCGGCAGTCGTGGAGAGCCTCTCCAGGATCGGCGTCCAGCGCCCGGTGTTGTGGCGGAGGGCCGGCGCGGTCGTCGGGTACGCGGTCGGCTCCTCCCACTGGCCGGGCGAGCAGACCTCCACCAGTCGGGCGTTGAACATTTTGTCCGCGCTGGTGGGCTTGAGCCAGGGCAGGTGTTGGGACACCAGCGGCGGGACTCGGTTCGGGGTGACCTGGGCTTCGCCGTCGACGGGCTGGGAGTACTGCTCGAGCTGTAGTCGGAAGCTCTCCTCGTCCCGGCAGATGGCCTCGAAAGCCTCGTAGAGGTCGATGTCCTTCTTGCCCATCGCTTCTTCGCGTCCGACGTAGAGCCGGATGAGGTCGCGGTAGCCGGGGCGGAAGCCGAACCATCGGCCCATCTGCATGAGGGTGGATGCGTTGTTGGTCCGTCGCCGGTAGTAGGTGACGGTCAGGCCCTCGACGGTGAAGCCGCGGGCGAGCTTCTGTCCGCCGATGAGAATCTTCCAGATCGACCGCTTGTCGAAGTCGGCCTCGCCGGTCTCGATGTCCTTGTCGCCATTGACGACGATGATCGGCCGGTCGTCGCCGCCGATCCGAACGCAGGCCGCGCCGATGTACGGGGCAAGTTCCTCGAATGTGGTCGGCACTGCCGCCCCGTCCGCCCGGACCCGGGACACCGGGGCAAGATCGGTCTCGAAGAGCTGGCGCAGCCGAGCGTGCCCGGACGGGCCGCTGTAGCCCGCCGCGTACCACAGCCGCGTCACCGAGCTCAGCAGCTCCCGGTGGTCGGCGGTGCGGACTGATTCGTGGATCAGCATGGTGTGGTGCTGGAAGTACCGGTCGCCCAGGCCATTGGCCTCCCGGTAGAGCTTCATGGCCGCGGTGAGCACATACATGTCCAGGGCCTGCTGCAGGCAGCTCTCGTCGCGCTCGTCGGCCAGGACGATGTCACGGACATGCGCCTTCTCATTCGAATTCGCGAACGTTCGCTCCTCAACGGGAACGTCGGAGTCCAGGTCGTGGAAGTCCTGTACGCCCATGTATCCGGCAGGGCGTGGCAGGGAGACGATGAAGTCCTTGGGGAAGATGTCCTCGGTGTCGCTGGGGTCGATGAAGACGTTGGCGAAGGGGGTTGCGGTGTAGCCGACGTACTGGGCGCGAGGCAGCATCCGCAGCAGTTCGGAGATCTTCCGGTTGATAGCGGTGCGCTCAGCGTCCGGTTTGTTGGGGTTGCTGGTGTTGACGGAGGCCTCGTCGGACTCGTCATCGATGATCAGTACCGGGATCTCACCCAATGGGGTCTTGATCTTGCTGAGGTCCTTGACCAGCTTGGCGAGGACGGTTGAGTTCTTCTTCACCACCATCAGCCGTGCGGAGCTGCGGTGCAGGTTGCGAGAGTCGTGGAGCGGAAGGGCAGGCTCCCGCTTCTCGAATTCGAGGGCGACAATGCCCTGAAGGAGGCTCTTGTAGTCGTTGTCACGGGTGGTCATCCGGACGATGTCGATGCCGCCCAGAGTGGAGGGCAGGCCGCCGTGGGTCAGAAACTTGCCCTGCGCCCACGCCGGGTCGTCCGCGTAGTCGGACTCGTAGTCCGGTGCTCCACGCAGGATGTTCTCCCTCCCGGCGAGCTCCATGTCCAGACGGCGCTGCGTCTGCGCGCGCAACAGGTTGAGGGTGCCGCCGAGCACTATGACCAGGCGGTAGCCGGCGTCAACCGCCTTCGCGATGACCCCGGTGAAGTTGGCGGTCTTGCCGGACTGCACGTAGCCGACCACCAACCCCTTGGACTGGTAGGCGGTCTCGGAGGTGGGGTCGGCGAGGCGTTCGACAACCCGGTCCGTGGCGCTGTCCAGCCCGGCGATGGCGTCCTCGGGCCAGTCCTTCTTGGCGAGTAGGCGGCGGTAAGCGGGCCAGTACCAGGAACGACCGGACTGCGACTGCGGGGTGTACCAGGGCGTGAAGGTATCGCTGATCACCACCGGGCCCGCCGCTTTGGCGACCGGGATGAGCTCGCCCAGAATCTTTCGGGTGTCCGGCTCCAGCCCCAGCCGATCCAACACGGCAGCCCGCCGCTCGTCGGTGCGGGCCTCGGTGTCCGTCCAGGCAGGCTGCTCCAGGTAGTCCCACTGCGTGAGCTGCCGACGCCACAGTTCCAGCAGACGGTCCCCCGCTCGGGCTCCGAGTAGCGCGGTGCAATACTCGGCCTCCGAGGTGTCCACGTCGGCAACCAGATCCTCGGCGTAGAAGTCGAGGGCGCGCCGCAGAGCCTTGGGGCCGGAGTTGGCCATCCCCGCGAGCGCGGAGGTATGGAGTGTCAGGCGTGTGTTCTCGTCGGTCATCGTCAGTCCTTGGGCATGCGGCAGTCGTGGTTCAGGGAAGCTGGATGTCGCTCAGTGCGATGGGGGCGGTGTCCGCAGCGGGGAGGCCGGTGACGTCGATGCGATAGCGGACGTCGGCCAGGCGGGCACGGAGCTCGCCCGGGAGAGCGGACAGCATGGTCTCGTCCAGGCGCGGCAGCGACCCGTCAACAGCCAGAACGAGTGGCTCCGACCGCAGCGACCAGCGTTCGTCGTCCGGAAGTTCAGCGCGCCACCCGGCCCGGGCCACTCGCGCCAAAAATCGGGCAACGTGCGCAGGCGCATGCTCGGCAAGTTGCTCGCGAACCGCTGCGACGCACTGGGAGAGAGTGCGCCCGGCTGACCCTCCCCGGGTGAGCTGGAGAGACACCAACCAGAGCGGGCGGCCTGTTGTGGGACTGAGCTGCCCGGTGCCGTGGATGGTGTGCCGGCGTTGCTCGGAGGCCGTCGTTTTGACCTCCAGGTCGAACAGAGGGAGCGCAAAGTCGTGTTCCTCACCCTCCGGGCCGACCCAGGCTTCCAACGCGGTGGACCAGTCGTAGTCGGGCTGCGCGGCTACGGACCGCAGGACAGCCAACTCGCCGATCAAGCCGAGACGTATTTCCAACTGCAGGCTCCGGGGGCCGTCGAGCAAGGCGCTCCAGGCCCTCACCGTCTCCATGAAGGCCTGCTCCAAGGATCGGTGGTTAACCACCATACGTTCGGTGATCGCGCACAGCAGGTCGTGGAAGTCACGTAGTAGGGCTGGCTCGGTGGTCCGCAGCCGCGTCATGCGGCGACCACCCTCGTGGATCTGGTCGATGCCGATCGCCGGAATGGTGGTCCGTAGTGTGCGCTGATGCGGTCCTGTCTCGACGTGCAGGGCGATGTCCTCGTGCGCCACGACGTAGTCGATCCGCAGCTGGCCCACGCTGCCGAGCGGAATCGTTGCGTCCTGCCCCGAGTGGAGGTAGTACTCGACGTCCGACCAGGCCAGGTGGGTTTTTTGGGCTTCTGCTCCCTCAGTCATGATCTGCCGCCCCGTCCAGCCCGGAGCGTGCGGCAGCAACCAGCACGCTCTGCCACAGTTGAAGGGTGTCCTTCTCTCGAGGGCCGCTGTACGACTTCTCGAAGACCTGGCGCAGCATCAGGTACAGCAGGGACTTGACGAGCGGAGCGTCGTTGAGTCCGCCATGTCGGCCGGCAACGACGGCAGGACGGTAGTACTGGTTCAACCAGATGGTGCGGGTGTCGCGGTCGACGTCGAAGAACAGTGCGTGGTCCAGCCTCTGCCATCGGATCGCGATGCGTTCCTCGTATTCCAGGACGGGTAGTTCTTCTTCGATCGTCTGTCGCACCTCGGGGGCTACGCCCTCGCCCGGGCCGATCACTGGGTCGCGCGTGAGTCCGGTTCGCTTACGGGCCTCGCGGTAGGTGTTCTGGGCTGCGATCAAGAAGTCCGCGAACGGTCGACCTTGATCATCGACAGCGTTTTCCAGAGCGGATGCGAACGCCGGCGAGGTCTCCACGCCGGACTTCTTTACCGTCAGTCGGAAGGCATCGCCGACTTCGCTCGGAAGGTCCACGGCGATCCGGGCCAGGGAGAGGTGCTGCTCGGCCTGGCGATACTTGTTCCAGCCCCCCGCCTGTACGAGCCGATCGTTTCGATAGAAGTAGAAGCCCTGTCGGTCGATGACCGAGCCCAGTGCCTTGTACTCGTCCAGGTTGGACTTGGGCGTCCAGATGTGGGCGTCCAGCACAACGTCCCCAACGCCGGCGACGGGTGCGACGAAACGCCTCGGAAAAGTCGGGTCGCCGCTGACCGGGTAGCCGAACGGGTCCACCGGCTGGACCCCGAAATCCAGGTAGACCGTCCCGGTGCGCACGTCCTCCACCGCAATGGTGATGTTGAAGTCCTCTCGGGCCAGGAAACGGTGCAGATACAGGCCCAGGTGGAGTCCCAGCTTCACGATGATCCGGTGGAGATATCGGTCGGTCTGGCCCCCGCCGCCATGCTTGGGGAAGTCTTTCACGCCGTCCCAGCGCACGACGGTGCCCTGCCAGGTGATGGGCCGGTCGTAGTAACGGTCGAGCAGGTTCTGGGCGTACTCCGCGTCCACGATGTCGCAGCGGTGGTCGCTCTTCGCGTGTGCCATCACCCAGCGCCGCCCCGCCGCTCGCGTGCGCCGCGTCTTGCTGATCACCGTCACGCTGTCCGCCTGCGAGAGCGACGCAGACTTCAGGCCGGTACCGAACATCCCCAGCGCCCGCGCGGTGTACTTCTGCCGACCTCCGACCGTCATGGCGACATCCAGGTCGTCCTCGTCCATGCCGTACCCATCGTCCACAACCAGGAGGCTGACCAACTGCTCGCCGTCCCTCAGAAAATGGATAACCACGTCCTTGGCACCCGCGTCGATCGAGTTGTCGACCAGATCGGCGACCGCGACCTCGAAGTCGTACCCCTGGCTGCTCAGCGCCTCCCAGGAACGGGCATCCGGCGGCAGCACCTTGCTGCCGTTTGTGGGTACAACGAACTGCCAGTCGGTCATGGCCTGCCTTGCCCCATCCGGACGAGTCCGGGGCGGGCCCCGGCTGATCGCTGATCGATGCTTCCACCATGAAGGTAGCGGTGCCTACCGACAACGAGACCCCCTGTCCCGCATGCCGGCTGGTCAACGACGCACCGGCGGACGAGCCTGCCTTGCCGAGCGGGCGGCGACCACCGCCTCGGCCACCCGCTCCGCCACGGCACCGGGTGCCTCGTGCTCCCAGAACCGCAGCACTGTCCAGCCTGTGGCGGTCATGTGCTCGGTTGTCTCGCGATCCCTTGCCACGTTCCGTTCCAGCTTCGTACGCCACCACTCTGCGTTGGCCTTCGGGTGCGTGGCGTGCTCGGGACAGCCGTGCCAGAAGCATCCGTCAAGGAACACCGCGACCTTCGGGCCGCCGAAGACGATGTCGACCGTACGACGCGGCAGCCCAGGGACGGGCACGTTGACGCGATAGCGCAGGCCACGGGCATGCAGGAGCTTGCGCACAGCCAATTCCTGGCCCGTGTCGCGGGATGTCTGGCGACTCATCCGCGCGGAGACCGCGGGCGAGGACGGTACAAGGGCCATAGCGCTCATTCTCCCCCCGCCGAAATCGTGCTGCTGTCTGAACAGAGAATGGGAGTTGAGAGCGGCAGCCGGCCCGCACGCAGGCGTCGAACGGGCCGCAACCTGGTGTCGGCTCGTAGCCAGTCATCCCGAGGTCTGTCGGCCCCACCCGGGGCCCGGGAAATTGGGGTGGGGTGCCCATCCGGAGGACGTCGTTTTTGAAGGATCTCGGGGCGCGACGCCGCAGTCGGTGCGGTGTGTGGCGGACCTGCCCCAGGCACCGTGGGCGACGGCCCTGTCGGCAGGCAGGCTGGCTGCGGCGCGAAGGGGGCACGATCCGGAGACCGTCGTCCGGGACGAAGGTGATCCGGCGCAGGCGTTGCTGTGACTGGATTCCCCGGGCGGCGGCCTGCCAGGCAGCGGTTGCGGATACGTCCGACAACGAGACTGTCAGTTACGGGGTCGCTTTGCTGGGGCCTTCCGGCCATACCGGGAGGTGGCGTCTCGCTGCGGGAGGATTCTGCCGCCGAGGGCGGGCCCATGCCACGCGCGGCCGTTCTGCATTCGCGAGCGCCACGACGGCACGCAGGTCAGCGACCGGAACCTCCCAGCAGCTGGGGCCGCGATGGTCGTGGTGCTGCCACGACGTGGCACACTGCACGCGTGACGCGCACACCAGCCGAACTGACCATCGACGCGGACGGGCGCATCGCCCTCCCGCTCGGGCTGCTCGCCGAGGCAGGCCTCGATCCCGGAAGCCGCGTCCTCGCCTACAGCAACGGGGACGGTCGACTGGTACTTCGCCGGGAAGAGGACGCCCTGCGCGACCTGCTCGAACGCGGAACCCTGTAGCGCAGCAGCCGCAGCCGGCTTGGCGGACATCCAGCGAGCCAAAGCGCGACGGGGATCGTCGAGCGGGTGGACGCTGTCTGCATCTCGGAGGAAGCCGGAGCACGCAAACCTGAACCGGCTCTGTTCCAGGAAGGGGCGGCTGGTGCATCGGTGTCTCGATGCACCAGCCGCCCCTTGTCGTATGCGGTCCGCCGACTCTGGCGGCGACGTTCTCATGGTCACTCTTCCGGTCCGACCAGGACGAAGTCGTCCTGGGTCAGCTCCGCTCGGAGCCTTCGTTCGGCGACGCCGGCATAGTGCGCGGACAGCTCGACTCCGACGAACTGCCGGCCCTCGCGCAGGGCGGCGACGCCCGTGGAGCCGCTGCCGGTGAAGGGGTCGAGGACGGTGCCGCCTTCGGGGCAGATCTGCACGAGCTGCTGCATGATCTCGACCGGCTTCTGGGTGATGTGGACGCGGTCCTTGCGTGGCTGGGAGGCGATGAAGTGGCCGGGCAGGTACAGGTCGCGGTCCTTTGCCAGGCTGCCCTTGACGCCCCAGGTGATGAACTCGGCCGACTGCTTGAAGCCGCCCTTGCGGGGCCGGCTGGCGGGTTTGATCCAGGGGATCGTGCCGCTCCAGGTCCATCCCGCCATCTGCAGGGCGTCAGAAGTGGTCGGCTCCTGTCGCCAGTCGGAGAAGACCATGGCGACGGAGTGCTCGGTGGAGGCCCGGTACGCCTCGGTGAGCAGGGCGGTCAGCCAGCTTCGGTAGCTTCGCTGGTCGCGGTTCTCGCCGGGGAAGTTCTGCAGGTCGTGCGCGGATCCACTGGTGACGTACTTGGCGCGGGCGGTGCGGCAGGTGCGGTCCGAGCTGGTGCGTCCGCCGGAGTTGTACGGGGGGTCGGTGATGACGGCGTTGACGCTTTCGTCGGGGAGGGTCTTCAGCACGGTGAGGGCGTCGCCTCGGTGCAGCGTGTAGCTCATGTTCGGGGCCTCTTTCAGGGCACGACGTGACTGGGCCCGCTCCGGACAGCGCCCAACAGCGTTCGTCCAGAGCGGGGCTGCGCCGGAGGTTAGCCGCGTTTTCCGGCCTCGCCTAACGAACCTGTGCCCTGCTCTGGGCCGGGGTCCGGCGGTCGTTTGGTGCGGCCGCAATCCCGGTCTACTGTCTCGCCATGTCACCGAGGCGGAGCGCGGATCCACCCCTGCTGACCTGTGCTGATCGGTGTTGCCGCGTCCAAAAACGTGGCCCGGAAGGCACGTTGACCGCCCATTCTCGAAGCCGTGAGGAGACCCGTGCACCGCCTGAGATTACGAACGCGGCCGGCTGCCGCGCACGACCTGAGACCGGCGTCCGGGAGCTACCAACTCCACTGACACGGGCCCGCCCTGAGAGGCGGATTCACATCGGCGCGGTGCCGACGGCTTTGCACGAGAAGTCGGCACCGCGCCCCCTACGAACCGCGAGGAGCCACTGCGATGCAGCACGCCCTGATACGCCCACGCCCTGACCCAACCCCGTTGCCCGGCCGGGCCGTCCGCCCCGGAGAACGGCGGCGGCGATGAAGAAGACCACCGGCGCCGTCGTCGTACTCTTCGCCACCGGGCCGCTGCTGCTGGCCGTTCCGATCCTCGGCATCGCGGCCGGCAGTGCCTCGGCCGCGTGCTCGACCGGCGGTACACAGGGTGTGGATTCCGCAGCCGTTGCCGCCCAGGTGAAGGCGATCCTGGACGGCGGCGGCAAGGAGACGGTCTCCATGCCGGGCCTGGACGACCCCGCCGAGCAGGTGCCCAACGCCAAGACCATCCAGGCCACCGGCATCGCGATGGACATCCCGGCCCGGGGCCAGATCGTGGCCCTGGCAACAGCCCTCCAGGAGAGCGGCCTGCGGAACCTGACCTACGGCGACCGCGACTCGCTGGGCCTGTTCCAACAGCGTCCGTCGCAGGGCTGGGGCACCGCGAACGAGATCCTCGACCCGGTCTACGCCTCGACGAAGTTCTACGAGGCGCTGGAGAAGGTCTCGGGCTGGCAGTCCCTGTCCGTCACCCAGGCCGCCCAGGCGGTGCAGAAATCCGGCTTCCCCGAGGCTTACGCGAAGTGGGAACCCCTGGCGACGGCCTTGCAGAAGGCCATCGAACCGCTCTTGACGAAGACCGGCGATCCGTCACCCAGCCCCTCCCCCTCCGGTTCCGGCGGCGGTAGTCCCACACCAGGTACTGCGGGCGGCTGCTCGACCGGCGGTGACGGGTCCGACTTCGGAACGATCCCGCCCGGTGCCGTTCCGGCCGGGTACACAATCCCGACCGACGCCCCACCGCAGGCGCAGACCGCGATCCGCTGGGCGATGGGCCAGCTCGACACCCCGTACCAGTGGGGTGGCAGCTGTACCTACTCCCACGGGGCGGACCCGATGGGCCGCTGCGACTGCTCCTCGCTGATGCAGCAGTCGTACAAGGCGGCCGGGGTCACCCTGACCCGGACGACCTACACGCAGGTCAAGGAGGGCCGGCCGGTCTCGGTTGACGCCCTCCAGCCCGGTGACCTGGTCTTCACCGCGGGGTCCGACGGCACCGCCACCGCACCCGGTCATGTCGGGATGTACATGGGCTCCGGACTGATCATCAACGCGCCGCACACCGGGGCCGTGGTCTCGATCGACACGCTCGCGTCCTGGAAATCGCAGATCGTCGCGGCCCGCCGCATCCTCTGACCGGCGCTTCTCCCTCCCCCCTTCCTTTGCACCGCCGCTTCGCCCCCTCGGGTTTCGGCATGCATTAAACCGAACTGGAGTTTGTTATGTTCGTCAAGGTCGTCCAACTCGCCTACGACCCCGGGATCCAGCCCAACGCAGGCGGCCTCCCCGGCCTGGCGGTCCTCAAGCAGGTGATCGGCTCCATCAACCTCTTCGGCATCATCGCCGTGGTCGGTTCCCTCGCCGTCAGCGCGGGCGTGTGGGCCTGGGGCCACCACTCCGGCGGTCACCAGGCCGAGGCCAACGGCAAGAAGGGCGTGCTGGTCAGCGCCGGCGCGGCCCTGCTGTTGGGTGCCGCGAACGGTGTGGTGGCCTTCTTCAGCACGCTCGGGACGCAGGTCCACTGATGTCTCCCCGCTCCACGAACCCCGGCGGCGCATCTCGCGTGCGCCGCCGGGCGCTGCTCGGCACCGCTGTTCTGGTGGTGCTCGTCGCCCTCGCCGGCTTGGCCGCCTACCTCACCCGAGACGGCAGGACCTCCTCCACGGCTCCCGCACCGCAGATGAGTTCGGCCTCCTCCTCCCCCACCGCCTCGCCACCACCGAGCGGGCACCACAGCGACCTTCCGGTCCCCCCGACAACGCACGACCCGATCGCCTTCGGGAAGGCGGCAGCCGCAGCGCTGTGGTCCTACGACACCCGGGCCTACTCCCAGCCTGAGCTGCTGGCCGCCCTGCACGGGTGGCTGACCAGCCAGACCAAGTACGCCGACGCCGCTTCGGTCGACGCGCTCGTCCCCTCGCCCGTGCTGTGGAAGGAGATGGCCGCCAACGGCCAGTTCGCCACCGCCACTGTGAACGAAGCCCACTTCCCCGACTCGTTCACCCAGGCCCTCCAGGCAGATCCCGGAGCGATCACCACCGCGTACGTCTACGCCGTGACGGTCTCCGGCAAGCAGTCGATCGGGTGGAGCGGCTCGCCCGCAGGAGGCGCCGAAAGCCGCATCACCACCCTCGCGGTGCAGTGCCGCCCCTCCCAGCCCTGCGCTCTGGCCGGTGTCCTGCCGGCCGTCGCGCCCTGACCCCCACCCCAGATAAGGAGGTACCGCCATGGGAGTCTGCGACCTGCCGCTGATGAGCACTGTCTGCGACGCCGTCGACTTCGCCACCAACCCCGCCGGGACCGTCACCGACGGCATCGGGGCCTGGATCGCGAAGTCAGCGGGTGAACTGGCCGCCAGCGCAGCCGATCTCGCCGCCAAGGCCGTCAACGAGACCACCGCCATCGATCTCAACGCCGGTTGGTTCCGGGACAACTACGAGCTGCTGCTACCCATCGGGCTCGCCCTGACCGTCGGTACGTTCTGCATCCAGTTGATGTTCGCGGCCTGGCGACGGGACGAACGCGACCTCGCTCAAGCCGCGATCGGCACCATGACCGGTGTCCTGTTCTCCTTCTGCGCCGTCGCCTTCACCTCTGTCGCCATCACGGTGGTCGACGCCCTGTCCGACGGCCTGTTCC
The DNA here is from genome assembly GCF_003999195.1 of Streptomyces soli. GTDB lineage: Bacteria > Actinomycetota > Actinomycetes > Streptomycetales > Streptomycetaceae > Actinacidiphila > Actinacidiphila soli. Next base: position 41,545 of record NZ_RJVR01000346.1, read on the forward strand.
AAGCAGCCGACAGCTCAGTGGACGACGCGATCCGCCACGTCATCGAGGTCGACGAACTGGGGGCGATGTACGGCCTCGGTTGGGGCGTCCCAGCCCTGGTCGCCCTCGGCTGCGCGATCGGCGCGTTCATGTACTGGGGAGTCATGGTCGCCCGCAAAGTCGGCGTCCTGATCATGGTCGCCCTCGCGGTCTTCGCCGGATCCGGCGGCGGCTGGGAAGTCGCCAAGCGCTGGCGGCGCGGCTGGATCGAGGCCACCGCCACCCTGGTCGTCAGCAAACTGCTGATGACCGTGGTCTTCCTGATCGGCGTCTCAGCCATGGGCAAGTCGGATGCCACCGACGGCATGGCCGCCCTGTCCGATGCCATGTCCGGCCTCGTCGTGATGGTCCTGGTCCTTCTGTGCCCCTACGCGACCTACAAGTTCGTCCACTGGGCGACCGACAGTGGCGGCCACGACGATCTGCACCGTACCGGCGTCGCCGGCGTGGCGGTCGCCGCAGGGGCCGCGAAGACCGCGGGCAGCCTCGCGATGCAGGTCGGCACCGGCACTCCCGCTCCGCAGGGGCCGAGCCAGGTCCCCGGCGCGGGCAGCGACGGCGTCGCCTCCGGTATCAACCCCTCCGGCGGGAACCTGAGCAAGGAGGGCATCGACGCTGGACCGCCGAAGCCCCAGACCAGCTTCCGGTACGGCGAGGACCCGACAGCCTCCGGCGACAAGGGCCGCGCCCTGATCCAGCGCCCTGGCATCCCCGCGCTGATCACACGGCCCGCCGACACCGAAGCAGGAGGCTCTGAGGGAGGCGCTCTCTCCGCCGCCCAGCCCGCTGGTGCGTCGGTTCCGGGCAGCAGCTTGACCCGCGTGGGTGCCGTGCCGCCCAGCGGTCCCTCCACACCGCCGCCGCCCTCCACCGGTCCGTCGGCGACCGGCACCCCGACTCCGACGAGCTGGGTCTACCCCAACCAGCCGCCGCCCGGGTCCTGATCCACCACCACCCAGGGGGCGGGCTACATCCCTCCAGCCCGCCCCCTTCCCCCGACCACCCGAAACGGAGTCATGCCATGACCTCCAGAAGAGCACCGCACCTTCCGCCCCTTCCCGCCCGCTCCCACTGTCTGGAACCGCCATGTCTGACAACCCCCAAACCGAAGCCACCACGGCCCCCGTGAAGTTCCCGCACCGCAGCAGGCGCGGCATCCTGCTCGGCCTCACAGCCCCGCAACTGATCGTCGTGGGCATCACCGGCCTGCTCCTGCTCGCCGTGATCCTCACCCGTGGCGTGGTCGGCGCTCTCGAACTCATCCCGCTGTGGGCCGCCATCGCCCTGCTCGTCTTCGTCCGCTACCGAGGCCGAGCCCTGGCCGACTGGGCTCCGATCGTTACCCGGTACGTGCTCCGCCGGATGCGGGGCCAGTTGATCTGGCTCGCCCAGCCCTCCCGCCGCCCGGTCCGCGAAGGACTCCTCCGCCTGCCCGGTACCGCCGCCAGCTTGCGCGTGGTCACCGCCCCCGACCGTCGGTACGGCGCGGTCCACAACCCCCACACCGGCACACTGACCGCCGTCGTCAAGGTGTCCTCCCGCGCCTACGCCCTGCTCGACCCCAGCACCCAGAACGCCAACGTCAACGGCTGGGGGCGTGCCCTCGCCGCACTGGCCCGCACCGGTCAGGTCGCCCGCATCCAGGTGATCGAGCGCACCGTGCCGGACTCCGGCGACGCCCTTCGCCGGTACTGGCAGGAGCACGGCCAGCCCGACGCCCCTGTGGCCGGCGCGATCTACAGCGAGCTGATCGAGAGCGCGGGCCCGGCTGCGGCTCCGCATGAGGCGTACGTCGCGGTGTCGCTGGACGCCAAGGCCGCACGACGGCTGATCAACCAAGCCGGCGGCGGCCTGACCGGTTCCTTCAGTGTCCTGGCGCAGTTGACCTCGACCTTCGACCAGGCCGCCCGCACCGCAGGGCTCAACCCCACCGGCTGGCTCACCGCCCACGAGATCGCGGCGGTCGTGCGAACGGCGTACGACCCCAAGGCCCTTTCCTCACTGGACCGCTGGTCCTCCTCCGGCCGCCCCGAGGCGGACCCCGCCGCTGCCGGTCCGGTCGTGGTCGTCGAGAAGGCGGACCACATCGCCACCGACTCCGCCGTCCACGCCACGTACTGGGTGGAGAACTGGCCCCGCACCGAGACCTCGGCGGGCTTCCTGCACCAACTTCTGTTCACCGCCGGGGTGCGGCGGACCCTGTCGCTGTCCTACGAGCCGAAGGGGCTGGACGCCGCACTGCGCGATGTCCAGCGCAAGAAGGCCAGCGTGATCGCCGACGCCGCAGAACGTGCCCGGCGAGGCCAGGTCGACTCCGAAGCGGACTCGATCGAGTACCAGGACATCAAATCCCGTGAACGCCAGCTCATCGCGGGCCACTCGGATGTCGCCCTGACCGGCCTGCTGACCGTCTCGGCCGACTCCGAAGAGGAGCTGCGCTCCGCGTGCGCGGTCGTGGAGACCGCCGCGGTCGGCGCCCAACTCGACCTCCGGCCGCTCACCTGGCAGCAGGCCGAAGCATTCACCGTCGCCGCCATGCCGCTCGCCCTCGCCGCCTGATGCCGGCCCTCCTCCCTTCCGAAAGAGCACCCCCATGTCCCGCACCGCCACCCCGACCATGCAGGACTTCGTGCCCTTCGCCACCGCCGCGCTCGACTTCCACCGCGCGCTCAACATTCCAGGCGGTCCGCTGATCACCACCCGCGCCGAACTGGACGCCCTGCACGCCCACCTCGTCTCGCTGCACAGCCTGCTCGACGCCCACGCCGCCCGCACCGGCTCGCTTGTGCCCATCGAGGGCGACCAGCTCCGCGCCGCCCGCACCCGGATATGGCAGGCCGCCGACCACGTCCACGCTGCCTACCACGCGGCCCCCCGGCCCGACTCCGGCGAGATCCCCGACCACGAAGCGTTCCAGGCCGGCCTGCCCGAAGGCGCTCCGGAGCTGGCCATCTGCCAGCGCCACCAGCGCACCGCGCACCTGGTCCGGCGCCGCACCACCCCGGCGGACCTGCACACGCCGTTCACCGGCCTCGTCCGCCACTGACCCCACCACCGCCGACTGGAGATTCCGCCATGCCCAGGACCCGCGCCAGCGCCTCCCACCTGTTCGTCCCCCGGAAAGCATCGCGTGCCGAACAGCGTGCCGCCCGCGCCGGTTTCGCTGAGGCCCGCCGTCAGGCCCGCCTCGCCGGAGCCCCGCCCAAACGCAGCGGCAAGGAGGCACTCGACCCGGAGCTGCGGCCGACCTACCCGCCCTCCGGACGCCCCGGCCCCTCCTCGGCGCGCGGCGGCAAGCTCAGCCTGCCCGCACACCGGATGACCACCGCGACGGTGTCCGGGGCCTATCCGTTCCTCGCCGAGGGCGGCCTGGGCGCGGAGGGAATCTTCATCGGCCGCGATGTCCACGCGGAGGCCGCTTTCTGCTACGACCCGTTCTCGCTGTACAGCAGCGGACGTATCGAAGGCTTCACCAACCCCAACGCCGTCCTGGCCGGAATCATCGGCATGGGCAAGTCCGCACTGGCCAAGTCCATCGCCACCAGGGCGATTGCCCACGGCTACCGGGTCTACGTGCCCTGCGACCCCAAGGGAGAATGGACGGCCGTCGCGCAGGCACTCGGCGGCTACAGCATCGCCCTGGGACCAGGGCTCCCGGGCAGGCTGAACCCCCTGGATGCTCCGGCCCGGCCCGCCTCGGTGAGCGAGGACGACTGGTCGACCGAGATCCGCAAGCGCCGTCTCCTGCTCCTGGCCGGCCTCGCTCGCACCGTGCTGAAGCGCGATCTCCTGCCGATGGAGCACACAGCCCTGGACCTCGCACTGGACCTGGTCGTCGCCGAAGCCGAGGCCGAGGGCACAGTGCCGCTGCTCGGCGAGATCGCGCACACCCTGGGCTCGCCCGAACGCCTCGACCGGGCCCTCGACGACCAGGCCGGGCACATGGGGCCCGCCGCACAAGACCTCGCGCACGCCCTGCGCCGTCTGGTGCACGGCGACTTGAGCGGCATGTTCGACGCGCCCTCGACCGTAGCCTTCGACCCGACCACCCCGATGCTGTCCATCGACCTCTCCCGCCTCGGCGGCTCCGGCGACGACACCGCCCTGGTTCTCGCGATGACCTGCGCGAGCGCCTGGATGGAATCGGCGCTCGCCGACCCAGACAGCGGCCGACGCTGGGTGATCTACGACGAGGCATGGCGCGTGATGAGGCACGTCGGCCTCCTGGAGCGCATGCAGAGCCAGTGGAAGCTCAGCCGAGGTCTCGGCATCGCCAACCTGATGGTCATCCACCGCCTCAGCGACCTGCTCAGCGCTGGCGACGCCGGCTCGCGCGGCCGGGTGCTGGCCGAGGGTCTCCTCGCCGACTGCTCCACCCGCATCATCTACCGCCAGGAGCCCGACCAGCTCGCCGCCGCCGCATCATTGCTCGGCCTGACCGGCGTCGAGACCCAGGCCCTGTCCGCCCTCACCAAGGGCAGGGGCCTGTGGAAAGTCGCAGGCCGGAGCTTCATCACCCAGCACATCCTCCACCCGGCCGAGCGGCAGTTGTTCGACACCGACGACCGCATGTCCGCCATGACCCAACCAGCCAGCAAAACATAGGAGTTGATCCGTGTTCTTGCCCGTACTGGAACCAACTACTGGGTGTACGAGGGAAGCCGCCGATTTCCCGCAAGCCTCGCGACGAACCCTGCCCTGCTGCCCGAGAACGTCGCCCCACCCCAGCGCCACCCGACGACCGGCCCGCCCGCACGTCCGGACAACAGCGCACCGGCCACTGGCTGGAACGACCGCCTCGCCGCAGCCCGGACGGAGGAGTTCACCGGCCGGTTCCACGAGGCCGTTACGGAGGATTTCGGCGCGGTGGCCCGCCTGCACCAGATGCTCGAAACCGTCTCCGAGTGGTGCCGCACCCACGGTGCCCAAAGCAGCGCATCCGAACTGGACGCCATCGCCACTCGGCTGACCGACCTCGGCGAGGAGCTGCATCTCGTCGGGGAGAACGTCGACCACGAGATCCGCTCCCGGTCGCACCAAGCGGCAGCAGCGGCCCGCCCCTCCGCAGCAGCGTCCACCCGGGGACCTTCCCCGGGCGAGCAGAACGGCGCTCCTACTCCCCCCTTGCCATCCACCGCGCGCTCGCTGCCGCGCTCGCGGTGAGGCACCGTACAGAAACGAGGAACGACCATGCCCACATCCCCCGACTCCCCCGCCACCCCTGACGGCCAGCCACAAGATGCCGGCGAGCGGGCGGCATGGCGGGTGCGCGTCCAGGCCCTGGCCTCCGCCGCCGACGGCATCAGGCAGGCTTCGGACCAGTGGGACGCGGTCTCGGACTCATACTGCGACGAGGACGGCTGGCCCGTCGATGAAACCGGGTACGCCGACGGCAAGGTGGCCCGGGACGCCGCCGCTTGGGAGCACGTCGAGACCTTCCTGGCCCACGGCCCCGAGGTCCTCGCGGGTGTCCGGGCTCCGGCGCAACCGGCCGACTACCTTGACGGCCCGATCAGCGCCGACCTGCTGCGCCTGCGAGGGATCGACTCCGTACTGGCGCGGGCAGGCGAGATCCGCCGCGAGTGGGTGCCCGCTTCACCGCCCGCCTCGGCAGCGTCGGATTCCCCTGCCGCGCGCCACTCGCGCTGACGCCTCCAGCACCGATCTCCGGCTAGGCCAAACCGCCCGATCGGCGCATCCTCGACGAACGCCACCACCCCTACCAGCCCCTGCCCGGCCGCGGCTTGCCGCCGTCGACTAACCGGAGCAACCGGCCACGGAGAAGCCCACATGCGCCCCATTCAGACCCTGGTCACGTTCCAACGCGAGGGCACACGCATCACTGCTCGCACCAGCGGACCTTTCATCCAGGCCGCTGGCACCTCGGAGCCTGAGCATCGGTACAGCCACCTCACCGCGCCACTACGGCAGCGCGGCCTGGCCTGCACCGTCGAGTACGGCCTCAGCGACTACATCGTCCACGCCGAACTTCCCGACGGCAGCGCCCTGATCATCTCTCCGCCCCAGGAACCGGCCACCGACCACCCGCCCGGGTATCCGGAGAGCTGGTTGGTGACCCGCGGGCATCCCAATGACTCCACGCTCCACGAAGTGATCTACGACTCGGAGCCCGACGGCCCTCACGCCCGGCACGGTGGCAGCGTCCCACGCCTGCTCGCCGCCATCGACGCGCGCCTGGATCAGCTCGGTCTGCCGCCCCGACCGGAATCCCGGCGCCTCGCTCAGGAGAGCGCTGCCGACGCGGTGCTCCACCGTGCGGGCTTCGTCCCCGTCGTGCTGTTCCGCGAGCGCTTCCACCGACTGCCCTCGGCCATGACCGACCTGGTCGAGCAGCGCCAGATGGTGACCCGGGCCTTCGACATTCTGCAGGCCGAGGGCTTCGACGTCTCGTGCGATCCCGACCTGCTCGACCCCAGCCTGCCGTACCCCGGCGACCACGGGCTCAGCCTTGGCGACCAGCTCGGCCACCTGACCCAATCCATCCAGGCGGCAGCCCACACGAGCGAGGCCGTCGCCGCGCTGAGCGAGCTGACCGCTCCCGGTGACGGCGTTCTCCAGCGCGTCGTCGAGTCCCTCAACACGACGGCCGACTGGTGGGAGGGCCTGGGCGAACCCGCCGATCCCCACTACGCGAACCGCCTGCGCTACATCACCAAGAAGCTCGACTCCTACACGCTCGAGATCCGGTCCATGCGCGGCGAGCTGGCCGACCGGCACACCCTCCACCCCGCCAAGGTCCAGGTCCCGGTGGACCGAGTCGCCCTGGAGGAACCTGCCGCGCCCCGAGTCGCCGCCGCTCTCGCGGTCTCCCCGACCGCACGGCGCACGGCCCCAGCCGCACTGCCGGCAGCTTCAGCCGTACGCCCCGCCCTTCCTCCCGCCCGACCCTCGTCCGCACCCGGTCACTGACCGCTGCCCACCTCGGAGACCGCCATTACCCGCACCAGCAGAACAATCCCACCATCGACCGCCCCTCTCCCCATGTCCGCACCGGATGGATCCGCCATGCCCACCCCAGAGCACGACCCGCTTCCCGACGTCGCAGTCGGCCGCCACCCCGACTTCGGCATCGTCGCCGCCAACCCCAAACAACTGGCCGCAAACACATGGATGTTGAAGGGATTCGGCTTTCACGCCGTCCCCGGCCACCCCGCCCTGTACACGCTGGCCGACCAGCAGCGTGACGGGCAGGACCGCGCCACACGGGCCGTCGCGCTGCTGCGCAAGGCCGGCTACCGGGTGGATGTGGACGCCGCGTTCGACCCCTCTCCGGCCTCCGGACCAGCGCCCGCTCGCGACCGGCCCCCGCGCGTTGAGCCGGACGTCGCGTTCGCCGAGCATCCGCAGCTCGGCGTTGTCGCCGCCACCGCCGACGGTTCCTCTCTCGGCGGCCGACTCATCCTGGAAGAGCACGGCTGGCGGCATAACCCGAGCCTGGACATCTACACGCTGCCCATCACCACCGACCGCGGCAAAGCGCTCGGGAAAGTCGCCAACGCCACGCTGGCGATGCACCGGGCCGACCTCCAGGTGGCCCTGCAGCCCCTCCTCGCCCAGGAGGTAGCCGCGCGCCGCCCACCCGCACCCACCACGGCAGCGCGCCCCGAGCACAGCCAGGGCTTCACCACCCACAAGTTCCCCATCAGCGCCGCCGCGCTCGCCGCCAGCCCCGCCCGCGCCGGCCTGCCCGGTAAGGCGCCGGTTCCCGCGCCCGCCGCCTCCACCTCCGCGGCCCGCCCGGTGGACCCGCGCATCGCGTTCTCCCGCAACCGCTGACCCAACTCCGGTAAGGAGCAGTTCCCATGGCCGTCAAGACCATTTGGCAGATCACCCATTCCTGTAGGCACGAGTCCGAGCGCGACCTGTCCGACCGGGCGGCCGACCGTCGCGCGGGCTTCGCCGAGTGGCTCGCCAAGCAGGAGTGCACCGACTGCTGGCGGGCCGCCAAGGAGGACGACGAACAGGACAAGGCCGCCTGGCTGGAGGCCAAGCGCGCCGAAGAGCAGGCCGAGTCCAAAGCCTGGTCGGAGCAGTATCGGATGCCGCCCCTGGAAGTGACCGAGCGCGCCGTCGCCTGGGGTGTGCGCTGCCGCCACCAGGTCCTGGCCGCCGCCCACACCGCCCTGGTCCTCGAAGGCGAGACCAGCGAGGCGGAGTGGGAGGAGATCGAGGAGTCGGCTCGCGCGATCACTCGCGCCGGATGGTGGATCGACCAGCGCTCCTCCGAGCCCGGCGACCTGACCGAACTGCTCCAGGCGGCCACCGAAGCCGACCGGCCCACCGAGAACCCCCACTTCTGACCGCCCGGTGCCCCGCCCCGGCGGGGCACCTGCTCCCCCTTGCTCGCCGGGCAGCGCCCCGCCGCCCCGGTCGCCGCGCACCCGATGACCTCGACCACCGAGTTCCTTCCAGGACAGGAGCTGCCCCGATGACCAGCAGAAGAGCGCCCCGCGCCCCGCCCCCACCACTCGCCTGCGCTCACCACCTGGACCAGACATGCCCGCACCGCGTACCAGCGCGCCCTCGACCACCACCGGGTCGGACGCGCTCCTCTACCTCCTCTTCGGCGTCCTTGGCGCCGCCCTCGGCTTCGGCTCCCTCGCCTGGGTGACCGGCAATCTCACCAACGCCCTCGTCGGTGCCGGTCCTTGGGTTCCATTCAAGGCCACCGACGCGCTGCTTCACCCCGACGTGCTGTGGCCGCACCTGAGCCACACCGCACTACTGGTCGGCGCGCGGATCGTCCCCGGCCTGATCTCCGTCTGCCTCACCATCGCCGGCCTGGTCCTGTGGCTGCGGCTGCGCGGCGGCGCGAAGAACGGCCTCGGCCGCAAGGCGGATCTCGCCCCGCTGCTGGACAAGGAGATCACTGCCAAGGCCAGGAGCCTGCGGCCGAGCCTGTCCGATCTCAAGCCGCGCCAGGTCGCCCCGGCCGACCGCGGGATCCTCGTCGGCACACTCTCCCCCGGCCGGGCCGAGGTCCGCGCCTCCTGGGAGGACGTGATCGTCGCGATCATGGCCCCGCGCTCCGGCAAGACCTCCGGACTGGCCATCCCCGCGATCCTCGCCGCCCCTGGCCCCGTTCTGCTCACCAGCAACAAGGCGGCGAACGACGCCTTCACCGCGACGGTGGACGCCCGCGCGGAGGTCGGCACGATCTGGACCCTCGACCCACAGCAGATCGCCCACCACCCGCGCGAGATGTGGTGGGACATCCTGGCCGACGCCCGCGACCTTGCCGGGGCGAAACGCCTTGCCGGGCACTTCGTCGCCGCCTCGGTGGACGACTCGAACGGCTCCGACTTCTGGTCCACCGCGGCCTCCAACACCCTGGCGGCGCTGTTCCTGGCTGCCGCCAGCCACCGACGCCCGATCACCGACGTCCTGGCCTGGCTCGCCTCCCCGGCGGGCCGCACTCCCGTAGACCTGCTCACCGACGCCAGCCACGAAGCGGTCGCCGCCCAGCTCCAGGGCACCGTCAGCGGGGCCACGGAAACGCGGGACGGCATCTATGAGACCGCGCGGCAGTACGCAAGCTGCCTGCTCGACCCGGACGTCGCCGCCTGGGTCACCCCCAGCAAGGACCTCCCCGAGTTCAAGCCGTCCGCGTTCGCCACCTCCCGCGACACGTTGTACCTGCTCAGCAAGGACGGCGGTGGCTCAGCGTCGGCGATCATTGCGGCAGCGGCCGATGCGGTGATGCGCGCGGCCGTGGTCGTCGCTGAACGCTCCGGCGGGCGGCTCGACCCGCCCGCCCTGTGCGTCCTCGACGAGGCCGCCAACGTCTGCAAAATCTCGGATCTCCCCGACCTGTACAGCCACCTGGGCTCGCGAGGCGTCATCCCGATGACGATCCTGCAGTCCTACCGGCAGGGCCAGCGGTGCTGGGGCGAGGCAGGCATGGACGCCCTCTGGTCCGCCGCCACCATCAAGATCATCGGAAGCGGCATCGACGACGCCGACTTCGCCGACCGCCTGAGCAGGCAGGTCGGCGACCACGACGTGCAGACCACGTCCGTGTCGACCAGCGATGGCGGCAAGTCCACCTCGGTGAGCATGCGCACCGAACGGATCCTGCCCCCGGACGCGATCCGCGCGCTCCCCAAGGGCAAGGCCCTGCTTCTCGCCACCGGCATCCGGGTGGCCATGCTCGACCTCCGGCCCTGGTACAAGGAGCCCTCCGCCAAGGTGGTCGGCCCGGCCTCGGCCCGCGCGACGAAGGCCATCACCGAGCGGGCCATCGCCAAGTCCCTTGGCCGCGACGACTTCGGGCCGTCGGCATGAGCGCGCCCACGCCGCGATCCGGGCGTCTCCTCCGCTCACCAGTCGTTCGGCACGACGGGCAGTGGTGGCTGGTCAGCGGTGCCGGCTCGATTCTCGCCACCGACCCCACGTTCACCGGCGAAATGGACGGCTTCGCGGCAGCGGTGGCCGCCGCCGACCAGGCCGTCGCCGACCTCCGTGTCCGGCAGGACGAGCCCCCGGCTCCCGGCTGCGGAGGGCAGCGATGAACCCGCTTCTGGGCGCCGAGCAGGCGGTGCTCGGCTCGGTGCTGCTCGACCCCGGCCAGCTCGCGCACCTCGACTGGCTCGCGCCGGATCACTTCTACCGCCCGGTCCACCAAGCGCTGTTCGCCGCGCTGCGCAAGCTCCGGACCGATGGCCATCCCGCGTTGACAGCCGAAAATTCCGTGCCACTGTCGTGGGTGACCGACGCGGTCGGCGAGGCCAGCCTCCACGTCCGGGGGCTGACCGCGGTCTACGCGCACACCCTGATCTCGGCCTGCCCGCGCCCCGGGCATGCTCCGGTCTACGGGCGCATGGTGTTGGAAGGCGCGATCCATCGCAGCGTGACCGAGCACGCGATCCGCCTTCATCAGGCCGCCCGTGCCCACGCCCTGCAGGGCGAGGTCGAAGGAGCGCTGCACTACGCGGACGTCCTGACGGGTGTGCTCGCCGATCTCGCACGGCGGTGGGGGTCCGAACCGCGTCCGCTCGCGCCTGCCTCGCCACCGGCTACCGCCCCGGTCGCGCCGCCGCCGGTCCGGGCAGACCAGGTCGCCGAGGACGAGCGGTTCCTGCTGGCTGTTCTGGTCGAGCGGCCGAAGGCAATGGACGAGGTGGTCGGCTGGCTGCGGCCGGGCGACTTCGCCGACCCGGCCCACGGCCAGCTCTACCGCTGCCTCGGCGCGCTGCATCACCGGAGCGAGCCCATCGACCGGATCACCGTGCTGTGGGAGGCCCAGCGGCGCGGTCTGCTGGCCGAAGGCACGCTGTCCACCGAACAGCTCACCGCGATCTGCGACGGCGTCGGCCCCGGAAGCGCCGAGTGGCTCGGCGAACAGGTCATGCGTTCCTCCGTCACCCGCACGGCCGCTGTCTCCGCCCGCGCCATCCGCGCGCTCGCCGAGAACGAGACCTTGGCCCCCGGGCGGCTCATCAGCCACGCGCTGCACGCGCTCGGCCCGGTCGACGACGTGCGTACGCGCTGGCAAGCCGCCAACGGCCGCCCCGCTCCGACGCCGCCGACCACCGCGCCGCCGACCGAGGAGCCCCCGACGGCGCGGGTCCATGCCGCCCTCGCCCGCAGCACCGCGCGACCGGCCGCACGGCCACCGGAACGCCCAGCCCCCGCCACCAAGTCGTCAGCCGCACGACCGCCCTCGCACACCCACGGCTGACTCGCCCTCCTCCAACCCATGCCATCCGACCGACCTCACCTCTGGAGCGCACCGTGGACAAAACTCCTCTCTCCGGTGCCTTGGCCCTGCGCGCTACGGCCTCCGCCTTCGACGCCCAGCGCGGCAAACTGCCGGTGCCCGAAGACCCCCGCCGCTCACCCGATGCCGTCGCGCACCAGATCTCCGAACTCGGAAAGCTCATCACCGACCTGGGCGACGAGGTCCTCTTTCGCGTCGCCGACCATGACCAGGCACCGCACACCGCTCTGCCGCTGCGACGGAGCGCGCAAGACCATCCTCCCCCAGCCTTCGGCCGGGGGTACCCCCAGGCTGGCCGTACTCCTTCGCCGCCGGCCTGGAGTGGGGCGCCACGTCGTGGACGACACTGCTGGACGCGGCCCGGATCGGGCCTGATGACGACACCACCATCGTGACGGCCCGGCAGGCACGGCGGGTGGTCGAGCGTCTGGATGCCGCCGGTGTGCTCGCCGGACGCCCAGCCCCGGTGTTCGTCTTCGACGCCGGCTACGACCTGACCCGAACCACCTATCTGACCAGCCAGGACGGCCTGGAAGTTCGCACCCCCGCCAGAAGACCGAAACCCGCAACCTCGGGCCCCGGCCGCCCGAAAGGCACCACCCGACCACCCCGTACCCGCTACCCAGTCGGGAAGAGGAAGACCACCCCCACCAGCAAAAACAACCAGCGCCAACCAACACCAGAGGTCGAGAGCACCACAGCGGCTAAATGATCTTCACAGGTTTAATCTCAAGCTGAGAGGCGGTTACTCAAGCAGGATTTCCTCCGGCCGCCGGTTGGTTACCGCGGTCTCCCTGCCGCTCAGTATGTGCTCGATGCAGGCCTTCAGATCGCCGCCGTGGTCATCCCGAGCCATGCTCCGGAGCTCCTGGGTGAGGTCCAGGCCGTTGATCAGGACGATCGGGTACTGGTCTTCCACCATCTCGGTCTGGGCAGGCACCGAGTAGGCCCCCGTTGTCACGTAGACGCCGATCCAGCCGCGCCGAAGTCGGGCCACCACGCGGGCAATCTGCTCGGCGGATACAAGGTGATCCGGCCTGACGCACTTCGCCTGTCCCAGCACAACGAGACTCGTGCCAGCCAGCCCGCTGCCCAGATCGAGCCGCCCCACGAAGTCAGCTCCGCCGTCACCGGACCTGCGGGTCAGCCATCCTTCAACGTAGCTGTTTCCGGCCCCGCGCAGCACACGCGCGGCGACGGTTGAAGCAATGGCCTCGAAGTCGTGCTTGCGCCCGTCGAAGTATTTGTAGATCAGCTCAAGGTCCTCGGCCTCCCTACTGCCAGCCTTCGGTCGCTGCTCGGGCACCTTGGTGACCTTGGCCCGGGCAACGCGCCGGCGGAGTCGAGGTAGGGCAGAGTTGCCATGCTTGACCCACTCGCGCCATGCCTTCGGGGCCTGCTCGAGCGCCTCTAGGTCGGTCACGGACTCATCCCGCCGGGAGTGGATCCACTCCCAAGGAACCTCGTCGTGCTCGGCTGTGAGGTCAATGAGCGCGATGTCGTATACGTAGTTGATGAATGTGGTGTGCTCGCTGCCGCCCCACTGCACCAGCCGCTCTGCCCTCTCGATGACGCCCAGCCCACAGAACTCGACGTGCCCCTTGGGCTTGCCGTTGCGGGAGACCGCGCGAAACAGCAGCAGTGGTGTGGCGGTCGCTCGCTCCTCCGGCGTGTGCCCCTGGTGACTGGTGAAGGCCTCAAGTAGGGCTGCGTTCCCGTTTGTGGTTCCGGGCACGAGAGTCGTGCTGGCTTTGTGGTCGCCGAAGTAGCGGACGTGCCCGTTGTCCATGTCGAACACGTCGTGCCACGGCGTCTGCTCAGTGCCAGCCTTCCAAGGACTCGACCGAATGAGGATCACAGGACGCCTCGGTCCCGCTGGCGCTCCAACTTTGGCCATCCCATTGATCCCAGACTCCAACAAGGCCCTCTTCAGGCCCGGCGAGTGCGTCACATGATGGAAGTTTGGGTATCCGTCCAGCTCGGCTTGCTTCGGATCCTTACCTGTGGCGTAGCGGTACACCTGGCCTACGCGGAGCGACCTCCCCAACACCCTCTCCCCTCCTGTCACTTCACGATAGTGTCATGCGCCAGAGGCATGTCCTGCACGCTGTCCCAGGCTCGAAGGTTGGTCGTCGTTCGCGTACCACCAACGCGCCTGATCACAGCAAACGCGTAAGTCATTGGATCGATCACCCTGACTACGAGGAAAGTTGGCGACTGTGGTACCTGCAGAGGCGAAGCTTTACATCGATTTCCACGGTCGTGTGATTGAGCACCTCGGGATCGACATGTACCAGTCCCCTATCGCAGCGATTGCGGAATTGGTCTCAAATTCTTGGGACGCAGACGCTAACAGCGTTCAGGTCAAATTGCCGAAAAACCTGGCACCATCTTCCGAGATCATCATCTCAGATGACGGCGAGGGCATGACTCTGCAGCAATGTCAAGATCGGTATCTCAGGGTCGGATATAACCGTCGCAAGGACCGCCAATCCGAACTCACTGCGGGTGGCCGTCCAGTAATGGGACGGAAGGGGATTGGAAAGTTTGCTGGCTTCGGTATCGCCGACCTGGTGATAGTAGAGACGGTCAGCAAGGAAACCGGAGAGCGGACTGTATTTGAACTGGATGTCGCTCGCCTGACCGGCGAGTCGGAAGAGTACGCTAGCGAAACCCTTCTAGATGTGGAGGTTGTCGAATACTCCGGGCCGGACGATTCTGCGAGGTCTCAGCACGGAACAACGATCCGCCTACGAAATCTAACGCTCAAGAAGCGGCCCAATAAGGATCAGTTCCGGGTTAGCATGGCGCGCCGTTTCTTGCTTCTGGAGCGAGCGGATGAGTTTGAGGTTCTCGTAAACGGAGATCCGATTTCAACGGAAGAAGACGTCGAGAGAATCCAGTTCACATTTCCTCCCGACTATGCAGAAAAGGAGATTCCGCCTGGCCTGCAAATTGAGGACGGTTGGGGAGTCGAGGCACTCTCCAACGGAGAGAAGATTCGCTGGCGGTTCCACTTCTATCATGACCCGATTCACGAGGATGAGCTCGCCGGCATTTCGATCTTTAGTCATCATAAGCTCTCTCAGCGTCCGTTCCTGTTCAACCTGAGTGGCGGGTTCGGAGGCCAGCAGGGTACAAGCTACCTGTCGGGTAGGATTGAGGCCGATTTTATCGATGACCAAGAGAAAGATCTGATCTCGACAGAGCGTCAGCGAATCAACTGGGAATCTGATGCGGCTCTACCTCTTGCTGCATGGGGTCAGGAAAGAGTCAAGTCGCTTCTGAGGATTTGGCAGGATCGTCGAGCCGCAACGAAGGTTAAGGCGATGAATGCCAGGATCGAGCCGTTCTCTCAGCGATTGGGCAAGTTGGAGAAGCATGAGCGACGGATTGTGGACCGGGCTTTTACTTCTCTCGCGAAAATTGCCGTCATTTCAGATGATCAGTTTGAAGATCTGGCTAACGCCATCTTGAATGCCTGGGAGGGAGGGCGGCTTCGCGACTTGATTGACGATCTAGGCCGCACCAACGAGATGGATGCCGATGCGCTCGTGCGGATTCTCGTTGAGTCAAGGGCTATGAATGCTCTCCATGCTGCGGAACGGGTGAAGATTCAGCTAAATCTTATTGAGGGTCTGGAAGAACGCATCAAGAACCGCGAGCTCGAGAATGCGGTACGGGACTATATTGCCGAAAACCCCTGGATGATCTCTCCAGAGTGGGATACCTTCAAGGTGGAGAAAAGTCTCGAAAACATGATGAAGCTCGTGGGTGAAACCTCTCTCGATACCCTGAATGGATGGAAGGGGCGAGTGGACCTCGTCCTTTGTGCAGGGCATCAGCTATTGGTTATCGAGTTCATGCGACCCGGAGTCACGGCCGATTGGGATCATGTTGGCCGTTTTGAGCGATACATTTTTTCACTTCGGGAAGCCGTAAATGCCAACCGCGGCGGCGACTTCAACTCTGTAACCGGTCTCATGGTGGCCGATAAGCTGGAAAGGCCTGCCGGGTTTAATGAGAAACTCTCCGGGTTGCGCCGACAGGGCATGGATGCGACCGACTGGTCCGGACTCCTAAGTAAGGCTAAGTCGCAGTGGCAGGATTATTTCGACATCCTTTTCCAGCGTGCCCCTGAAGATGGACGGATGCAATCGCTGGCCGGCGGCAATCCTGGCAGTTCAAGCGGATCGGAGTAGAATCGCTCAGTTTCCACCTCGATGGAAGTTCGCGCGTGTCCATTCACGGGGTGGTAAGGCCGGGGTGGGTAGCCAGGGTGTTCCTGCGAGGGCGCGGTGGATGGGGTGGATGCCGTGGCCGCGTGCGCTGACGAGGTAGAAGCGGACGCGTAGGTAGGCACCCAGGGTGCTGGGGGTGTGCCAGTAGCCCGAGACGGCCTGGTGCCGTTTCGATCCTCGAAGTGCCTTCTCGGAGGCGTTGTTGGTCCAGGGAACGGCGAAGTTGCGGGTGAACAGCCAGACCTACTCGGCCTTGTCGGTCAGGCGTTTGGCGAGACGGTAGCCGGGATGGTTGCCGTCGTGCCAGTCCCCCAGCCGGTTGGTGAGGATGCCCCAGCCGGTGGCCTTGTCGAAGCGTTCCCGCAGGCCGGCCAGCAGGTGCGGGTCGAGCTGGTCGTCCCCGGCGTCACGGGCAGCGCTCAGCCTTGGCCCATACCTGCCCGGCCGGGTCCTGGGCGGTGATTCCGTCCAGGTCGCGCAGCAGGTGGGCCAACGCGATCGAGTCGCTCAACGCCCGCTACCGGCGCGCGGCCCAGGCTTGCGGGCACTTCCCCAACGAACAGGCCGCCCTCAAGCGCCTCTACCTCGCCACCCTCGCCCTCGACCCCACCGGCCGCGGCCGGCAGCGCTGGAACAACCGCTGGAAGTCCGCCCTGAACGAGTTCGACGTCCTCTTCGACGGGCGCCTTACCGCCGGACGAGTGTAGGCCAAACAGCCCACCGAAAAACCTGTACGCCAACCAGATGAATCACACCTGAATCCTGAATCCTGATAGACCCGCAACGATCGCCGCCATGTCGGCATAACCGGGGTATCGGCGTAATGTGCGTTGCACAGGGCGTGTCGGCTGCCGTAGCGCTGGCCTGGATCGTTCACGGCAGTGACCGGTTGATCTTGTGCCCGTGATGTCGCTTTCGTTCTCGCTCGGGGCGGTTGCCGGGCGAGTGCGACCGTCGGCTGTCGTGCCGGATGACGCCGGGTTCCACGGCCCCGGTGGCGTGCTGCTTCCTCCTCTCGGCTGGTCGGGGCGGGTTCGCCCTGGTCAGGTGGGGCAGGGCGAGCAGGCGCCGGAACGCGGTGACGATCTCATCGGTCCAGGGCCAGGTTCGGGGGATCTTCAGCCGCCGGCGGCGCTGGCCGGCTACGAGGACGGCGGGGGCGTGCAGGAAGCGGTACCGCAGGGTCTTCGGGGTCGCCTTGGCCAGGGAGGTGCCGTGCAGGGCGAGGAGTTGGAGCCAGGCACGCAGGTCGCACGCCAGGGCGGTGACGGCGAGCCAGGCCTGGTTGATCTTCATGTGGCGGGAGGGGAACCGGTTCAGGCTCTCGGCCTTGCTGTCCCGGATCTTGGGCTCGGCCCGGGCGTGAGTCCTGTGACGCACGTCCAGCCATGAGGCCTGATGGCCTTGGGTGTTGGTGGCGAAGGCCTGCAGGCGCACCTCGTGCTCGGTCTCGTACGCGCTCGCGTCCTTGGCGTAGCGCGAGTGCAGGGGTTCGCGGTGCACGAACACCCGGTGACCCTTCGGCCAGGTGGACAGGTCGCCGAGCAGGCCGGTGATCTCGGCGACGGCCGCGTTCTCGCGCGGCTCGCCGGTCTCGTCCAGGGCCGGCTCCCACAGCGTGCGGCCGGTCTCCTTCTCCAGCGCGTCCAGGGCGAGCACGGCGTCCATCTCGCGCTGAGTGAAGGTCCAGCCGGTGGAGTACTCCCAGGTGTAGGAGGGGTGGGTGCGTCCCCCCGCCGGGGCGATCCAGGCCAGCAGGCCGCAGGAGAACCCGGCCCCGTCGGTGCGGAACAGGATCTTCCTTCGGTAGGGGCCGGGAAGTTGGGCCACCGCCGCTTCGAAGATCGCGATGTTGTCGCCGGTGTCGTTGGCCCCCGCATCCCCGGGGCGCAGGTGCTGGGCGAGCATCTCGCCGGTGTTGTCGCAGAACGTCAGGATCGGGCACAGGCCGTACACGCGCTTCTTGTACGTGCCCGCACAGCCCTCCTTCTCCGAGGCGCACCCCACCGGGGTGGCGTCGGAGTCCAGGACCGTCCAGCCCTCCAGCGCCCGCCCGTTGACGCTGATCCACGGGAAACCCTGGGGTCGGGCGGCGAGCAGGGCCCGTACCCGGCGGCGGACCTTCGCCCGCGCCAGCGCGATCCGTTTGAGCTGCTGTTCGCCCGTCTCCTCCAGGGTGCGCCACACCGTGGGCGCCGACGCGGTGTCCCTGAGTACGGGGCGCTGGTGTTCGAGGACGGCGATGTCGGCGATGGCGACCGCGCCGAGCACGATCGCGCAGGCCAGATCCGTCAGCACCCGCCCGCGCTCGTGACGCGGGGCGAAGCCGGTCCGGCGCATCGCGTACGTGAGCTCCTCGCCGAGCCCGACCCGCTCGGCCAGCACCTGAAGGTGCACCCCGCCCGCGTGCCCGACCTGCCCCTTCCCCTCGGCCGGCATGGCCAGACCGGCGAGTCGTCCACTACTCTTGCGCACGGATTCGGTGCCCCCGCCTTGCAGCGATGTGTTCTTCGACAGCTCGCATCATCGCAGGTAGAGGCACCGTCTCTGCTTTCGGGTGACACTCAGTCACCAACCGCCGAGCCGCAGTGAATCACCGAGGCTGGTAGCAGGTGAAGGCATCGGCGACGAGGGTGCCGGTGAAGTGCTCCAGCACGCCGGCCTCGACCATCGCGACGTGCCCGCGCCTGGCGTGCGCGCGGTACCCGGTCAGCCTGTTGGTGCACGCGACGTGGACCCAATGCAGGGACGCGGCGACCCGGATGCCGGACTCGAGAAGTGTGCGACGGTGACTTGCTGCAGCAGTGCCACGGCGTGGTCGCTGAACGGGGCGAGCTGCTCGCAGGCCCGTTGCGCAGCACGGCGTCGAGGGTCGCCGGCGGCGTCCGCGCGCGGACCGTGGGCAGTGCTGCTGCACCAGCAGGTACACGGCCATCGCGTGGACGCCGGGACCGTACTGGGTCGGCGCCGTGAGACTCTCGGGCCCGCGTCGCGCGGGTCAGGTGACCGCAGGTGCAACGCAGCTTCAGCATCCGGTGCTCGATCACCGTGAGACGCGGGTCGGGCAGGTCGAAGACCTGCCCAGGTAAAACCGACCGACCTGCGCACGCGGGCCGGTGCCAGACGATCTCCTCCGGGTCCGTCACCCCCGATTGCTGTCCGGATGCCCCGGCTGGGCCCCCGGCCTGCCGCCGCTCGCTTGTGCTGCGAACGCGGCGGCTGCTTGCGGAACGGACTGCCCGAGGACGGCGACTTCGAGGAGTTCGAGCTCTGGGACTGGATCGGCACTCTGAAGACGATCTCGACGACCACGTCTCGGCGCTAAACGCCACGCGCTCGGCGGTAAGCCGGTCGACCGGCTTACCTGCCGGGCCAAACACAGTGCCGATCCCGGACTTCTACGCCTGCGGCGGGCTCGTCCGATCACCGCCGCTGAGTGGACATCCAGCGACAGCGCGTTGTGCCCGCATTCCACCCTGCTGCGGGAGGTCGAGGAAACCGGCATCGGCCACTTCTTCGAGCGCATCGACGGACCCACCGGCCGTCGGGCGGCACCAAGGCAGCAGCCCTGGCGGCCCACCTCGACGCGCTCGGCATCAGCACCAAACCGCGGCGCCTGCTGCTGATCTGCGACCCCATCGACGACGCGGACGCCGCCCACGCCAACGAAGCCTTCGCGGTACTCCACACCGGCGGCCTGCACCATCCCGCCAAGTTCACCGCCGCTGGCCACCCGCTCGCCGACAACCTCGACCAGGCCGTGGCCCTCGGCCTCCGCCTGGCCGCCGAGCTTGCTCCGGCGTGGTGGGACCCGGCACCCGGCCGGTCCAACCGGCCTACGCCAGAGCGCTTCTAGCGCAGATTCCCGGCTCGGCCAAATCGCGGATTCTCCGGATTCTCTCCTTTGTGCCGCCCTCCCACAGATGGAGCACGTCCCCATGTCCAAGCCCAGCAAGGCCACCCCCGAGCCGTTCCGCGTGCCCGACGGCGATCTCGACGATCTCGCCAGCACCCTCGCCAAGGCCATGGCGGAGGTACGTCAGCACGGTGTCATTCTCGACCGCCTCGGCTCCGAGCCCACCTCCGCACTTCAGTCCACCGACGGCACCCCGGCCGCAGAGTCAGCCGACGCCGACAAGGCCGACGGCCCGACCTCGGTGTTCATCCTCGCCTTGGGCGGCGAGGCATACGCCGTCGAACTGGCCGCACTCAGCAACTGGGTGAACTACCTTTTCCTGCCGGTCTACGGACGGGAGATCAGCACCACCCGGCCGTGGTGCGACCAGTGGCACGAGCATCCCGAGGCCGTCGCCCGGCTGCACGCGCTCTGGCTCGCGTGGCAGCAGCTCACGGACGCCGAGGCCGGCCTGTCCGGTCCTTCGACGTGGCACCGCGACCACCTCGACCAGGCCCTGATCCACCTCCGTGCCCCCGACGGCCCCTTCGCCGCATGCACGACGAGCCCGACCCGGCCCAACCACCGCGTGCTGGCCACCCCCGCACCCGAGCGGACAGGAGCCGTCCAGTGACCGCCGAACTCGACTTCCACCTCGATGACTTCGAGCCCGCCGACGCCGACTCCGAGTACGCGGAGCAACGGATGTGGGCCGGTGAACTGACGATCGTGGCCGAACACCACACGACCCCGAACGGATCCCGCAGCTACGTCGTCGCCCATGACGGCTCGGTGAGCTGGGGTGTGCCCGGAGAACCGCAGGTAGTTGCGATAAAGGTCGCACGAGACCTGGGCCTGAACACGTTCACCTTCGAGACGGCCTATCACGCCAGCGTGTCCTTCGCCCAGAACTGGCTGATCGAACGCGGCTGCCCGCCCGACCCCATAGCCCAGGTCCGCGCCGACTTCATGAAGCCCGCCGACGACCTCACCCTCCGGATCGAGCAGCAGATCCGCGCGTCGGGCAAGCAGTACGAAGTCCTCGACACCCAGTCCTCGGACTACGACCCGTGCGAAACGTGGACGTTGACCGGCGACTCCCTCGCTGCTCAGGCCCCGATACGCGTCTTCCTCGAAGAAGGGGACTTCGACGCCCACACCTACACGATGCGCCAGGGCGCTTTCGCCGACGAGGACGCCGCCCGGCACTGGCTGGACAACCGCAGCGACCCCCTGCCGGAGCCGCCGGAACACCGCGGCGACGCCGCCGCTCTGCGGGCCCGTGCTGCCCTCACCCGCTCCACCAGCGCCTCCGCGATCCCCAAGGCCGGCCTCGACACCAGCAACGCGCCGTCCGTGAACAAGGCCCAGCGACCGAACCCTCGGAGGTCGATGTGAGCCGCGCCCGCTTCGCCTTCGCCGCGCACCCGGACGCCATCGGGGACCTGCGCGAACTCCCCGACGAGATCCGCGACCTGGCGCTGCTGGAACTGCAGAACCTGGTCCACGGCAGCGACGACTGCCTGCCGCTGAAAGGCCGCCTCGCGGGCTTCCACAAGGTCTACGTCGACCCGGCCGTCTCCTACCGGATGGTCATCCAGTTCCGCCCGGCCCCGCCCACCTCGACCCACAAGCGCGAGATCTACCTCGTCGCGGCCGGCGCCCGGGAGGACTACGCGGTCTACCTCGCGGCCCACCTTCGCACCGGCCTCAACCAGGCCACCGAGACGGATTCGGCGACCGAGGCGCGCGTGCAGGCAGCCCGATCCCGCTCCCCCCACACGGTCGACCAGACAGCGTCCCTCCCGGCCGCCGCACCGGCGGCAACCCACCCCACCGCATCCGTCTCCCGAAAGGCCCCCCTGCGATGACCGCCGACCGCACCCCCTTGGCCCGCGCCGAACTGGCCGGACTGCTCACCGACGCCGCGCAGAGCGTCTCCGGCGTACTGACCACCGAATACCCCACCGCCGCCAGCCGCTCGTACCTGCATCCCCTTCTCGGTGCGCTGTCTGCCGGCCCCCGGGTGGTCTGCGAGCTGAACGACCGGCTCGAAGGGTTCGTCATCGACGAGCCGCTCCCCGCCACGCCCGCCGGTCTGTTCACCCTGGCGTCCTACGCCTCCGCACTCGGCTGGCTCACCGAGTCCCTCGCGGAGCTGACCGCCTCCGTGGACCAGATCTGCACGCGGGTCGGCATCCCCGCCGAGGCGCCGGACCCAGACATCGCCGCACCCACGCCGACGGAGCAGGACAGCGAGTTCGACTTCGCGTTCAGCGCGCTCGAACTGGCCGCCATCCGCACCGCTGCCGAGGCCGCAAACCTCACGCCCGGCGACTACGTCGAGGTGCTCTCCCAGTCCCTCCTCGCTGCCTCGCGGATCACCGACGCCTGCATGGAGATCTCCAGCGGCCTGCTCGAAGACGCCACCTATGTCCTCGGCGATGCGACCGACCACGTCTCGATCGGCGAAGGCCCCCACAGCCTGCCCACCCTGGTGCGCTCCCTGCTGGCCCGGATGGCGGCGGCCGAGTGAATCCCCACGACCCGGCCAAGCGGCCCGGCGCGCACTTGGTCGCCGAAGAGTTCGGTGTCGAGGATCCCTGGGCGCTGAGCGACAACCGCCCGCTCCGCGACCCGCTCGACCTCGTCGGGAGGATGGTCGCCGAGGCCGCCCGCGATGTCGACGAGCTGCACGGCGAACTGACCCGCGCCGCCCAGTCCGCGATCGAGCTTCTTGAACCCTTCGGGCGGGGCGATCACGCCAGCATGGGCGGTTGGTACGGCATCCTGCGCACCACTGGTCCGCAGATCGAGTTGCTCGTCGCCCGCCGGGGTGCGGCCTACGAGCAACTGACCCGGGCCGTGTCCACCTACCACCGCCTTCTGCCCGAGTCCGACGCCACTCCGGCCTCGAAGGGACCGCGCCAGAGCGTGGACCTGGCCCCGGAGCAGGACAACAACTGGGCCATCGCGGACGGTCGCCAATTCGCCGCCCTCGAAGCAGTCGAGGCAGACGGCCTGCGCTTCCACCAGAGCGCGGTCTACGGCTACACCTGACTCTCCGACGGGGCCGGTAACCGCCCGAAGGTGCTGGCCGAGACCGCCGAGCGGCTCCTCGCGGACGGGCTGCTGGAGAAGGACACCAGCACGTCGTCGTACCGCCCTGGACAGCTCCTGTCGCTCACACCGCAGGGCGAGGCAGCCCTCCAGGACGGGCGATCGACTGCACCACGCGTTTCCGCCGCCCTCAGCCGCAGCCACCCCGGCCCGTCTCCGGGAGCCGACACCGCTTCCGCTTCCCCCGTCGGAACGGCCGCGAAGCCCTCCCGCACCCGCTGAACCCCGAGGAAGGAAGACCCCCATGTCCACCGCGATCTACACCCGCCACCTGGTCGAGCACCGATACGGCCGCCCGCTGGAGGAACTCCAGCGCAGCGGCGCACACGACGGTTCCAGCGATCCCGTTCTGCCGATCGTGCTGCGGCGGCTCAGCGGCTTGGCTGAGACGAACGCCCAGGTCCGTGCCGCCCGTCGCAACCTGGACACGGCCTGGCAGCGCTGCCGCTCCGGCGAGCACACCCTCGACGACCTCGTGCTGCGGTACGCGGACGAGGTCGTTCACCTCGAACGCCGGGAGCAGTCGGAAGCTGAGGCGGTTTGGGATCTGCTGGATGTCCGCCTCCTGCTTGATCAGCCTGCCGCCCGCCGGCCTTCGGCTGGCCGGACCGGCCCCGCGTCCGGCGATGAGGACCTGATGACCATTGCTCGCCAGGTCGCCGCCTGCCTGCCCCGTCTCAACCGCGAAACCCTGCGCCGGGGCCTGCGTGACCGAGGCATCCACGTCAGCAACCGTCGGCTCGGCACGGTGCTCCAGCGTCTCCGCGCCGAGCGCGACCCTCACCGGCCCGGCCCGACCGCCCGCGCCTGAGCAATCCGAACCCTTCCTTCCCGACCGGAGTTATCACCATGCCCACCCCCGCACAGCCCACCACTCCCCGGATCGGCTCCTTCAACGCGCAGCACGTCGAGGCCGCGCTCTCCCTGATCGCGCCGGAGTGGACAGTCGGCGCAGACTTTTGCCAGCACGGCGACCCCATGCGCGTGCGTGACGTCGCCGCCGGGCTTCGCTTCGTCGGCGAGCAGCTCGTCGGCAAGCGACTGGCGCAGATGCACGCTGACGGGCTGGTGACCCGAGCCGCTGATCGCCACAGTGCCCCGTTCCAGCTCAGCGGGTTCGGCAACTGGCTGTCGTCGGTGCACCGGGCACTGTCCTACTGGTCCCAGACGAACCTGTCGCTCGGCAAGGTGGCCGGTACCGAGCGCGTCGAGGACGCCGTGCGCCGTCTACACCTTCGCCACTCGACCGCCGTGATCCAGGTCTTCGGCGCGGGCGGACCCGTGCGGTTCGTCCACATCGCCGAGGAGGCCGGGCTGGACAACGGCTTCACCCGGCAGCGGCTGAACCGGCCTCAGCTCGACGTCCTGGTCGCCCGCACCGGACCGCGCCACGGCGATCCGTACGTCCTGACCGACGCCTGGCGAGCGCTGGGCCCGGTCTACGCAGCCGTCAAGCACTGGAGCAACCCCGTCGCCCCACAGCGCCCCGCCACCGCGGCGGCCACCCGCACCCACACCGGCATCCCGCTGGGGTCGGACAGCATCCGTACCGCAGCTGCCCTGCGTCGGACCACCGCCGCGCCGAGCGCCCTGTTCAGCCACGCCCCGCAGCCGCAACCGCGCGTGCCGCTGGCCGTCACCGCCCGATCCGCCCCCTCTCGGGGCCGGTGATTCCCATGGCCCCCTGCACCAGATCCGCGTCCCCACCGCGCTCGTGCCCGCGTGCAGCCGAGCAGTCCGCCCCGGCTGCACGCGGGCCCGTTCCCCACCTCGACCTTGGAGGAGCTGTGCCGTACGACCTGAACGACGAGCGGTGGCGCGAGTACCACGTCACCCCGCGCTACCTGGCCGGATCGACCTGCACCGGCGATCCCGCCCTCCAACCTCTCCTCGACGTGGGCTGGAAACTGAATCACGACGAGATGGGCAACGTGTACGTCAACGCCCCCGAGCAGACCATTCGCCTGGGGTACCTGCCCGAAGGTGAGGACGACGCGCTGTGGAAAATCGCGGCGTACTCCGATCCCTTCGCGATGCCCCGCTGGCTGGTCACCTTCCAGGACAGCACTCCCACCGAGATCGTCGCCGGCTTCACCACCGCGCTCGCTGCCGCCTACACCGAGGGCCCCGACTCCTATCTCTACTACGGCAACAGCGACCTGGCGGCGCTCGACGTCGGCACACCGCTGGCGGCAGCGGGCTGGAGCCACCGCTGCGGCGCGGCCGACGTCTCCTTCCAGTCTCCGGACGGCCTGGCCGAGGTCCACCTGCGCCGAGGCCGCCTCGACCACGCCGCCGAAATGCAGGGCCATCAAGAGCGGTGGCTCATGCTGGCCGGGCCGCCCGAGAACCAGTGGTACGCCACCGCCTCCTCCTTCACGCCGGAGGGCCTGGTGGCCGCGCTGAACACCGCGCTCACCGACCCGGCACCAGTCATCCGCTACGGCGACGACCTGCGCCACCTTCCGGCGCAGGCAACGGCAACCCCGGTCAAGCCCCCGGTGCCGACTCCCCTGGACGTGCGCCGTGCCCAGGCTGCCAACGCGCGTTCCATCGTGGCGCCTTCGCCTGCCGGCGCGCGGCCGTTCAACCCGGCACCACGCCCGCCCTCGGTTCCACAGGTGCCGCGTCCGGGGCACAGCCGCTGACCACCACCCTCTTCTCCACCTCACCTCCGGAGCCATCCGTGTCCTACGCCACTGCCCTCGACCAGGCCGACGCAATGATCGAGAAAGCCTGGGGCCGCCCCATCGACGCACTGGAGACCCTCGCAGTCCGCCGTCCCGCCGAGGACCCTCTCCTGCGCTCGGCGATGCACATCCGATCGGCTCTCGTCGTCTCGAACAACACGGTCGCCGTCCACCAGGACCGCCTGCACGCCCTCACCCGGCCCGGCCATGTGCCGGCCTTCTACGACCTGGAGCGGATCACCAGCACGGCTGTGGACCTTCGTGTCGCGCAGGCCGAGAGCCGCACCGCCCTGCAGGCGATCAGCCACGTGGTCGAGGCCCGGGAAGCCGCCGCAACCGCGGACCGGGCACCGACGGTCCGGTTGGCCCAGGCCGCTGTCGCCCGCTCGGCGCACGTACCGCGCGCGCTGGGCCAACCGCCCAACCGGCCCGCTCCGTCGGCCGCTGCCGGCCCGACGGTGGCCGCGTCCGGGCCACGCCGCTAGCCGATCAGTCCGCGTCTTCGTCGCGGTGGGCTTCCCCGAACCGGGAGCCCACCGCGCGGGCCAGCTCCTCCACCGTCAGCTCGACGCGCCGCCCATCCGCGATGCGGAGCTCCACCTCGGCTTCCCCGTTGCGCTTCTCCTCGATGTCGGGATTCGTGCGCACGGCCCACTGGCCGTCGGCGACCATCGCGATGTCACCCACCGTCCACGGCCGCCCGGCCGCGCGGACCTTGCGCTCCAGCCCTGCTCCGTCCCAGTGTCTGCTCGACTCCGCCACGCCTTCTCCCCCTTCGGCTGCGTACCGCCTCGCACCGCAACCCAGTTACGACAACCGGCCGCGCCGATCCATTCCCCGGCCCGTCGGTCCATCGCTCCCGACGGCCAGTTCGCCCACGGCAGACACCACCTTCCGGGAAACGACTACGTACTTCGGCACACTGCATGTCAACGTACGGCTGTCGGGAAACACCGCAGGTCAACGAAGGGACCGTCAAGTCGCGAAAGCCTCCAGCACCCTCCTGCCCGCTGTCGTCCGCCCCGCCACGGAGGAGCGCGCCTGGCTGTCCAGCGACCACTGCGCGGGGCCGGTGCTCGCACTTCTCGGGGCGCTCGGCTGGGCGATCGTCTATACCCCGGAGGCCAACGTGCACTGCACCAGCCCGGACCGCCGTGTCTATGTCGGCTGGCTCCCCGAGGACACCGCCGCCTGGAAGCGCGGCATCGTCTGGCAGGTCCGGGTGGTCCCCGACGACGCCGAGCCCTGGGTCCAGGAGTTCGGCCTCTACACCCCCTCCGAGGCTGTCGCCGGATTCGTCGCCGCCCTCGTCGCCAACCCCTCCCGCTGACCGCTCTCGTCCGCCACACGCCCCGCACCGCCGCTGGTCGGCTCGCACGCCGAGCCGACCAGCCCCTAGCCACCGAGAGGAACGGGCCTTGACCTTCCGAGCCCCACTGACCAACCACCACGCCGAAGGCACCGACTGCCCAACGGACCACAAGCACACCAGCTCCGGCAAGCCGCTCCACCCCGACTGCCCCGGCCGTGCCTACTCACAGGCCATCTGCTCCTGCGGTGGCTGGCAGATGAAGAACCCCGGCAAGGGCTACGTCAACGAGTCACGCAAGCGGCACCTCGCCAGCCACCCCAAGCCGGAGTCGACCGGTCCCAAGGTCCTGCGCGACTTGCTTCGCCTCGACGCCCACTGACGCTCCACCAACAACACTCCTCAGCCCAACCGATCCCGTTCCCGGAGGTTCCCTTGCCCCACTTGACCGTCGGCCACCTGCTCCGCCAGCTCCAGAACCTCGACCCCAACCTGCCGATCCGCCTTGCCGTCAACCCCGACTGGCCCTTCGCGCACTACCTCGGCACTGACGTCCTCGTTCGCGACGGCGTCGCGTTCATCGCCGACGACGGCCAGGAGGACTACCTCCCGCCAGAGGTCCGCACCTCCCTCGCCTGGGCCTGACCCCGTCCCACCGACCCCGACAGGAAGCCCCCATCTCACCGCGACCCCACCCTTCCGCCACCCGTCCGCTGCACGGCCTCGCTCTGCGGCCCATGCCGCCCGGAGTGCGCGGCGCACTGGTCCACCGCGTCTCCGCCCTTCCCAAGGGACCGCTCGACGTCTCCTGGCTCCCGTGCGACGCTCTCCGACTCCCCCTCGGCCGGATCCGCCTCAACTGGGAACCCGCCTCGCCGGCTGGCTGGGACCTCACCGCACACCTCGGGTTGGCTAACGCCGAGGTCCATCTCGCCTCCTGGCCAGCTGCTCCCGACAATTGGCCGCGCCTGATCCGCCCGACCATCCACGAGGTACACGGCCTGTGCGCCGCCTTCGCCGTGGCCACCGCCGCCCTCGACTTCTCCAACCGCCTCGCCGAGGTCTGACCGCACCCGCAAAAGGCCGTCCCGCGCCGATCAGGCAGGGGCGGCCTTGCCGTACGACCACCCGCGCGTTGCGTACGCTCATCATCGACGAACGAGGAGGACACGATGGCCGACGACCAGCAGCTCTGGGGGTATCCGGAGGTCGCCGCTCACCTGGGCATCAGTGTTCGAGCAGCCCGCAGCCGCAAGAGTCGGGGCAGCCTGCCCGAGCCCGACGACACCAGCGTGCCTGATCGGCCGCGCTGGAGGCCCGCAACTTTCCAGGGCTGGCAGCCCGTCGGCCGGGGGTTCCGCAGCGACCTTCACGGGCCCGCCGCCAAGCACGACAGCACCGCATCCGGCTGACCCGTGACCGGGTCCGCCCGTAGGCTTCGGCCATGACGACCGACTCGCCGATGCCGTCCCCGCCGTTCCCCTCACCCGACAACGCCGTGCGCAGGGTAGTCGTCGGCAACGCCATCGGATCGGTCCACAGCGGCGAAGCCTCGGTGGAGGAGGCGATCCTCCACGCGGCCGTCCACGACTGGTATGAGGGCCACGTCCAGGACGAGGACGAGTGCCCACACCGTGGGTGCGGTGGTAGGTCGCCGGAAGCCGGTCCGGCTTGCCTTTCTCGGCCCCAGCAGGCCCCGGCGGTCGGGCGGATGCCCAGTGGCCCCGAACTCGTCGAAGGCGAACGTGCGGTCCGGGAAGTGTTCCAGGACGTGCTCGATCCGGTCGAGTTTGGCGTCGTAGTCGGGGTCGGTGGACTCCTTCCAAGTCCTGTTGCGTTGGAAGGTGACGCCGCGTCGGGCGAGGAGACAGCACGGGGCCTCACGGCCAATGCGGATCACTCGGCCGTGGAGGCAGCGCAGGTAGGCGACAGTTTGCGGATGGACCAGCGGGTAAAGGGCTGCCCGAGCTTGGTGGGTCGGGTGGTGGCCGTCCGGACGATGAAGTCCTCGTCGTCAAGGCTGAGTAGGCGGGGAGGGCCTCCCGCCCAGCGAGGGTCCAGGCAGGCCAGGCCGATCTCGTTGAATCGGTGGATCACATCTCGCACCGTGTCCTCGTCCGCCTGGACCAGCCGGGCGATCACCGGCACCGGTTGCCGCCGGCCGAGGCCAGCAGCATCATCGCCCGCCGGTAGCGCACCGTGTTCGTGCTGCCCCGCCGTACGATCCGCTGTAACTGCTGGCCTTCCTGGTCAGTCAGCCTCCGGACTTTGACCGGCTCCGTCACCGCGCCTCCCACATCGGATCGGATGTCGGCCCACATCCAATCAGTTCAGGCGTCATCACCGTCCACCCGGCGAACCTGCCCGGTCATAGCGCTACTCTGACATCGACCAGGGGGCGGAACCCAGGTCGGCGATGCTGCGCCGGTCGCGGCTCGCTGGTGGCTCTCCGGCGGCCTTTCCGAGCGCGATCATGGAGACGATCGCCCATCCCGGGTTCGGGCGCAGTTCTTCGGTGAGGCCTTCCAGGTCGAAGGCCCGGAACTGGTGGGCGGCCAGTCCCATCGCCTGGGCCTGGACGGTCAGGTGGGCGACGGCCTGGCCGAGGTCGTAGTCCGCGAACTCGGAGTAGAGCAGCTGCGTGTCGCCGACGTAGCGGCGCGCCAGCGTGACGACGAGCAGGCCTGCGTCCGTCGCCCACCGGGCCGAGCTGGGCGCGAGGTGGCGCACGACCCGCTCATGCCCCCGCTCACCGGGCCGGCTCGCGAAGAACCCCCATGGCTGGGAGTTCCCAGCGGACGGTGCCCATCGCGCGGCTTCCAGCAGCAAGCCGAGGGAGTGGTCGTCGATGGCGGCCGACGGGTCGAACTTGTAGGGGCTGAACCGTCCCGCCAGCAGAGGATGGATGCCGCCGGGCGGTTCCAGATCACGTTGCACGTCCCGGTACAACCGACCACCGTACGGTCGTATTCCAGCCGGGACGGTGGCCGGTCGGGCACGTTCGGAGCAGGGCGCAGCGCTCTTGCGGGGAGGTTGCCCTGAAGCGCGTAGCCCCGCCCGAACATGCTCTGTCCGACCGCGACGTGCTCACGAACAATGTGGCCCCTCCGTTGGGGAGGCCGACCAGCCCTCGCCACCTGACCAACCAACCCGGCGAGCCTTCCCGGTCACAGCACGATACCGGCGGAGTTCACGTATTCGGAGGTGACGTATTCCTCAGCGGGTGCTGCCGCGACAGAACAGTCTCTTCAAAAGCCCCGCCGGTGAGGCGTGGAGGTACCCGTGAGATGCCCGTTGGAGGCATTCCACAGTGTCAGTCGAGTTGAATCACACCATCATTCACGCCCGGGACAACCGGGAATCCGCCGAGTTCCTGGCGGACATACTGGGTCTGGAAGTCGGCGGGGAATGGGGACCGTTCATACCCGTCGCCACCGCGAACGGGGTCACCCTGGACTTCGCGACCAGTCCCGAAGCGCCGATCGTCATGCAGCACTACGCCTTCCTCGTCTCGGAGGCGGAGTTCGACACGGCGTACAGCCGCATCAAGGAACTCGGGATCACGTACTACGCGGATCCGCATCGGAAGCATCCGGGCGAGATCAACCACAACGACGGCGGCCGAGGCATCTACTTCCTCGATCCCGTCGGTCACGCCATGGAGATCATCACGCGTCCGTACGGGGGCTGAACCTCGTAACACAACGTACGGGAAAGGGGGTTCGGCCGGGATCCGTGCACGGGTTCCGGCCGGGGCCCCTCCGGGTCAGGGTCAGGCGACCGGCAGCACCAGTTCGGGCCGGTCCCACATCACCGCGGGCGGGTTGGCCGCAAGGGTGCCGGTCCGGCGTGCCCCGACACTGCGGTAGAAGCCTTCGGCGGGCGGATGCGAGACGATGCGGACGCCGGTCAGGCCGGCGCGCTGCGCCTCATCGCGCAGATGCCCGATGAGCAGCCGTCCGATGCCGAGTCCCTGCGCATCGTCGGCGACGAACATGAGGTCCAGTTCCGGCGGGGCGAGGATCAGCGAGTAGAAGCCGAGGAGCCGGTCGGTGCCGGGCTCGACGGCCGCGAAGACCGGGTGGGTCTCGATGTAGTCGGGTCCCACCCGGTATCCGGCGACCATGGCGGCGTAGGGCCCCTCGTAGGCGCGGGAAGTCCTGACCAGCCGGGTGAGCCGCTTCGCGTCCCGTGCGGTCGCCCGCCTGATGCGTACGGTCTCACTGCGCGCCCCGTCACCCGGATGCGTAATGCTCGATGTCATTGAGCGGGTATTACGCATCCGGCTGCGGGGCACTCACTCGCGGTCCGCGGGCTCCTGATCGCTACGACGGTCCGCGCGCCGCGCGCCACTCCTCGACCATGGCTTCGATGTCGAACGGCTTGAGGTTCAGCAGGGGACCCGGCGACGGCCGCCTGATGGCAGCCCGGATCTTCTCGTTGACCTCGGTCAGCATGCGCCGCACCTCGGCCTCCGTCCGCCCCCCGGGCACGGCGTCGCCGACTGTGGCTGTGGCGAGCCCACAGGTACCGCTGTCGAGGGGGCTGTCCCCTGCTGTGCCGCCTCCTGGTGTGGGCTGCCCAAGACGGCGGGGCGCACCGCCGCCCGATCGCCAGTGGTCCCCGCCAGAGGCGGCGCCCGATGTCGTCCAACAGGCGACGGGCGTCAGCGCTGCCGCAGTCTTGGCCGCTCCGCCCGGCACCGCTCTCACCGGCGTGACGGCCCATGGCGGCAATCTGCTGCTCACTACAGGTGACGGCGTCCTTCGGCTGGACCCGGCGACGGGCGAGGTTCGGTGGGTGCTCAGCCTCCCCGGAAGCCGGGACTCAGCGCTCCGGACCTCGGCGGGCACGACGGTGCTGTGCGCGGCTGCCGTCGTCACCTCTACCGGCAACACCGGAGTCACACCCGTGGCCGGGCCGTTCCCCAACCTTGCACGCCTCCTGACCAACCCCGCCGGAGAGCTGTGGGTGTTCGCCACCACCGGACCGCCCGGCTACAGCGGCCGTCACACGGTCACGCGCGTCGCCGCCCGGCCCGCCGAACAGCGGGAGCACACCATCGACTTCGTGGGCAAGATCGACAACATGGCGCTCCTGCCCGACAACCGGCTCTACCTCGTCGGCGGAAGCCGTGCCGGAGTCCTAGGCATCCGCGAGGCGATGGCATTCCCTGAGCAGGACTGGAAGCAAGCCGCGCCACTCAGCGAGATCTCCGCCCTTCTGCCCTGGGACGCCCACACGGTGCTCTCGGCCGGCCGAGCCTCCGGCGGAACAGCCGTCGAGGTATACAGCACCGACCTGCGCACCCACGAACACACATTCCTGGTCACTGTCCGGGGCCAGCGCGCCGTCGGCCTGGCCCCGCGGACGGACGGCACGGTGAGCTTGATCGTGGACGCGTGGCTGCCCCGCTCGGCACTCCCAGGGCCCCTGCTGTTCTCAGTGGCCATCCCGGATAGAGCGGAGTAGCCGACCCGGTGGCGGTGATCAGGCTGGGCAGGCCCCGCGCTCGCCGCGTTCGGTCACCGGGTCGGCGGGCGAGGGTGACGTCGACGGCGGGATCCGCCGGCCCTCACGGGTGTCCGCGAGCATCTGATGCAGTTCACCGTATTAGTCCAGGTAGGTGCCGGCAAAGGCACCGTCGAACCCGAGCGCCCGCAGGCCCTGCTCGACGGTGGAGTAGGTCGTCCCGTCCGGGATGGCGATCAAGGCGTCGAAGTCGGCACGGCTGATCTCGGGCTCGAGCCACTGGTTGCTGCAGCGGCAGCAGACCCAGACGTTGCGGCCGTGGTTGATCAGAAGCCAGTCGCGCCGAGCCCGGCAGGCCGAGCACATCACGGGGATCCCGCGCAGGGACAGCTCCGGCGGGTGGCTGAGGCAGCGCGTCGCGCCGGGGCCGCTGGGCGCCTGCATCTCGTAGTGGAGCTGCAGCAGGGGGTCGCTTCCGACGGTGACAGCGGTCAGGACGGGGGTCGGCTCTACGCGGTGGTTGGTAGTTCTGAGCACGAGCGTCATCTCCCGGTCGAGGGCCTTCTCTGTTTATCCGTAACAGCCGGTGGAACCGGTTGTCCAGAGGATTCGCGCAGTCTGGCAGGCCGGTGGTGGACCTGTCGGACTGCTGGTCAGCGGCGCGGCGGCCGGTTGCGCGGGTCCGGTGCGGCGGGACGAGTCGCTGTCGGAGGTGCGATCCGGACGCCGGTCCGGTTGTCCGTGGGCTTGGCGCGGCCGGTGCCGGCGTGCGGGCGGCGGGCGGCGTCGCCGGGGTGGGCGGGGAGCTGGGCGAGTCGGCGCAGGCGCCAGACAAGGACGTCGTTCACGTCCTCGGCGGTGTCGAGTTCGCGCATGTCGATGGCCTCCTGCAGCAGGGCCTTGGGGTCGTGGCCTGCCTGTTCGGCCTGGGCCAGCGTGGCGGCAAGGGCGTCGGTATTCGTCTCGGCGTCGGCACCAAGAGCGCTGGCGGGGAGGGCGGCGCGGATGGTGGTCTCGTAGGTGCGGCGCTCGGCTGCGGGCAGGGCACGGCCGTGGTCGCGCAGGGCCTGCAGGGGTGCGGTGGCGGCCTGGCGGTAGGCGGCGCGCAGGTGTTCGGCGGTCTGCCGGGAGGCTTCGGCCTGCTGGGCGTGGCCGCGTGCGGAGTGCCAGCGGGCGGCGGCCAGCGCGACCAGAACCAGGGTGGAGACGAGCATGGCGGTGGTGCCGCCGTCCTCGCCTCGGCCGAGCGCGCCGCCGGCCTGGATGATGCCCCGGGCCGCCGAGCGGATCGCCCTGGTGTCGGCGCGTTCGGCCCGGACGTGGCTGCGGGTGGCGCGTTCGAAGGAGCGGGCGGCGGCGCCCAGCTCGGCGCGGGTGGCAGCCGGGGAGGTCTGGGCGACAGCGTCCAGGAGCTCGCCGACTCCGACGAGTTGGGCTGCGGCTTCGTCGTCGTCGCTGTCCAGAAGGATCGCGGCGCGCTCGGCGACCCCGGTGGCGGTGCGTCGTCCCCGGGCGGGCGGCGACCACTCCGATCGGCCACTGGCGGCGGCCGGGGGCGTAGCCTCGTCGGCGGTCCCGTCAGCCAGTCGGCGACGGATCTTCGGCAGGGAGAGGTCGGGGGCCAGGGTGGAACCCGCGAACCAGACCGGCTCGCGGTCGCGGTTGCGGTCGCCGGGCAGCGCGACGCTGTAGCCGAGGACGTCACCGGAGGGGGCGTGGCGCAGCTTGACGCGTAGGCCCGCCTCGCGAAGGCGGGTGAAGAACTCGGCTTCGCTGGCTGCTCCGGCGACGGCCTGGCGGACGGCTTCGCGCAGCGTCTCGCGCGGGGCCTCGGGGCGGCCGGTGCGCTCGGCTTTGAAGCGCTCGGCGCTGGTGGGCGTCTTGGCTCCAGTGCCGTCGCCGGGCTTGAGCTTGCGCAGACCCATCTCCTTTTCCATGCGACGGCATTCGGCCTGGGCCTTCTTGAAGTCGTAGTTCATCCTCGGTCGACGCAGATCACCTCGGACCATCGTGGCCACGATGTGGATGTGGTCGTCCGCGTGGCGCACCGCGACCCACCGGCAGCCGTCCGGATCGCCTTCGGGGGCGAGGTTGACGGCTTGGACCAGGCGACGGGCGACGGTGTTCCACTCGGCGTCGGTCAGGGTCCGGTCGCCTGGGTCGGTGCGGACCGAGCAGTGCCAGACGTGTTCGGCCGGGGCCTTGGTGCCGGCCTGCTTGACCCGTAGGTCCAAGGCGGCAGCGAGCCGGGCCAGGGTGACTTTGGGGTCGGGGTCGGGGCTGGTGTCGCGGCCGGGGTCGGGGGCGAAGCCGTCCCAACTGCCGACGAGGTGGGGGTCGGTGTGTTCGTCGCGCTTGCCGGGGCCGTACAGGTAGACGAGTAGGCCGTGGGTGCGTGAGCCGCGTCGGATCTTGGGGACCATCAGAGGCGCTTCTTCACCAGGGTGTCGGCCGTGTTGTCGATGCGGGCCAAGAGGCGGGTCAAGGCCCTGAGGGCGTGGTCGAGTTCGCCGGGGCGGGGTTGTCCTCCGGCGTTGTAGACGAAGGCGATCTGGTTGATGTTGTTGCCGACGCGGGAGAGGGCGGTGCGCAGGGCGGCCAACTCGTCGATGGCGGCATCGAGCTGTTCGTTGGTGTGCACGGTGGTCGAACCGCGGGCGACGGCGAGGCCGGCGGCGGCGAGGAATCGGGCGACGGTAACGGCGCGCTGCTTGGCGGCGGCGGTGATCTCGGCTTTCTCGACGTCGGAGAGGCGAGTAGTGGTCTTGTGGGTGCGCTCGCTCGGGTTGCGGGTGCGGCGGCGCGGTTTGCGGTCGGGGAACGCAGGCGGGCTCGGGCTCGGCTGCTCGCGCGGGGCGCGGTTGTCTGCTTCTCCCCCTGCGACCGGAGCCCCCTGGTGCCGGGAGTCCGGCTGGTCTCCGTGCGCCCTCGCTCGGGGACCAGCCGGACTTCCCCCGCCCTCCGGGGCGGGGGCAAGTGCGTACGACGGGCCGTAGGACCGTCGTACGCGACAACTTGCTCCGTCAGGAGCCGTCGTGGGGTCACGCTGCGGTCCGGACATGGTGGCCGCCGGGTCGTTGGCGGTCATCGGCTCGACTCCGTGTCCTGCTGGTGGACGTCTCGGACGACTTCCTCGATCCAGTCCATGGCCAGGACCGGGTGGTGCAGGGTCCACGGGAGGTCGTGTCGGCGTCGTTGCACGGTCCAGATGTTGTCGGGGCCGGATTCGGCGCGGTGGAGGTGGCCGCGCTGGTGCAGGACGGTCAGCCAGGAATCCACCTCGGCCGGTGTGGCGGGGTTCGTGCGCATGGCGGTGCTCTCCGGTTCGCTTCAGGAGGTTGTGGGGCGCGTGTCCGGGGTCGGGTGACCGGCCGAGGTGTCCGGCTCGGTCACCCGACTCCGTGGTGTCCGGTCAGTTCCGGGATGAGGTGACCGGCTGTCCGTGCTGCTCGCGGAGCTGGACCATCAGGGCGGTCAGCGTGTCGCTGGACAGCGGGATCTGCTGACCTCGGATGGCCTGGGCGACCACCTTGCGGGTCAGCTTGTCCTCGGCCTTGACCGCTGACCGGGCGATCTCCAGCAGTTCCTCGGTGTCCAGGTCGGGTCGCCGGTCACCGGTCGGGCGGCTGCCCGGGGCAGTGACCGAGCCAGGAGTGACCGGCCGGTCAGTGACCGGCGGGAGGCTGTCCGCGTGACCGGTGACCGGCTCGGTGCCGACCGATCGGTCACTGACCACTGGGACGGTGCCCGGCTGTCCAGCCAGGTCAGCGGCCTTGGGCTCCCTGTCGTGGTGACCGGTGTTCGGGCGGGTGGTGTCCGCCGGGGCACTGTCCCCGGTCAGTGTCCGGGTGTCCGGATGGTGCTTGTCCAGGGATAGCCCGGGCCGGTCGGTCAGGGCGCTGACCGGCTGCCCGGCGCTGACCTGACCGGGCTGGGGCTGACCGGCGCGGTCAGTCCGAATAACCGGGATGCGCTGGGGCTGACCGTCCTGACCGAGGTGACCGGCCTGACCGAGGTCGTCGCGGTCGCTTCGGTCACTGTCCTTGACCGACCCGCGGGCGATGAGGATGTACAGGTGGACTGCTCCGGCCAGGGCGAGCGGGGCGATGGTGGACAGTACGGCGACCACCGTGTCGCTGAGCCGAAGCCCGGTGGCCGAGGCGTCCTCTTCGTTGAGTCTGACCGCGTGCAGCGCGTTGGCCCAGATGCTGGCGGCGGTGGCTGTACCGAAGAGCATCCAGACGTAGAGCCGGGCGCGCAGGGGCGCGTCGCGCAGGACCAGCAGGGCCCGGATGCCGTAGGCGATGAAGCCGTCGATCACCAGGGGGAAGAGGTAAGTCAGGAAACCGCGGACGTGGATGGCGACGGCCATCTGCTGGAGGGCGTCGTAGGACAGGGCGCTTCCCGCGCCGCCGAGGGCTATGACGACTGCGCGGTCCCAGCCGGTGATGTGCGCCGCCTTCGGCGCGTTCGCGGTGCTCATGCCGCTGTCCCGAAGTCGTCGCGGCCCAGGCGCTCGCCGTTGGTATCGGGGGGCGGGGTGGTCTTCGGGGTCTGCTCCAGGTCTCGGTTGCGGATGGCGCGGCGGGTCTCGCGGTAGAGCTTCTGGGCGTGGTCCTCGCTGATCTTCAGGAGCCAGGCCAGGCGCTGTTCGGTGAGGCCGTGGCGGTAGGCGGCGTGGACGACGGCGCGGCGCTCGGCCTTGGTGAGGTGGACGTCGCGCCCGGCGACGGTGGCGTTGACGCGGCTGTAGTCGAGGCGGTTGGCGAGCTTCTCGTGCAGCGGCTCGCGCTCCTCCTCGGTCATCCCGCCCCGGATGCCGTGGGTGTCGCCGCCTTCGAGGGCGGCGTCCAGGCAGGTGCGGCGGACCGGGCACTGGCCGCAGAGCGACTTGGCGGCGGTGATCTTGGCGGTCTCGTCGGGCCCTGGGAAGAAGGTTTCGGGGTCCACCGGGTTGTGCTCGGTGCTCTGGCAGACGGCCTGGTCCTGCCAGCTGTGGTCGCCGAGCGACCGGTGGCGGGCAGGGCTGATCGTCGTGGTGGTCATGCGGGTTGCTCCGATCGCTCTCCGCGCGCTGGGCGTCGGCGGAGGGGTGCGTTGGGTCGGGAGGTGCATGGGGCGGCGCTCTGGGGGCGCGGCCCGGCGTGGCGGCCTGCGGTGGATCAGGCGGGTGTGCGGTGGCGTCTGCGGTCGACGGGCTCGAACTCGACCCGGGTGGTCATCTGCGCGAGCCTGCTGCTGACGCGGTCGCCGAGGTAGGCCCGGAGGTCCTTGATCGCCAGGTTGGTGGTGACCAGGGTCGGGAGCATGTGGTTGTACCGGCGGTTGATCAACCGGTACGTCACTTCCTCGACCCACTCGGACGCCTTGGCCGCGCCGAGGTCGTCGATGATCAGCAGGGGGCACCGGCTGACGGCCGCCAGCTCCCGCTCGGTGTCGACTCCCGGCCTGGGGCGGAGGTCGGCGTACAGGTCGGCGGCGGCGGTAACGCGCCAGCGCACGCCGACGCCGGTCTGCACCAGTTGTCGGACCGCGCCGTACGCCTGGTGGGTCTTGCCCGCGCCGACCACCCCGGCCATCAGCAGGCTCGGGCCGGTGGTGACCTGCCGCCGGGCTCCGGTGCTCGGGGCGACGGCCTGCCGGGCGACGTCCTGGACCCATTCCAGGACCTGGGGGTGGTCGGCGACCGCGCCCTGGTAGCGCGGGGGCATCCCGGCCGGCAGGGCGTCCAGCGGGGAGAAGGGCTCGGGCTCATCGGCCGGCGCGGCGACGGTGGCCGGGTCGATGTTGCGGGCGGCCAGGATGCGGGCCATCCGGTCCAGGGTGCCTGCGCCGCCGAGGGTCTGCGGGTCGCGGGTACGGGTACGCATCACAGCTCCTCTGCGTAGGCGGCGGCAGCGTCGACCGGGTTGGTCCATGCCTGGTGAGCGGGCACGTTAGGCCGGATTCTCGGCCGCGCCAAACCTGTGGACCGTGTGTTCATGGCGTCGTTGACCAAGCTGGGCAAGCGGCTGGGGTGGCCTTGGATCTCCGTGAAGCGCTTCAGTCCGGCTCGGACGTGCTCCGGGGCGATGCCCTCGCCGAGGAGCTTCTTGGCGATGCGGCCGAGGTGTCCGATCACGTCGCTGGGTGGACGCTCGTCGCAGGCCGCGACGTACTCGCCGATCAGGTCGTTGGCCGAGACGGTGGCGGCGGGCGCTGTGCGCCCCGTAGGGAATGAAGATCCAGGATCCAAGATCCTAGATCCAGGCGCCGAGCCCTCTCCGAGGTTTCGGGGAGGCTTCGGGGAGCCCTCGGGGAATGCCGTCTGACTTGCGGTTTTCTTGCCGGTGCAGTCAGGGGTGCCGGCGAGGCCGACGAGGGCGTCCTGCTGGGCGGTCGGGGCCTCGCTTCGGGGGGCGGGCTGCGTCGGAGCGGGCTGCGCGGGCAGATCGAGGGCTCGGGGAGTGTTCGGCGAAGTCTCGGCGAGCCCTCGGGTAGGGGTGGGCGACGCCTCGATGCGCTTGGTGCAGGTCCCCTTGCAGGGACCGCACCGGTCCGCCGCGTGGTGCTGCGGGCACGAGGGCAGACGGGACTGGCTCGGCTTGTCGATCTTCTGGTGCTCGGACCAGGTCACGATGTGGAGGTAACGGCGGCCGTCGCAGCCGGTGTACCGGCAGATCAGGCCCGCGGTGGCGAGCTGCTGAAGGTCGTCCTCGACGTGTACCGAGGTGTGCTCGGCCCGCAGGGGCCAGAGCAGTCCCGCGATGATCGCGGCGTTGTCGCGGTGGCGGCCGTGGTCGTCGGCCTGGGTGAGGAGGCCGAAGAAGGTCCGCTCCGCCTCGACGCTCACCTCGGCGAGCGACTCGGAGACGAACGCCTCCGGCTTGATGGTTCGGATCCTCGCCATGTCAGCGGCCCCGACCGGCGGCGAGATCGCTGCGGATGAGGGTCGCGGTGGCGAGGTCGAAGGTGTGGGGCAGGGTCCAGTCCGCGTCCGCCCAGACCCGTAGGATCCAGCGGGCTGCGACCCTGGCGGTCGTCCGGCTCAGCGTGATGGACTCCCCGGCCGCGTTCTTCGCTATGGCATGGGGGTGGGGCCACGCCTGCTTCGGGTCGGTGAGGCTGACGCGGATGGTCGCCGCCTCGGGGATCATGTCGGCGAGCTGGGCCGCGAGGCGATGCCAGCGGGCCGTGTCCGGGCATGCCATGGTTTCACTCGGCGAGGTGAGCATGCGATACTCCGTTGTTCGTAGGAGCGCGGTGCGGCGGTTCTCGTGCAAAAGCCCCGCCGCCCGCGAGATGTGAATCGGTGCCCCTCGGGGTGCCGGCCCCGGCGCTTGGGAGTTGGTAGCTCCCAGGCGCCGGTTTTGCTCCGGCCCCCACCATGGGCTCATGGACCCCGCTACGGTGCTGTCTGCATCCGGTCCCTCCGCTGGTTCGCCCCTCTGGGGCCTGGCTCTACTCACCTGCACGTTTACGTCAGTGGATAGCAACGCGACGACACTAGACCAGCGAAGATGGATCTTGTCAACTGAGGAGAATGGAATGCCCAAACCGATGCATGTATCGTTCACATCAGTTGATAGAAACCTTGATGACCGCAGAAGGGCGATCCCGATATGAGCGAAGCGGCGCGCGAAGGGCGGCGCACCCTCGCAGAGAAGATCGACTACCTCTTCACCACGGTCCACCCGAAGAATCGCGGGCCGTACACCTACGAGGAGGTCGCCTCCGGCATCAAGCGGTCCGGGGGCCCCACGATCTCCGCCAGCTACGTCTGGCAACTGCGCACGGGGGCGAAGGACAATCCCACGATGAAGCACCTGGAGGCCCTGTCCGGCTTTTTCGGCGTCTCCCCCTCGTACTTTTTCAACGAGGAGACCTCCGAGCGGATCGCAGCCAACCTCTCCATGCTCGCGTCCATGCGCGACAATCAGGTACGCAGCGTTGCCCTACGAGCCTCGGGCCTGTCCCCCGAGACGCTGACAACGATCCAAGGCTTCATCGAGCGCGCCCGAGCGCTCGAAGGGCTCGACGAGGCCCAGGGCTGATCCTCCTTCATGCCTTCAGGGGCCCCGCGCGGATGTAGGAAAGCTCACAGTCGTCCACCGACTTCTGCATCCCTTCGCCGGTGATGTCCAAGTTTGCACATCCGACCTCTGGGCGCCTCTACGTCATCTGATGAATCGTCCGAAAATACCCACTACGGCATGACATAGGCTGACTGGCGCCCATTCCACCCGGGGCTTCACTCGCCTCGGTGGCCCTCAGCACAGCCCTCGGAGTTGCGTTGTCCATACGCAGCCGCTTCAAGAAGCCGGGACGCCGTCAACGGTCTTCCGCGAGCCTCGAAGCGCTTCTCGGTGTGATCGACCTTCCCACCCCGTTCGACATCCAGGTGCTCTGCGACCGAATCGCGGCCCAGCGCGAAAGGCCGATCTACCTGCATCCCACCGAGGGCATCTCCGGAACCGAGGCTCCCTGCGGCAGCTGGCTCGCCACCGACGTCGGCGACCACATCTTCTATGAGGCGGCGACCAGCCCTCTCCACCAAACCCATATCATCTTGCACGAACTCAGCCATATGCTGCTTGGCCACAGTTCGGTGCTGGGCGCGGCCGCCACAGCTGCGGGGGGTGTCTTCGGCAGTGACATCGATCCGAAGACGATCCAAAGCATGCTGGGGCGTGCCAGCTACACGAACACGGACGAACAGGATGCCGAACGGCTGGCCAGTCTCATCGCCGACCGAGTCTCGCTCGCTCCGAGCACTGCCACCGTCGGCAACCACAGCGTCCTCCGCCGCCTGAACGCGGCCCTGCGAGCTGAGTGACGCCCCGTGGTCGCAGCATTCGAGATCGTCTGCATCCCTCTGCTCTGGGTGATAACTCTCTGGCGAGCACGATCCGCGCTCAGGGAAGGCAAGGAACGCGGACTGTGGACAGCCTTCTGCGGCGTCGCCGTCGCGATGACCATGCGCCCGTACCCGTTCGGTCTGGCACTGGACCGCCTGAGCGGTGTCAACGACCTGTCCTTCCTGGTCAAACACCTGGCGGGTGGCGTCGTCGCACCCGCCGGACTCATCGCTTTCGTCCAGCGCATGTCCTCAAGCCAGTGGGCGAGTTCTGGCTACAGGCGTCTTCGGATGGCTCTCCCCATCCTGACCGGCCTGGCCATGGTCCTGCTGTTCGTCGCCACTCCGCGGCCCCTCGAAGCTGCGGACCTGCTCAGCGACTACGCCTCCGACGGCCGCATCACCGCCTACGGGACCATTTGGATCTCCTACCTCCTCCTGGCGCTGGCCGCCGCAGCCCGTATCTGCTGGCAGTGGGGCCGCCAAGCCGGCATGAGCCTGCTCGGCTGGGGCCTGCGCACCGTCGGGGCCGGAGCCGGCGTCGGCATCGTGTACGCGCTGCACCGCATAGCCGCCGTGCTGCTGCGCTACGCCCGCAACTCCGTGCCCTCGACCGACACGAGCGATACGACCAGTACCGGACTGCTCGTCTGCTCCGTATTGCTCTTCGTGATCGGCAGCAGCCTTCCAGCCCTCGACAAGCTGCGCGGCTGGCTCCGCGCCCGCACCGACCTGTCCCAGCTCTACGGGCTGTGGCACGCACTCACCGACGCGACGCCCTCCGTGCGGCTCGACCCACCGCGAGGCAGGAGCGCGGACCTCCTCGATACGCGAAGAATCCGCAAGCGCCTGTACCGCCGAACCATCGAGATCCGCGACGCTGCCCTCACACTCAGCGAACACATCCCCACCGCCCTGCGCGAGCAGGCCGACGAATACGTCGCCGGCGCAGGCATCCGGGGCACTGCCGCCGCCACGGCCGCCGAGGCGTGCTGTCTCGAGGTCGCCCGCCGCGCCCGTCTGCGCGACGACGCCCCGCCTGGAGAACACCAGCTGCCCGCCGGCGGCGGCCGGGATCTGCTCAGCGAGACACAGGCGCTCAAACAGCTCGCCCACGCCTTCCGATCCGACCTCACCCACACGTTCGCCGACACAGTGGACTCGGCCCGTACCCTGGGGGACCAGCCATG
The DNA here is from genome assembly GCF_003999195.1 of Streptomyces soli. GTDB lineage: Bacteria > Actinomycetota > Actinomycetes > Streptomycetales > Streptomycetaceae > Actinacidiphila > Actinacidiphila soli. The sequence goes on from NZ_RJVR01000346.1 coordinate 84,077, forward strand.
AGTACTTTCATCCCGCCTGCCCCGCCCGCCTACTCCGAGGCCACCGCCAAGGAGAGGGCCGCCAAGCTGATCACCGACGTTCTGGCCCCATTGAATCTCGTGATCGCCTTGCTGCTGCTGATCGGCTGGCACAGCACCGGAAGCATCGCCGGAATCGGCTGGGGCCTGCTGGCAGCCCTGTTCTGCGGCGGCATACCGCTCAGCATTCTCAGGTTCGGCGTGCGACGCGGACGCCTCGGCGACAAGCACATCCGAATACGGAAACAGCGCGTCCTCCCGATGACCGCCAGCATGGCGTCGGTCATCGCCGGCACCGCGCTGCTCCACGTCCTCCACGCGCCGCGCGAGCTCTTCGCCCTGGTCATCGCCATGCTCGTGGGTCTGGGATCCACTCTGGCCGTTACCGTCTGGTGGCAGATCTCGATCCACAACGCCGTCGCCGCAGGCGCCGTCACCATCCTGCTGCTGGCCTACGGCCCGGTAATGCTCCCGCTAGTCCTGGCCATTGGCGCCATCGGCTGGTCCCGCCGCCTCCTCAAAGCCCATACCCTGCCCCAGCTCATCGCTGGCACCTTGGTCGGCGCAGCGGCCGCGGCTACAGCATTCAGCCTCCTACGCTGATCAAGGTCTGTCGCGAAAGATGATCAAGCGCTGTGACGCGTGTCCGATGAGCGGCCAGTGAGGACTTTCCATCCTGATTTCGCAGGTGGGAGGCCCTGGTCTGGCAGTGGTCAGGGGTGAGCCCGCAGGCGGCGGGCCGTGATCATTTGCTCTGATCATCCGTCGGTTCTCGTGGGGTGCTGGTTGGGGTGGTTGTCGGGGTTCTCGCTGTGGTGCGAGGCGGGTGTCTCCTACCCCGGCTGTACGGCGTCCGGGCGCCGGCTCAAGGGGTCTCGCAGCGGTCGCGCAGGCTCGTGACACCGTCGCCGTGGAGTTCGTCGCAGTACGTCGTGCGTCCGGTCATCGCCATTGTCAGCGCCAAGGTGGTGCCGGACACGAGCAGTCCGGAGCCGGCGGTGAAGGGTCCGTCGGTCGCGACGAGTCGTAGGCCGCCGATCCGCCCTTTGGTGAGGACGGGGAGGTCGGAGCCCTGGTAGTACTCAGCCACCTGCGTGACCGTTTCGAGCGGGTAGTCGTGGCCGATGCCCAGCGGCCGCCGGATGTCCTCCCCGTGCACGATCGATTCGCCGAGCATCGCCACGGTCGGGATGGGTGGTTTGGTCGTGCTCGTGACGACTCGGCGGAACCTCTCGAGTGTCTCGGCCGGGGTCGCGCCCAACTGCTCGGCCAGCCGCATAGCCACCTGTTTGTCGAAGTCGAACCGGCAGCGGATCACGCCCGCCATCCACCGCACGGGGTTGAGGCTCGCCCCGGCGGTGAGGTGTGCAAGCACCTCGCGCACGGTCAATCCGGTGCACAGCGACGGCGTCGCCCACTGCTTGTCGGTCAGGTCCGCGAGATCGGCCGTCAGGGCCGCTCGCTCGGCGTGGACGAGCGGCCAGATGCCGCTCGCTCGGTGGAGGTCTGTTGTCGGTTCTGGTTCTGGTGCGGTCATGTCGGCCGGTCTCCTGTCGTGGGTTGTGACCTTCGCTGCGGCCTGAGCATTGGGGTCGTGGGTGTCCGGGCGTTCTCGGCCGTCAGCGGCTGAGCAGTCCGATGAGGTTGCCGTCGGGGTCGGCGAAGGCGGCGATCCGGCTGACGGGAGTCTCAGTCGGCTCCATGACGCGGGTGCCGCCGAGCGCCTCCGCGCGTGCGAGTGCGCTGTCGACGTCATCGACCCGGAAATAGACGACAATCCCGGCGTAGGGGCTGTCGGGACCGGTCTGGCCGATCCCGCCCGTCGGCTGGCCGTCCACGTCGCCGACGAGCGCGTAGGTCTCGTCGAGAACGTTGCGGCACCGGAGGGCGCCGACGACGCCGACCTGCCGCGGGCGCGCGTCGGGGACGACGCGGCGTTCACCCGCCTCGTGGCGCCGCTGCGACGGGAGCTGCACGCCCACTGCTACCGCATGCTCGGCTCGACCCACGACGCCGCCGATGCCCTGCAGGACGCCTTGCTGCGGGCGTGGCGGGGGCTGGCGCGCTTCGAGGGACGGAGCTCGCTGCGCACGTGGCTGTACACGGTGGCCACCCGCACGTGCCTGGACGTCGTTGAAGCCCGTGGCAAGCGGGCCCTGCCCGTCGACCTCGGCCCGTCCAGCGACCGCGCCGTGCTTGACGGCAACGCTCCCGCCGACGTCGCCTGGCTGGGCCCCTACCCCGATGCCGGCCTCGCCGACAGGCCGGCCGGCCCGGACGCGCGCTACGAGCAGCGTGAGGCAATCGAGCTCGCCTTTGTCGCCGCTCTGCAGCACCTGCCGGGCAACCAGCGGGCAGCGCTGCTGCTGTTCGAGGTCCTCGGATTCTCCGCCGCCGAGATCGCCACGATGATGGACACCTCGACCACGTCCGTGAACTCCGCGCTGGCGCGAGCCCGCAAGATCGTCGCGGAGAAGGTTCCCTCCCGTACCCAGCAGCAGACGCTGCGCCAGATCGGCGACGCCCGGGTGCGGGAGATCGTCACCCGGTACGCCACCGCCCTGGAACGCGGCGACGCCGACGCCCTGGTCGCGCTGCTCACCCAGGACGTCACCTGGTCGATGCCGCCGCTGCCGCACTGGTACCACGGCCTTGAGGCCGTCACCGACTTCGCCGTGCAGGTCCCCATGACCCGTTGCCCAAGCTGGCGCCACCTCGTGGCCAGCGCGAACGGCCAGCCGACCGTGGCGTTCTACGTTGGCAACGACGACGCCGGCCCACACGTCGCCTGGTCGATCACAGTGCTGACCCTGCGCGGCGAGCACATCGCCGAGATCACCTCATTCCTCGGCCCCGACCACTTCGCACCCTTCGGGCTGCCCACCTCGCTACCCCGACCCTTCGCTCATGCCGTTGAGCATGTGAGCAGTTTCGTGACTGAACCGTTCCGGGTTCGTTAGAGACTCTGGGTTGTGGCTATGACCTGCGGCTTTGGGTGTTGTTGGTAGTAGCTGGCTTCGTATTCGGCGGGTGGGACGTGGCCTATCTCACCGTGGAGGCGACGGTGATTATACCAGTCGATCCATTCGGCGGTGGCCAACTCGACGTCGCTCAAGCGCCTGGCGGACCGGGGCTGGCTGCACCGCACCCCCGCGGGCCGCTTCACCGCCCCGCCGCAGCCGCCTGCGTTGCCGAACCCGGCCGGATAGCGGCGTAACACGTCGACCCCCGACGGGAGTTGGGGATTCCATGGATGAGAACACCACCCCCGCCGAGGGCCCTGACGGGCTTGTCTACCAGTGCCGCCTGCCGCTGTCGAGCGCCAGCGGGAACCACAGGTCGCACTGGGCGAGCTCGCCCGGCTCATAGACCGTCCGGGAGACCGGGTCGGCGGGCAGATAGGCCGAGCAGCTCGCGCACCCGCTCTCGCAGGATCGTCAGTCCGCGCTCCCAGCCGATCCGCTCCGCGATCACCGTGACGGGCATCGTCGGAGTCTGCTTCAGCAGTTCCCGCACGGCCGGCTCCACCGCGTCCACCGCCGAGCCCTTCAGCGGGCGCCGGTACTGCGGCGGCCGGTCCGAGGCCAGAGCCCGCAATACCGTGTTCCTGGAGACCCCAGCCGCCGTCACTTTTCATCCGCCGTACGTGGCCCTCGTTCAGGCTCTGGCGCACTTTCCGTGCAACGAGGCCTCCTCGCGGCACAGAGCCCGGTCCTTGGTGGCGTTGCCGCAGGTCAGCGGAAGGGGCTCTAGCCGGGCTCCAGCGGGGACGAGACGGCAGCAGTGGCTTCACGGAAAGTGGGCCAGAACCTCGTTTCACCCGTTGCCGACAACTCCCACGAGTTCGCCAACAGCTCCGCCAAAGCTTGGACGTTGATGTCTCCGCAGGCCAGAGCGTCGTACAATGCTCCGTGGCCGCGGCGGAACGCTTTCTCCTCGGACAACTCCACCAGTGAGCCGACCTGCCCGTGCGCCGTCAAAACTGCCTCTACCAGCTCGAACAGCGCGTCACCGCGACGTAAGCATGCATACAGTCCGGCACGGAACCTGATCAGGCGCCGCCGTGTCGCGGCTTCTCCCTCGACCACAGCGCGCAGCCCTGGCATAGTCGGCCCCACGGCGACCCTCCCACCTTCGTAGCTTCAGCACTCCGAAGGGTCGCGGGTGGCCGTGCCGGTTGGCAGGAGAACGCAGAACCCCGACAAGAAACGATCTTGTCGGGGTTTAATCTCAAGCTCAGACGTACGGCGTATCGTTGGTGCGTATGGGGGATGTACGTGATGTGACGCGACACGTGCCCCGGATCGCGCAGGTTATGGACGCGGACGGGGGCTTTGTGGCCTTCGGCGTGCTGCTGGGGCGGGAGCATGTACTGACCTGCGCCAGCGGATTACGGGCGGACGCCGAGCTGGCCGTCGGCTTCGGCCCGCCGAGCGTGGACGGGCCCGGCCAGCTCCGGGTCGCGCACGTCGTCGCTGAGGCCGATCTGGCACTGCTGCGGCTGGTCGAGGCGGAGGAGTCGGACCCGGGCACGCGGCTGCAGCTGGACGCCCTGGCGAGCAGCAACCGGTGGTCTGTAGCCCTGAGCGGCGTATGGGTGCGCGTACGGCGCGTCGCCACGGACGGCGGCTGGTGCCTCCTGTACTTGGACGTGGAAGAGCTCGAGGTCCCGTTCGACATCCCGGCCGATGTGTCCGGGGCGCCGGTCGTGGATGATCCGACCGGCGACGTCGTCGGCGTGGTGGTCAGCCGAGCGGAGTCCGGCGCGTTCGTCATGGCCGGAGTCAACGACATCCTCACCCGCCTCCCTGAAACGGCCCGATGGGCTCCCTCCCCGCTGCCAGCCCTCGTCCTCGGCACGGCCGGGCCGCTCGGCGCACCCACAATGCCGCTCGGCATGGTCATCCACGCCCCGGAGGTGCCGGAAAGCGAACGCGTCTGCCCGGAGTGCGGGAGCGAACTCGGGCGGACCTCCGACAGGGGACCCGGCCGAAGCCAGGGATTCTGTCCGCACTGCGGTACGCCCTTCTCCTTCCTGCCGGAACTGCGAGCGGGCGACGTGGTGGCTGAGCGTTACAAGATGGCGGGCTGCCTTGCCCGGGGCGGACTCGGCTGGCTCTACCTCGCGGAGGACCTGCGGCAACAGGGCACGTATGTCGTCCTCAAGGGGCGGCTCAACTCTCGTGATCCGCACGCCCGTGCCCTGTTCCGCTCGGAGTCCGGATTTCTGGCCCGGCTCGATCACCCCGGCATCGTGAAGACCTCGGGCATCGTGACCGACGAGCACGGCGAGTACATCGTCATGGAGTACGTGCCAGGTCCCTCGCTGCGGGAGGCGATCCGTCGGGCACCAATGATCCGCTACGTCATCGCCATCGGCCTCCAGATCCTCGACGCGCTGGACTACCTGCATGGTCAGGGGTTGCTCTATTGCGACATGAAGCCGGAGAACGTCATTCTGTCCGGCGACCGGGTCAAGGTCATCGACCTCGGCGCCGTCCGCCGCGCGGACGACCGGGAGAGCCCCATCGTCTACACCCCGGAGTATCGGGCTCCCGAGTCCAGGTCGGGGGATCGCGGTCCGACCGTACGGTCCGATGTCTACTCTGTGGGCAGGGTGCTCGCGGATCTCGTGGAACTGGCGGAGTCCGACGATGAGTTCCACGAGCGCGAGACCAGGAGTAGCTGGCTCGGGCCTCGCTCTCTGCGCAGGGTCATCGAACGGGCGACAGCGGAGTACGACCAGCGATTCGCCACGGCCGCCGAGATGGCCGAGCAGTTGGAGGGCGTGCTGCGCGAAGTCCTGTCGCATCAGTTCCGCAGCGAACACCCGGGATGCTCGCTGTACTTCACGCAACCGGGTCAGCCGCTCGACGCCGGGCTGGGTCAAGCACCGCCCCTTGAGTACTGGATCAAGGGGACTGGCGGCGAGATGTTCCGCCCCTTGCCGACGCCCACCGCGATAGCCGCTTCGCTGCCCGAGCCGCGCCCCTACGCCGAACGGGCCTTCGGCGAGGCGGCCCCGGCGCTCAGGGCGTGCCGGGATCTGATCGGCGCGGGCGATCTGATCGGCGCGGCGCGCAGCCTCGCTACGGCCGAGGGCATGGACGCAGGGACCTGGGGCCTTGCCTGGCACCATGGCCTTCTGGCCCTGGCGAGGAACGATGTTACGGCGGCGGAAGCGGAGTTCGACCGCGTCTATGCCGCTCTGCCGGGCGAGGCGGCCCCCAAGCTGGCACTCGCCTTGTGCGCGGAGCACATGGGCTCCCTGGAGACCGCCGAGTCGTATCACGCCGCCGTCGCATATCGGGATCACTCGTGGGTGGCGGCGGCCTTCGGCCTGGCCCGGCGGTTCCTCATCGGTCAGGGGCTGCGTGCTCCCGCGGTGGAGGCATTGGACCGGGCGGCCTCGGCTCAGGCAGACGGCGGGACTGCCGCAGTGGCCGCGATCCGAGCGCTGTGCGCCGCTCCGCCGCAGTACATCGCGTCCCCGCCGACCCTCGACGAACTGGGCCAGGCCGTGCGCAGGATGGCTGCTCTGCCCCCGGCCCCGGACGCCGAGGAGGGCAGGGCTCGGGACCGGCTCAGGGCCGAGGTGTGGCAGGCCGTGTATGACGGGCTCCACCGATCCGCCCCCGGTACGTCGCTGGACGTCACCCCCCTCGTCGCCGGGCCAGTCGACGTGGACGCCGCCCGGCGGCTCATGGCCGATGCGCTCCACGCCGTCGTCGGCCAAGCCCGCACCGCCGACGAACGCAGGGCCCTCGCCCGGCGGGTCGGCGAGATCACGGGACGTCGCTGGTCCCGGCAACCTCGCGAGACGGCCTCCGCAGAACTCGACTTCACGCTGACGGTCAGCCAGGAACCGGCCATGGTGTCCGGCGCCACTGAGATGCACGCCGTTCTGCGGATCCGCCGCTCGGTGCGCGGGGGTGAGGTGGCGCCCTGGATCAGGGTGAGTCCGAGTCGGTTCGCCAGGGTGAAGTTCCTGCGCGAGATCGCCCCCTTCGCCCGGGACCTGACCAGCCATGCCGTCCAGAGCGGCGAGCGGACCCTGGACGTGCCGCTGCGGGCATGGGAGCAGGCCGAGGACACCAGCCGCGACCTCCACCTCTGCCTCGCAGTGGACCAGGCGGACAGCCCGCGCGGCGTCGACCTCCAGGCAGCCCGGGTCGAGGTGGTCGCCGCCACGGACGCTGACCCCGCCGACAGCATGGTCCGGGTGCCGCTGTCCGCGCCCGCACCCGTCCTCGTACACCTCCTGGGCGAAGCCCCAGCTGACCGGGTGCGACTGGAGCGGGCCATCGCTGCCGGGCTCGACGCCTGGCGACGCGGCCAAGATTCGCAATTCGCAGAGCTGGCGCTTGCTCACTCACTCGCACGCGACCTGGGCGACGGCGCGGTCGTCCGGCTGCTGGACGCAGTCTGGGCGAGTGTGCCCGCCCACATGGCGACGCACCACCCCGCGTCCGTGAGCCATGTCAGTCAGGTCAGCCGCGTCAGCCGGATGGGCCACCGCCGGGGGCACTCCGCTCACTCCCGCCTGAGCGTTGTCTCAACGATGTCGCGGCCCAGCGTCCCTGGCCGGAGACGGAGGTGGCATGGGCCGCCAATGCGGCCGTTTTGCATCGAGTGCCGCTATGTCCTGGGGGCGGGCGACCGGGTGTGCCCCCGGTGCCTTACGCCCGTGGACTCAGCCGAGCCGTCCAGACAGCCCGCTCAGGTGGCGCCGTCCGAGGACCGCTGCCCGGCGTGCCGTTGGCCCGTCGAGCCGGGTGACCGGTGGTGCACGGCCTGCGGCGGGGACATCGGAGCAGGCGGCGCCCGCATCTGGTGCCCCTCGGACGACCCAGCGCGCGTGGGCCGGACGACACCGGTCGCCTTCGCCATGGCGGGGCCGGGCGGCCGCAGGGGTATGGAGGCCGCGCAACCGCTCCCCGATCCGGTCAAGGTGAGGGTGGTGCTGGAGGCATGGGACGCCTCCGTGATCCCGATCACGCAGGTGGCCCTCCTGCGCACAGACCGTACGATCGACGAGCTGGTCTTCGACGTCGTCCCCGCACACGAGGGCGAGCTCACCCTGACGTTCCGCCTATATATGGAGGCCGGCGGCCACCTGTTGCAGGAGATAGAAGCCAAACTGCCGGTCGAGTCGGCGGAGAATGCCCACGACGCGGCCTGGGAGGGCGACGAGGTACGGTGACGCAGCAGTTGAAGAGTGTGGTCACGCTCGACCACACCGAGGGCATGCGGAACGTGCCGGACGTACGGTACGACCGCGAACGCAGTGTCTACCTGCGCTTCGCCAGGGACCCGCGGGACACCGGCTATCTCGTCCAGGCGTGGGGGGACGCCTTCCCGTACGATGGCCGCGGCGGATACCAGGGGCGGCTGCCGCACGCACCCGCCGTCCTCGCGGGCGCGGTCCAGGTGCTGCGCACCACGTGGCAGGAGCATGTGGTGGAACACCAGCACACCTCCCTGGACGCCCGAGAGCGGAAACGGACCACTTACCCCTTCGTCGACCACTGGGACGTGGCGCGGAACGACCCTTGTCCCCACTGGGACGACATCATGCGGCGCCTCGCGCGAGCGGGGCACACCCTTTTCCGTACGCTGTTCCTCTCCGGCGACGACGGCTTGCGCGAGATCGCCGAGCACCTGCTGCGGGCGCTGCGCCGCGATGAGCACGTGATCACCGTGGAGTCCGACGACCTGTTCGTCCCCTGGGGCATGCTCTACGGGCCCCCGGACATACCCGCGGAGGTACCTCCCGGCTCTGCGTGGCGCCTTGACGGCTTCTGGGGCTATCGGCATGTCGTCGAACACGGCTTCTCTCGTGGCCCGTACGCCTTCAACAGCCGCATCGTCGTGCCGGACGACACCGTCACCGTCGGGCTGAATGTCGACGAGAAGGTCGATGCGGAGTACCCCGACACCCCGTATGTAAAAGATGTGATCGAGTTCTTCAACGACAACGCCCATGCGGTTGTGCGGCGTTGTAAGGACGACCTCTACGACGCTCTGACCAGCCCGGAGTTCGCCGACCTCATCACGTACTTCGGCTGCCATGGCGAGGTCAGTGGCCCGGGGAGCGCGGGGCAGGGCGAGCAGCCGTATCTCGTGCTCGACGGCGAGCGGATCTTCGGGGCGGAGCTGATGGGCTGGCTGGCGGGGGGCGTGCTGCCGTCACAGCCGTTGGTGTTCGTCGGGGCCTGCCAGGGCGGGCAGTTGTCCTCGCTGTTCTATCCGAGCTTCGGGCGCCATCTGCTGAGCTGTGGCGCCCGGTCCCTTCTCGGGCCGCAGGTCGATCTGCCGCGCGCATTCGCCAGCGACTACACCACCCGACTCTTCGGGCAGTTCCTCCAGCGCGGTGCCAAACTAGGCGATCTAGTACGGACGTTGGCCCGCTGGTACGCCGACGAGCACCGCAATCCGCTGGGCCTGAACTTCTCGCTCTATCGAGGGATGGACGTCCACCTGTGGCCCGACAAGACCTCCTGACCGCAGACCGGCTTGTCGTCGTCGACCTCGACCACGATGGCGGTCCGCTCGACCCAAACACCGGAAAGTCCGTGCCTCCGGCGGCCGTTGACGGTTTCCTGGCCGACCATCTGCGCGTGCCCGCCGATGCCTCCGACATCGTGGTGTTCGTCCATGGCTGGCGCAACAGCCGGGCCCAGTCGCTCGCCAGGGCGCGGCTGTTCTTCTCCCTCGTCGAGTCCACGTACCGCGCGGGGCACGACCGCTATCCCGGCATCGGCACGTGGAAGGGTCACTACGTGCTCGTCCGCTGGCCCTCGATGAGTGATCCGTTCCTCACCGGCTACCGCCGTATCCGTGAGCGGGCGCACGCCATGACCACGCGCGGCCGGGCCGCCGACGTGATCGCGCAGCTCCTCGGATACCTCAATAACGCCCGCAGACGCCCCGGCGGCCCGCCGACGCTACGCACAGCCGACGGGCAGTATCTGCACGCCGTCGGACACTCCTTCGGTGGGCGCTTCCTCATCGAGGCCGTGCAGGCCGCCGCCGACGAGCGCCCAAAGGTGCTGGGCTGGCGGCGCGCCGACTCGAGGTATCCGTATGCCCTCGACACACTGCTTGTCTTCCAGATGGCGGCGTCTTCGGACGTCTTCGCGGGCCGCTTCGAGCGGATCCTGCGCGACGCGCCGATCAACGGCCCCATCGCCCTAACGACGTCACGGGCCGACCGCGCCACCGGCCTGTGGCACCGCCTCGCCGAGGGCACCCCGGGTATCGGCCACGTGGGTGCGACCCGGCCCGCCGAGCACATCGCGGCCGCCGCCCTGCGTGCGCCGGCGGCCGCCTACCGCCAGGCCGAACTCGACCGCCGCATCGTCAACGTCGACGCCACCTGGCGCTATCGCCGCGGGCGCCTGTGGAATCCGGCCGGGGCGCACTCCGACATCTGGTATCCGGAGTCCGCCCACCTGCTGCTGTCCCTGGCCGATCTCGCCCGGTGACCGAGTCCGCTACATGACCGTTGAAGGGCCGTCAGGTCGGGCGATACAGCGCGTCGATCTCCCGAACGTAGGTCTATTCGATCACCTTGCGGTTGAGCTTCAGCGACGGCGCCAGCGTGCCCAGTTCGAGTGTCTGGTCAGCCGCGGGATCCTCGCCGAGATTGAGCCGGGCCTGTTCAACCTGCTCCGGCCATAACCCGGCCGCGACCCCGCGACCAGCGCACCTCGCCCAACCTCAACGACGAACCGGACATCAACTCGCGAATCGCCCTAGAGGGCATTTAGGTGTGTTCAGTAGGGATATGCCACCTTTGAGGTCGGCGGCTTTCGGGATACTTCGGCTCTCCTGCTGTTTCCGTGGGTTGCACTGAGGTGGCTTCGGTTACTGTGTGTGTGAGGTCTTGGGGTGCGGCCGGGTAGGGGTGGGCAGAGTCCGCTTCGTTTGAGCATGGCCATGGCGATGAGGGAGTCGGCGCTGTGGTAGCCGAAGCCGCGGCGGGTGATCATTCTCAGGGTGGTGTTCGAGGCTTCCAGGCGTGCGTTGTTGACGTCGATGTCGAGAGCGGCGTGGACGGCGGGCAGGACCCGCTAGATGGAAGCGGCGACTTTCTCGAAGGCGGCCAGACCCGCCTCGGCGACCCAGGAGAACCAGCCGGCCAGCAGCTTCTTGCCCTTGTCGCCGCGCTGGGCGAAGACGTCGCGCAACTGCTCCTTGAGCAAGTAGGCGGTGAACAGGTCGTCGTTGGTACTCTTTATCCCCTCCAGAGTCACTTTTTGATCCGACGTCAGATTTTCTGGGTTCTTGAGCAGTGCCCAGCGTGAACCCTTGAGTGCGGACGCCTCCTCGTCCAGCTTCTGCCCCTTCAGGACCGCGACGGTCCGGCGCCGAACCTGGTCCACCGCATCGGTGCCCCACTGCACGACATGGAATGGATCCATGGTCATGACCGCGTTCTTCGCCTGGACCTTGACGACCTCGCTGATCCAGGTCGCCGCGTCCGCGGACACGACTTCCAGCTTTGCGGCGCGTTCCTCCCCCAACGCGGAGAAGAACTTCTCCACGGTCGCCTTGTCACGTCCCTTCGCCGCCCACACCAGCGCCCCGGTGTCGTGATTGACCACGCAGACAAGGTAGTTCTGGCCCTTGCGGTAGGAGACCTCATCAATGCCGATCCGAACCAGACCATCCAGCAGGTCGACACGCCCGGCGGCGCGCGCGACCACCCGCGTCACGATCGCACTGACCGTGCGCCACGTGGTCCGCTGCAACTCGGCCACCGCGGAGGCCGGGGTATTCGCAGCCAGCCACGCCACCGTGTCCTCGAACGCCGACGTGAACCGCGACCCGGGACAAGCCCAAGGCACGTGCGCCGCAACCACTTTGTGATCGGGGCAGTTCACCCGAGCCACATCGGCCTCGATGAACGTGCGCAACTCGCCCACGTCCAAACCGCGCCACCGCCGCGGCCGCCCCGACCCACCGTCATACCCCGGACACACCCTTCGGCACCGCGAGCACTTCGCCGCCTCCGCCGCGTACGGCCGCACCCGCACCACCAGGTCGTCCGATCCATCCGCAGCCTCGACCAGCTCGAAACCCTCCACCACCGTCCGCTTGAGTCCCAGCAGCCGACCACATAGCGTTGTCCCACGCACGCCGTACCTCGTCACGCATAGATCTTGTTCATTAGCAGCTCAAGACCCCATGCGAGGTACGGCGTGCACCCGTTTTCGATCATGGTCAGGTGTGCCGTGGCCGCAGTCGCGCTTGGTGCGCTCAGGTGCCTCGGACGTCGCGTCCCAGGGCCGCCGAAACCGCTCGCTGATGGACGAGCCCGGTCCGGATCAGCCGGGCCTGCGGCGCGAAGCAGTCCACGATCGTCATGTGGTTCGCAGCCGGGCAGATACCTCCATCGACGATCACGGACGCGGTCACGCCAGTGGTTGCCAGGAAGTGGTTGACCTCATCGAGGGTGACGGCCGGACCCGGGTAGTCCGGGCCTCCGTCACCTGAGATGTTGACCGTGGTCGCGGCGATGGGCGCACCGGAAATGGACGCCAATTTGCCGAGGAGACCTGAGTCGTATGTGGTCAGGGCGGGCGATCCGACAGCCACGTACTTGGCGGCCTCGGCCGGATCACGCCAGGGCAGGAGGAGTGCGAGGTCCCCGGGCCAGAAGGCGTCGACGAGCCGCCTGGCCTCCGCTGTGAGTTGGAAGTGTTCTTCGCACGCCTCAAGCGAAGGCAGGACGAACGCCAGCGACTTGCCGGACGGGCGCTTCTTGCCCTCGAAGATGCGTCCGCAGGCGTCCGGGTTTCCGGCGTCGGCGCAGATCATGTACCAGCGGTTGGTCGGAACGATGACCAGTTCGCCGGCTTCGATCGCGCGGGCCGCGATGTCGAGGTCAGTGGGGTGAATCGGTGGCATGGACGTGCTCCTCACGAAGTCGGGGTGGGCGCTCATCGGGTGGTAGTCGCCGTAGCCGTTACGGCTGCGAGCGGTGGGTAGTCGAGCCATGGATCGCGTAGGGCTTCGAGGCGTCGATGCGCGTGGCCGGGATGCGATACGCGGAAGTACGCCATCACCCTCGGCGTGGAGGTGTAGTTCCGGCGCACCGAGTGCGGAACGAGATGGTGCATCAGCAGGACATCACCAGGCGCCCCCAGGAAAGGTGTTCCGCGTTCGGTGGCGATCCGTGGGGGGACCTGTGCGGTGATGCCGAGGGACCATTCGGAACCGAACCACTCGGCCATGGCCAGGTGCCCGCCGGGCAGGTAGCGCAGCGCCCCGCCGTCCGGATCGCTGACGTCGGAGAGGACGACGCCTACGAGGAGCGAGAAGGTGCGCAGTTCGTCGGGGTCAAGGTGCGGGCAGGCGACTCCGTCGACGTGCATCGCCTTCTCGGGCTGAGCTGTGGGCAGTGCGTCCTCGGGCACCCGGATCTGGATCTGCGTCGTGGTGACCGGCTGGACGTCACCGAGCAGATCGGCCGCTAGTTGCCGTGCGCCGGAATCCGAGAACAGGCCCAGCAGGTCCGGGTGTTCACTGAGCTCGGGTGCGAAGGTGCGCTGCGTGTACGCGGCGATCTGGGACGGGGCCATGTCCTCCCGGAACCAGCGGCCGACGCGGGATGAAGCACGCGCGATCAGGTCCGCGGGTACGAAGCCGCGTCGTATGACAAGGCCGTCCTGCACGAAGCCGACCTTTTCTTCATGGGTGAGGGGCATTGGTCCTCCGGTGGTTCTCCGGGACGGCGGCGGTGCGGTCGGCGAGCAGGGCGAGCACGTCTGCGCCGGCCTCCAAGGCGCTCGTGATGATCGAGTGGCCGACAGCGGCGCTCGCCTTGCGGGGATCGCCGCCGATGATGCCGAGCGAGGAAATGGCCGGGTCGCCGGACGACCACGGCCAGGTGGTGCCGCGTCGGAGTACAAGCCGGTCGATCACCCCGCGCTGTCGGGGGTTCGGGGTCAAGCCGTCGGGTATCCGGTCGAGCCGCACGGTGCCCGGAGAGAGGGCGAGCATTATGGACGTCTCACGGATGCCGGCGTGGATCTCGGTTAGCTCGCTGTCGGTGCTCTCGGCCGACAAGGAACTCGGGTGGATGACGCAGACGGCGATGGCGTGCGTCTGCTGGAGTTCGTGGGCGAGGGCTTCGAGGACGCCTCGGTTCCCGCCGTGACCGTTGACGATCAGCAGCCGACGGGCCGGGGTCGCGCGGACGTACTGGCCTATGAGGATGTCGAGCATGCTGTTGAGCGCGGCGATGTTCAGGGAGATGGTGCCTGCCGACCAGGCGTGCTCCAGCGACAGGCCGTACGCCAGAGCGGGCAGGACCCACAGGTCGTGCTGGTCGCCGTAGCGCTCGACGATTTGCTGGGTGAATCGTTCGGCGATGATGGTGTCGGTGTTGAGCGGCAGGTGCGGGCCGTGCTGTTCGACGGAGCCGATCGGCAGGCACAGGACCGATCGGCGGCTGAGCCGCGCCGTGACGTCCGGCGCGGTCAGCTGGTCATACGCGCGAGATCTGCGCGCCTCGCTCACTCCTGGCTCCGGCGGCCGATCCGGATGAGGAACTCGTTGTCCTCGCCGAACGTGTCGTCGTCGCTGAAGTCGGCCAGGGTCGCCTTCGCCTTCGCCTCGAACTCGTCCAGGCGGTCGCCGAACAGGTGCGGGGCGGCGAACGTGGTCGAGTACAGGTATCCGAGGATGCTGTCGGTCGTCCAGGTGCGCTGGACAGGCACGCGCACTTCTTCGACCTGGTTGAAGGGCGACTCCTCCATGATCTCGCTGTACGGACGGTTGTGGTGCTGGAAGGTGCCTTGCCCGGCGCGCCGCTCCTCGCCGAGGAACTCCTTGATGACGCTGCGGACGGCGTCCTTCCAGGGACTGCCCACTGCCCAGAAGCTGTTGTCGCCGAAGATGGCGACAGCACCGCCCGGGGCGACCTGCGCGTCCAGGAGAGACAGGACCGCGGCCTGGTCGAGCCAGTGGAAGGCCCGGCAGATCGTCACGAGGTCCGCGCGCCATCCGGCCGGAGGGGTGAACTCCTCGGCCGTGCACTCCACGAGCGACAGCGTGGTGCCTGCGGGAAGCGCCGGCCGTAGGGCCGAATCGGCGGCGGCGAGCATGTCGGCGTCATTGTCGATCGCGATGATGTCGTCGAAGCGGTTCAGCAGTGCTTCCACGACGAGGCCGGTCCCGGTACCGACGTCCAGCAGACGGCGAGACCGGTCGGCGGCCGTCGCCCGGACCAGGACTTCGGCCACCTCGGTCGGGATGCCCGGACGGTACTGCCGATAGAAGCCGACGGTACCGGTGAACAGGCTGCTCATGGTGTTTCCTCCGTGCTTGTGAACGCTCGAACGTGCTGGGCCGCGGCCGATAGGTCATCGGCGACGAGCACGTCGTGACCAACGATTAGATCGGGGTCGGGAGCTGGCCGGCCACGCGATATCCAGACGGCCCGGAGCCCCGCGGCGACGGCTCCGACGACGTCGCAGGTCCAGTCATCCCCGATGTGGAGGATGTGCGCCGGGGCCACGCCGCAGTGCTCGGCAACCGCGAGGAACGCCCGCCGGTCCGGCTTGGCGAAGCCGATGCGGCATGAGGGGAAGAAATCGCTCACCCATGGTGCCGTGCGGCGCCGGAGCTCTTCGGTGTCCGCATCCGCACAGGTCACGTTGGACAGCGTCACGACGGTCGCTACTTCGCTCAGCACGTGCAGCGCATCCATGGCTCCGGGGAAGAGCATGAGGGGAGCCGGCAGCAGGTCCCAGGGGAAGTCGGCGGGCGCGACGCGCAGGGCCTCACACAGGTCGGCCACGACGGCGTCATCGAGCAGCGGCTGAGTGTGCAGGCGATCGCGCATGATCTCGCGCGCCTGCTGCGGCGGCAGGGGGGATGCTTCGGTCAGTCGCATCGTGAGGCCGGGGCCTTCCGCATATCCCAGGGTTCCACCGACGTCGACGCTGATGAGGTGTGGGCGCTGCCGAGTCACGCGGCACTCCTCACGGCAGGCGGCAGAGCGGAGACGATCGCCGCGATACGAGCCGCACGGATCCCAGGAGTGGTGGCCTCGGACAGGAATGTCAGGGCGTAGCGCAGCTCGGCGTCATCGAGGGCGTCGAGAATGCGCCCCTCCGTTTCGGCAGCCGACTCCAGGTCCTCCGGGGCAACCTGGGGGCGCAGGCCATGCGCCAGGTGCAGCGTCCCCGACCACCGGGCTCGAAGCGTCGGCATCGTGCCCGAGCCCGTCGGGTGCAGGACCGTGACGTCGTCCAGGGTCATGATGCGTACGGGTACGTTCACCCCGTCCACGTCGAGGCTCCCGGACAGGAACGTGTCGTGTCCGTCGAGCCGCTCGGTCAGTACGAGGAACGGTCCGTCGGAGTTGGAGGTACGTCCCACGGATCCCTCGACAGGGAGGCTTATCGATGTGCGTGGCATGGCGTTCTCCTCGGGGCGGTGCCGAGGCCGGCGGATTCCGGCAGGCGAAGTTGTCCGTGCTCTGGGAGCCAGGGATGGGCGTAGAGACGTTGCCGGCCCGGCTCCCACTGAAGGCGGTACTCGACCGCAGGGATTGCCTCGGGGAACGCGGCAGCCAGGTGGATGCCGGGAATCAACGAGCGGCCGTGGGGGTAGACCGGCACCGCGTTGGCACTCGCAGCAGCGAGGACTTCGACTGCCTGAGTGAGACCCCCGCATCCGACGACGTCGAGCGTCAGGGCCACGGGGCGGACCTTGTTGATCACGGTCGCGGGGTTCTCGCGGAGCGAAAGCCGCTCGCCGACGGCCACTGGCAGCGGCGTCCTTGTCACCTGGCCGTACGCCCCAAGGTCATGGCGTGGCAGGGGATCCTCAAGCCAGATCAACGCGGACGGATCGACGTGGTCCGCGAATGCCAGGGTCAGGGAGGGCGTCCAGGTACCGACCGCGTCAACGGCGATCCTGGCCCCGGCCGCCTCGGCCGTGCGTTCCACGGCCTGGGCAAGAACCCTCGCGGTCGTCGTCTCGCGCGGTGGTTGGCAGCGGAGACCCCACTTGGTGAATCCCCAACTACCTGCGAGAACACTGGCCAGCGTGTCCAACTCAACCGCACCGGTCAGCTCCTGCGTCAGCCATGACACATACGCGGGGACAGATCGACGTGGGGTGGTGAGCGTCAGAAGGTCCGCCACCGGGCGACCGGCCAGGCGCCCGTGCAGATCCCACGCCGCGCAGTCGACGGCACCCATGGCCCATGAAGCATGCGCTTCCGGGCTTGCGACAGCCGGCACCCGCAGTCGCTGGCGGAGCGCTTGGTGATCGGTGACATCGACTCCGGCCACGAGCGGAGCGAGGATCTTGTCCACATAAGTACCGACGACGCTGCTGACGGGCCCGTACCAGCCGGTTTCCCCAGCCGCGCGGACGGCGACGAACACCGTGTCGTCACCAGCGAGTTCGGCGTCCCGTACGTCGACGACCTCGACCCGGTCGATGTGAATCCCGCTCATTACGCCGCCACCTCGTGTGCCATGAGCAGCCGAGCGGCGGCCTGGTCCAGGCCGGCGGGGGTCAGCCCCAACGTGTCGGCAAGCTGTTCCTGGGGCATCGGGCCGGTCGGCTCTTGCCAGCCGATGACTTCAGTCGGTCGGCGGAGCCTTCCTGCCAGCAGCCCCCAGACGGCGGCCGGGTGGCCGAGGGTGACCACGAGGACTGCGGCGTGAGCGCCGAAGAAGTAGTCGATGTCCGCGTCGGACAGCCCTCGCGGCCAGATGACGGGATCACCCAGCACGGTCAGGTCGAGGAGATTCACCGTCCGGACGCGGCATCCGCGGGTTCGGCGAATCAGCGGGATCGCTTCGGTGACGATGGTGGCCGGAAGGTCGCCTGCGGTGACGATGGTGAGGTCCGGCTCGCCCTCATCGCTGAGGTGCGGCCATATGGCGAGTCCGCGCGTGTGCTCTTCGCTGATGGTGGCGGTGGGGTGGACTCCGGTCGTGTGTTTGCCCGCGACAACGACGTTGAGGCGTCCGTCCGAGCGCAGTGCCTCGTCCAAGGCGACGGCGGTACGAGTCGGATCGGCGGGCGTCAGGACTCGCACGGCGGGGTCACCCATGGCCAGGAGCGCTGTGGCGAGAGACGGATCTCCGTGCGTGAACACGTTGTGCCAGCCGTACGACGTGAGCAGGAGGTTCAGGCTGGGCAGGGCTGGGGTGCCCGCGAGGCGGCGCTGCTTGAGATGCGCGGCGAGTCCGCTCATCAGCAACGGTGCGAAGGCTTCGTAGGAGACCACGACACCGCGACGCCCGCTGGCGTTCCAGCCTGCGAGCCACTCCAGTAGGACCTCCTCCGCCAACAGCTCCCTGACCCAAGGTTCTTCGGCCAAGCCGCCAAGGCGGTTCGAGGCCAGCTCGTCCGGGCTGAACAGCTGGAAGCCGCCCTCTGCGGCATGGTCACGGATCACCGTGGTCACCGCGCCGGCGAACGTGCCGAAGTCCCCGTAGCAGTAGGCAGCCTCACGCTCATCGGCCACGCGGTCGGCGTGAGTTGTACGGAGTCGGCACCACCGGGCGGCCTCCAGCGCCTGAGCCAGCCTGTCCAGCGGGCGCCCGTCCGGACCGAACAGGTCGCGAGGCTGGTACGAGGCCAGCCATTGCTCCAGGCTTTCCAGTTGCCCGCGGTCGGGAGCTGGGAGCGCGAGCGGGGTCTTGTGGGCGCGTGGGGTGCCGAGAATCCGGCGGCCGTCGACCGCCTCCGGCCCGCCCCAACCTTTCGTACACCGCAGGAAGATCGCGACACGACGGCTGCGGCTGGTCGCATCCAGGGACTCCAGGAACGCCTGATGAAAGACTTCATGCTCCGCCACGGAACCGTTGACGACGTGGACCACCTCGGCGTCCCAGCCGTGACCGGCGGCGTAAGCGCGCAGTTGGTCGTCGTTCATAGTCCCCAGCAGGCTTCGGCTGCCCATGCGGAATCCGTTGACGTGGATGATGGGGAGGACCTTTGCGCCCGGCAGGACGCCCATCGCCAGCCACGAGGCCGCCGTGGTGGGTGTCTCGCATTCGCCGTCTCCGACCACGGGGACCAGCACGCGGTCCGGTGCGTCGAGGGCGGCGCCCTGGGCGAAGGCGAACGCCCCGCCGAGTCGGCCGCCGAGATAGTCTCCCGCCCACAGGGCGGGATTGACCTCAGCGCCGAGTCCGTCGACGTCGGGGAACGCCTGCGAAAGCCGCGTCAGGCCACCAGCGTCCGGGGCGAACTGGGGGCGTACCATCCGGAGTTCTCCGCTGAGCCAGGCCATGGACAGCTGGACGATCCCGGCATGGCCGGCACCGAGGACCGGCACCACCTCCCGCTCCGGGAGCATCCGACCGGCGGCAAGCGCGATGTGTGTGAGCGCCCAGGCTGTTCCCGGGACGGTGCCCCAGTGCCCGGAGGGACGGTGCTTCACGTGCTCAGGGGCCAGGGGCTCGGAGAGCAGTACGTTCTCACGCAGGTGCAGCTGGCTCACCGAGGCGTACATCGTGGCCCTCCACAGGGCGTCGGCCAGGGCCGCGACGTCGGGCATCACGCACCGACCAGGGATTCACCGGCGAAAGTGAAGTACCACAAGGGCCGGTAGCACTCCCACGCCGCCGGACGCAGCCCGCTGGATCCCATAATCTCTTCGATGGTCGTGCGGGCCTGGAGGTAGAACTCCAGCTCCTGTGCGCCCTCGGCACGCAGACCCGCCATGATCGAGTTGTGTGACTGGTACACCTGGAAGTTCGGGAACTCCGTGACGTACGGGGCGAGAGCCGTGACTCCCGCCCGGAGCGCGTCGAGATCGTCGAGGCCGACGATGTAGGTGAACGAGGTGCCGTGACCGGCGCCCAACGCGCGTTGAAGCACCCGGGCCATCTCGGACGTGGCGAGGGTGGCCTTGCTGGCTTTGAGAAGAAGGTCGCGGCGGGTGAAGCATTCCGCGGTGAGGCGCAGGATGAAGGGCGCGGCCTGGGCGGCCAGCTCTTCGAAGGCCGCCTCGTTACGCAGCACGGAGGTGAGGAATCCGATCCGAGCCTCGATGCTGTGATCGCTGAGCACGGCGCGCAGGGCTGTGAGGTGGTCGACGGCTGCCCGTTCACGCTCGAAGCAGCCCGTCGAGACGGTGATCTCGCGAAGTTCGGTCAGGTCGCCGCGCGGGTGCTGTTCGCAGAGCGCTGCGAGCAGTTCCTTCAGCTCCCGTTCCTCCGAGAGACGCGGATCGGCTGCTGCCTCCAGGGTGTTCGGGCAGAAGGCGCAGCCGACGCAGCGGCTCCGGGCGTTCGGGTTGAGCGTCGCGGCCCGGCCGCCGTCACGGAAGTACCCCCCGACGGCTTCGTCGGCATCGATACGTTCGATACGTGCGATCGGTTCTCCGCCCAGTGTCAGCCGCTCGTCTTGCAGGCGGAACGGCGAACGGGCGGCATTCAGGGGGACGATCACCTGCCATGGCACCGATGGAGCGGTAGCCAGACGCGCCAGGACACGCGCCCGGTGGCGCGGGAGATCCGACGAAATCCCGTGGAGGTTGATCGCGATGAGCAGCGCGTCCTCGACGGGAACCGCGTACCGGGCAGCCAGGCGCTCAACGTGTGCGAGTGAAGCGGTCGATGCGGATTGTTCGCCGAGAAGTGCCGGCATGTTGCACGCTCCGTCCCAGTGAGCCGAGGGGCCTGGTGGTGTGTCGGCGCCCCGCTGTTCTTGGGTGCCGACGAGAGAAGAGCGTGCTGCAGGAAGGCGGGACGCCAGAACCGCCTCTGGGGACGCCCCGAGGACGTCTTAGGACGTTTTAGTGGTGAGTCAGGCGGCGAAGGTGATCCATCAGAGCGTGCACATCGCTCAGATCAGGGAGTACGAAGGGGGCGCCGGCTTGCTGGAGTTCGGCAGCGCTGTGGACGCCCGAGGCCACCGCCACGATGTCCGAGCCGGACTTGAGCGCGGCCTCGACGTCTCGGGGGGTGTCGCCGATGAGCACCACCGGGGCCCCGTCGGGAAGGCCGTAGGCAGCGCTAATCCTGCTTCGGGCAACGTCCACCAACGCCGCACGGTCGGTTGAGTCGGCACCGTAGGCGCCGACCTCAAGGTCGAGGAGGGCGTTCAGGCCGAAGGCACGGAGCTTCACGCGCGCATTGGCGGCGATATTGCCGGTGAGGACGGAGGAGATCATGCCGTCTTCCTCGGCTACTGACTTCAGGGCCCGGTAGACCCCGGGCAGAACCCGGCCACGCCTGCTCAGATCAGCCTCGCGGCCGGCCCCCGCCGCTTCCAACGCGGGCAGGGCGTCCTCCCAATCCGGCGGTTCCAGGCCATGGTCGAGGAACATGTCGGCGATGATGAGGCGGTCCGTCCGCCCCTCGGTACGCGCGGGTCGTGCCGGCGGTCGCCCGGCAAGGCGGGTGAACGCGGCGGCGTAGATCTCTTTGCTGACCCCGGCGTTTTCGATGAGGGTGTGGTCGATGTCCCACAGCACGATGAGCGGCACCCTGCCAGGGTAAGCACAGGAAGAGTGTCCTCCGTGGGGCCGGACGTCCTTGCGAGTGGGACAACACGTCCGGTTGGATAGTCCGAGTGAATGAACGATTGCGCTCCGCACTCGTCCAGCGGGGGATCACCATTGAAGAGCTCGCGGAGCTCTGCTCTGTCGACCCGAAAACCGTCGACCGCTGGCTCTCCGGGCGCGTGCCACACCGCCGCCACCGCTTTGTCGCTGCCAAGCAACTGCAGGTCGACGAAGTCTATCTCTGGCCAAGCGACCGCCAACGACCGGTACACCTCGAAGCGCTGCGGTCAGAGATCATCGAGGTCTACCCGAACCGGGCCAGCGTCCCCCGGGACACCTGGATATCCCTCCTGCTCGGCTCCATGAAGCAGATCGATGTCCTCGTCTTCTCCGGGACCTTCTTCGCCCAGACCAATCCGCACATCGCCCGCATGCTCCAGGAACGCGCGCAGGCCGGCGTCAAGGTCCGTCTGTGCTTCGGCGATCCGCACGGAGAAGCAGTTGCCGTCCGGGGCCGTGAGGAGGGGATCGGCGACACCCTGTCCGCGAAAATCCGGGCATCGCTGACGTACTACCGCAGCCTCGTCGGCGCCCCCAGCTGCGAAGTACGGCTGCACGACACGACGCTGTACAACTCTCTCTTCCGCTACGACGACCAGGTGCTGGTCAACCCACACATCTGGGGACAGCCCGCGAGCGCCAACCCCCTCCTCCAGCTCAAGCGCATGGCCGGTACCGACTGGTTCGACCGCTACGCCGAGAGCTTCGATGCCGTATGGAACACCGCGCGCCCCTGGGCGCCCGACCGTCAGGAGCACCACCGACGTGGGCAGGACTGAGTACTACCACGACCCGAAGGCCCCCAAGGCGAACACCTTGATCCCGGCCAGCAACCTCCTCGTCGTGAACGACGAAGGCGCGATCCTGCTCCAACGGCGGCGCGACACCGGACAGTGGGCACTGCCAGGGGGAGCCCAGGATATGGGGGAAACCCCGGCGCAGTGCGCCGTCCGTGAGTGCGAGGAGGAGACCGGCATCATCGCCGAGGTCACCGGTTTTCTCGGGGTGTATTCCAACCCGGCCCACATCATCGAGTACACCGACGGCGAGATCCGGCAGCAGTACGAAGCCGCCTACATCGGCCGCCCGATCGGCGGCGCTCCGACCGTGAACGACGAAGCCGACGGCGTCCACTGGGTCCGCCCCGAGGAACTCGACGATCTCGACATCCACGCCAGCATGCGCGAGCAAATCGGCCACTACCTCTCAGGGAACTATCCCTACCTGGGCTGACCGGTACCTACAGAGTCAGCCCCACCTCGGCCGCCCGCGCCTGCACCCGCTCGACACTCCCGTGGATGGCGGGTGCGGCCCTGCGGATGAACCGCCCGACCACGCTGTCAGTCCCGTAGCGCCCGAGAACCTCCTCCACCCGGGCGTACGACGTCGTCGCGGCCCCGTCCGGAGTGGTGGTCATGTCGCAGAACACCAGGGCGTCCACCAGCAAATGATCGTCCAACGCTGGGAACTCTTCCTCCAGGGCCTGCCGTAGTCCCCGCTCCTCGGCTTCCAGCAGCGCGAAGGAGTGGTTGGCCACCAACCGCACGATGCGTTGATCCACCGCAGGCAACGTCCGCAAGTGGCGGGCGCCATCAAGAGGATGGAAGCCCGTCTCCACCACGGCCGGGGAATACCCGATGTCGTGCAGTACCGCCGCTGCTACCAATATCTCGGCGTCCTCCGCCAGAAGCGGGGCCAACGACTCAGAGCGAGCTGCCACTCCGCGCGTGTGCGCCCACCGGCGCGGCAACGGCTCAGCCAGCAAAGACTCCCCGAGCTTGTATGCCCAGTTGACGTCGACCATGCTGCCGAGTCTACGTTTTTCACTTGTCGCGCAACCGGGACGGCGCGGGCCGTCTACCGAACCCGGCCACTGTCAGCCTGCATCCTTACGCACAGAGGCTGTGCCGCTCGCCGCTGGCTTCGAGCTGGCCACCATCCGACGGCTGCCTTTCAAGCCCGAGCAGTTTCAGCAAGTCAGCGGTCACGACTCGGTAGGCGTTTCCGAGCCGAAGCACCTTGACCGGGTCGCCAGCGGTTGTCCGGGCTCGGATTCGAGCAGCCAGAGAGAACGTCCGTCGCCACTCACGATCTCGGGCCCGTTGCCTGTGGGCTCAAAAACACGAATCGTCGCCTGGATCTGTAGCCCGAGGTGTGAGGAACCCGGAGCCCAGGTCCCTGAGTAGCGGCTCTTCCTCGTCGGGGACCATGTTTCGTGATCATGTCCACGGTGTACGCCGTCACCCGCCGCCCCCTGTCGCCGCCGGCGTTGCTACTGCGGCGTGACGTCTCCAAGGACACGGAGTTGCTGGTGCTGCGGCAGGAGAACGCGGTCCTGCGCCGACACGTCCCGCGCGTGCGCTACGAACCAGCCGACCGCCTGTGGTTCGCCGCGCTCTCGCACCTGATACCGCGCCGCCGCTGGGCCCAGGTCTTCCCGATTACCCCCGCCACGCTGCTGGCCTGGCACCGCAAACTCGTAGCGTTTCTTCGGCCTGCCGGACGGCGAGCGGGACCGGGTCAGCCGCCTGGTGTTCCGGCAACCGGACGTCGACCTCACCACCACGGACCCCGACACGATCCCCGCGGACCTCCGCGAACTGGTCGCCGCATGGCGCGATCCGAACTCCCTCAGCAACAGGGTCTTCGCCGTCACCGACCCCGCGGAGATCGACTTCAACTCCCCGGCGGTCCAAGCCGCCGAACTGCCCGCCTCCAACGGAATCGGTACCGCGCACGGACTGGCACGCATGTACGCGGCGTTGATCGGCGAGGTGGACGCGGTGCGCCTCCTCACCCCGGAAACCCTCACATCGGCGACCAAAGAACGGGCCCACGGTCCCGATCAAGTGATGTTGACGCCCAGCCGGTTCAGCACCGGATACATGCTGCCCACCGACACCAACCCCATGACCGGGCCGCACGCCTTCGGCCACACCGGACGAGGCGGCTCACTCGCCTTCGCCGACCCGCAACACGGCATCGCCTTCGGCTACGCGATGAACCACATCCTGCAGGGGATGGACGACGTTCGAGCCGCTGCACTGGTCGAGGCCGTGCGGAAGTCGATGACGTAAGACCACCATCCGCATTCCGAAGGTGATCGCGCGGTCTTGATCGCTCTCCCGTGATCAACCGCGTCGACCGGAAACTCGAAGAGGCCCTCACCCACGGGCCCGATCCGCTCCACCTCGCCGAGGTGTTCGGACTCGACGAGCAGAAGATCAGCGATCCTTGCCCTGCAGTTCAGGCACGCTGACCACGCACCGCACGGCTAGCTGCCCATTCGACGAACACGACGCGTCGTGGTGCGACAGCAGAGCGAGCGATGCTGTACAACTCCCTCTTCCGCTACGGCGACCAGGTGCTGGTCAACCCGCACATCTGGGGACAGCCCGCCAGCGCCAACCCTCTCCTCCAGCTCATGCGCATGGCCGGCACCGACTGGTTCGACCGCTACGCCGATAGCTTCGATGCCGTATGGAACACCGCGCGCCCCTGGGCGCCCGACCGTCAGGAGCACCACCGACGTGGGCGGGGCGCCTGTTCCCATCGTGATCACCGCTACGCCGCCAGGTCGTGGCCTTCATCACTACCGTCAGCCTGACCCGCTCGCCCATCCGCCTGCTGCCGCTCCAACCCGAGAAGCTTCAGGAGGTCCGCCGTCACGACCCGGTAGGCGTTGCCGAGCCTCAGCACTTTGACCGGGTACTGCCCCCGTTTGGCGAGCGCGTACCCCGTGGAGCGGCCGATCAGCAGCGCCCGGTTGGCCGTGTCGAGATCGATGACCGCCGGCAGAGCGAGCAGTTCGTCGCCCGTCAGCCCCCGCACTTCCTCGGATGACGTAGGTGCCCTCACAACAACCTCCTAGTGCTTGCTGGTGCCCTGTACACGGCGAATGTGTATCACGGAATTGCAGCCGCACTTTTTTCGACCGTAGAGTGCAGTCATGACAGAGCAATGGCCAGCAACGTTCACCACACGAGTGGTCCGCGCGATGCGCGAGGCACGACGGGCCGCCGGCCTCACCATGGGCGACCTCGCCCAGGGCTGCGCCGACCGCGGGCTGCCCGACATCACCGAGCAGACCGTCAAGAACCTGGAGACCGGACGCCGGGCCAACATGACGATCGCCGACTTCGTCGTCCTGGCCGACGTCCTCGGTGTTCCACCGGTCACCCTCCTCTTCCCCCTCGGCACTGACGCCACCGTCGAACTCCTCCCCAGCCGGGAGGTCTCCACCTGGGACGCCCTCGCCTGGTTCACCGGCGAGACCCCCACCAATCAGCCGGCACCACAGGGCACCGCACGCGAACTGCTCGACCTCTTCCGCGTCCACGGCGACCTCATCGCCGCCGCTACCGCCTCCACCGCTCTGGCCAAGGAACGGCGACGCGAAGCCAGCACCACCCTGGACCGCGCCCGCAGAACCACACTCCTTGAGCGCGCAGCCGGTTACGAGGAGCACGCCTTCGAAGACTGCGCGGACCTCCGCACCTTCCGCACCCGCATGCGCAAGCGGCACCTCGTACCCCCGGCCCTCCCCGACGACCTCGCATTCGTCGACGAACCCGAGCAGCCCGGTCGAGAACAGGACACGGAATGAGGAGCAGTCGGGTCCTGCCGAAGGAGCACCACCGTATGGGCACGGCATCGGCCAAGGCCAAGGCATACGGCAGGCGTTGAGAACTGGCCGCGCCGGCCAGGGACACGACAGGCACTGTCGCAAATAGGCGGCCTTCCCCGTGCCGGAACAAGCACAAATCAACCTCATCGAGAAAGGACGAGACATGAAAGGTTCGACGTTCCGGCGGTGCGCCTGTCGCCACCCGGAGACTGGCAAGCAATACGGGCAGTCGTGCCCGAAGCTTTCCCAGCGCCGCCACGGCATCTGGAACCTGCGACAGGAACTGCCGCCGCGGGAGGACGGCAGCCGACGAACCTTCCGTCGCGGCGGATACGCCTCCGCCAAGCACGCCCAAGAAGATCTGGACAGGATCCGCGCCCTGCTCGCCATCCCAGCCGCAGACGATGACGAGGGCCGGACCAAGATCGCCGAGCTGCTGGAGAAAACAGCCAAGGAGAAGCTGCCGCTGCCCAGCCCGGAGGAGACGCGCCGCAAGCTGCACGCGGGGCAGTCACTC
This sequence comes from Streptomyces soli, assembly GCF_003999195.1. Classification (GTDB taxonomy): domain Bacteria; phylum Actinomycetota; class Actinomycetes; order Streptomycetales; family Streptomycetaceae; genus Actinacidiphila; species Actinacidiphila soli. The sequence goes on from NZ_RJVR01000346.1 coordinate 110,795, forward strand.
ACCTCGCACCTCACCCTGGGCGAGTGGCTCGACATATGGCTTGCAGCCAAGAAGACCCGCACAACTACGACGAACGGGTACCGCTCTCACATCGAGGTACACGTGAAGCCCCGCCTGGGACGGATACGGCTGGACCGGCTCACCAGCAGCCACGTACAGGCGATGTTCGACGCCATCGTCGACGACAACGAGGTGATCCTGGCGGAGAACGCGGCGCGACGCGAGCAGATGGCGCGCTGCAAGCCGGGCAAGCCCGGGGCGCCGGACAGCCGCACGCGTACACGACTGGCGGCGGAACGAGCCAAGCTGGTCGAGATGAAGCCCTTTCGGCCCATCACGGGCGCCGCCACCCGCCAGCGCATCCGCTCCACCCTGCGGGCCGCGCTGAACCTGGCGGTGGAACGGCGCCTGATCGCTCACAACCCCGCCGCCAGGGGCATCGAACTGGACTCGGGGAAGCGGCCCAAGGCCCTGCTTTGGACCGCGGAACGCGTCAGGCGCTGGGAGAAGACCGGGGAGAAACCTTCGCCAGTCATGGTCTGGACACCGCAGCAACTGGGCCGCTTCCTGGATGCGGCCGAGGGCGACCGGCTGTATGCGCTGTTTCACTTGGTGGCCTTCCGCGGTTTGCGGCGCGGCGAGGCGGTTGGCCAGAACTGGGCCGATCTCAATCTGGACCGCGGTGAGTTGACCGTCGCCAAGACGATCGTCCAGGACGGCTGGACGCCCTACGAGTCCGAGCCCAAGACGGACGGCAGCGCCGCCACCATCCACCTGGACAGCGGCACGGTGGCCGTCCTTCGCGCACACCGCTCACGGCAGAACCAGGAACGGCTCATCTGGGGCGAGGGCTGGCAGGACACCGGGAAGGCCTTCACCGCCGAAGACGGAAGTTGGCTGCACCCCGAGGCGGTGTCCGACGCCTTCCGGCGCATCGTGAAAGCGACCGGTCTACCGCCGATCAGCTTCCGGGATCTACGGCACGGGGCTGCCACCTTGATGCACGCCAGCGGCGCGGACACCCACACGATCAAGGAGACGCTGCGGCACGCCTCGATCCAGCTCACCTCGGACACGTACACAAGCCTGTTGCCGGATCTCGACCGCCAGGTGGCGGAGAAGGCGGCTCAGTTGGTGCCGCGATCACGCCGGAAGGCCGCTTCAGGAACCTTCGGGCTCACCCCGGGCTCACCCGCCGTCATGAAGGGGAACCTCTTTCCCCTCGCCAAGCCTGGTCTGAAGCCAGCCGCCCAGGTCAACACGGGGATGACGACCGAGGCCCATGGTGGGGCGGGTGGGACTCGAACCCACGACCGACGGATTATGAGTCCGCTGCTCTAACCGGCTGAGCTACCGCCCCGTACGGCGCGTCGTCCACGCCGTCTGCCGCAGCATAGCTGCTCATACGATCTGTCGCCCTCGGGGGTCTCAGACGCATCATCTGGTGGACATCGATCACCCGGTGATCGGTTCCGCCAGGACGGAAGCCGCATGAAAAAGGACCCCCGAGGGGGTCCTTTTTCGGCTGCTCCCCCGGCTGGACTCGAACCAGCAACCCTCCGGTTAACAGCCGAATGCTCTGCCAATTGAGCTACAGGGGACCGAGCTCCCCCGACTGGACTCGAACCAGTAACCTGCCGGTTAACAGCCGGCTGCTCTGCCAATTGAGCTACAGGGGATTGCTTGGCGTGCACCGAATGCACCCACTCCCGGCCTCCCGGGCGGCGTGCGATCGCTGCGACACATACATTAGCGCAAGGTGGGGGGTGCTCCGCCAACCGGTATGGCCGTGGTTGTCCTGCGGCTACGGCGGGTAGGCGAGCCTTACGGTCCCGGGGTCCGAGGGAAGGATGGAGCCATGCGCTACCGGCTGACGTTCATGAGCGGAGTGGTGGTCGGTTATGTGCTCGGCGCGCGGGCCGGGCGGGAGCGGTACGAGCAGCTGCGCAAGAGCGCGCAGCGCATCGCGCAGAACCCCGCGGTGCGGAACGCGGCGGAGAGCGCGGGGCAGACCGGCCGGGGTGTGGCGGTGAAGGCGGTTGCGGCGGCGACGGCGAAGGTCGGGGACAAGCTGCCGCCGAAGGTGTCGGAGCGGGTGCGGCGGCTGACCGGGAACGGAGCGCCGATCGAGGACGACTGGGGCACCACTAACACGTAGCGCGCCCAACCTGGGGTTCATCACCTTTAGGCCACGCTTTTCGCCGCACACTCGGCGTACGGCATCATTCCCCGCATGGGGATAGTGGCGGGTATAGACAGCGCGGGCGCGGGAACCACCGTCGTCGTGTGTGACACCGACAGCGGGCAGGTGCTGCGGCAGGGCCATGCGCCGCACCCGGTCGAGGGGGACGGCCGGCAGGGACCGCAGACGGAGATCGACCCGCAGGCGTGGCTGCTGTCGCTGGGGGAAGCGGCGAAGGACGGAATGCTGGAAGGCGTCCAGGCCATCGGGGTGTCGGGCCAGCAGCACGGCATGCTGCCGATGGACGCGGGCGGAGTGCTGGTGCGGCCGGCGCTGCTGTGGAACGACAAGCGGGCGCAGATCCAGGCCGCCGACCTGACGGAAGAGCTGGGCGGCCCGGGGGGCTGGGCCGAGGCGGTCGGGGCGGTGCCGCAGGCGGCGTATCCGGTGGCGAAGCTGCGGTGGCTGGCGCAGCACGAACCCCGGTCGGCGCAGCGGACGGCGGAGGTGCTGCTGCCGCACGACTGGCTGGTGTGGCAGTTGATGGGCCGGCCCCAGCGGCGTACGACCGACCGGGGTGACGCGTCCGGTACCGGCTACTGGTCGGCGGCGACCGGGCAGTACCGCACCGATCTGGTCGAGCTGGCCCTCGGGCACCAGGTGGCGCTGCCCGATGTGCTGCGGCCGTCCGAGCCCGCCGGACAGACCCCGGAAGGGCTGCTGATATCCGCCGGGACCGGGGACAACATGGCGGCGGCGCTCGGCCTCGGGGTCGGGCCCGGCGACGCGGTGGTGTCGCTGGGGGCCGGCGGGACGATCTTCGCGGTGCACCATGAGGCGCTGAGCGATCCGACCGGCACCATCACCTCGTTCGCCGACGCGACCGGGCGGCATCTGCCGATGGTGCATACCCGCAATGCCGTACGGGCCCTGCGCGGCACGGCCGACCTGCTGGGTACGGACCTGGCCGGACTTTCGGACCTGGCGGTGAAGTCGACGCCGGGCTCGCACGGGCTCGTACTGCTGCCGTATCTGGAGGGTGAGCGGACGCCGGATCTGCCGCACACGGCGGGGACGCTGGCGGGGCTGCGGCGGGAGAGCATGAAGCCGGAGCATCTGGCACGGGCGGCGTTCGAGGGGATGCTCTGCGGGCTGGCGGACGCGCTGGACGTGCTGCGCGGGCGCGGAGTCGAGGTGCGGCGGATCTTCGTGCTGGGCCCGGCGGGCGAGCTGCCGGCGCTGCAGCAGATGGCCCCGGCGCTGCTCGGGGCGCGGATCGTGATCCCGCAGCCGGCGGAGTACGCGGCGCTGGGCGCGGCCCGGCAGGCGGCCTGGTCGCTGGGCGCGGTGATGGGGACTGGGGGCACTCCCCCTGCCTTCGGCGGGGGGACCCCCACCCAGCCGCCAGGCTGGGGGAGCCCGGCCGAGCATCCGCCGCGCTGGCAGGGTGCGGCCCTCCAGCAGATCGAGCCGGGCGAGGACGATCTGCCGATCGGTCAGGCCGTGCGGCAGCAGTACGCCTCCGTACGCGACCAGATCCACCCGGGGGCATTTCCGGCGTCGGGCTGAGGGCTGGTTTCAGGTGCGGTTCAGGGCCCGGTGCAGGAGCTTCTGCCCACTGAGAAAACGGGTGCTCTTGGCAACAGTCGGAACGTAGGATCCCCTGTCGTGCTGATCCGACTCCTCCGCTCCCATCTTCGTCCGTACAAGAAACCCATCGTGCTGCTCGTTCTGCTCCAACTGGTGCAGACGATCGCCACGCTCTATCTGCCAACCCTGAACGCCGACATCATCGACAGCGGCGTGGTGAAGGGGGACACCGGCTACATCATGCGGGTCGGCGGCGTCATGCTCGCGGTGAGCGTGCTGCAGGTGATCTGCGCGATAGGCGCGGTCTACTTCGGGGCGCGCACCGCCATGGCGGTCGGCCGCGACATCCGGGCGTCGGTTTTCGACCGGGTGCAGAGCTTCTCGGCGCGTGAGGTGGGTCACTTCGGGGCGCCGTCGCTGATCACCCGTACGACCAATGACGTCCAGCAGGTGCAGATGCTGGTGCTGATGACCTTCACGCTGATGGTCTCGGCGCCGATCATGTGCGTCGGCGGCATCATCATGGCGCTGGGCCAGGACGTTCCACTGTCCTCGCTGCTGCTGGCGGTGGTGCCGGTGCTCGGCGTCATCGTCACGCTGCTGGTGCGGCAGCTGCGGCCGCTGTTCCGGACCATGCAGGAGCGGCTGGACACCGTGAACAAGGTGCTGCGCGAGCAGATCACCGGCATCCGGGTGATCCGGGCCTTCGTCAAGGACGAGTACGAGCGCGAGCGCTTCGGGCGGGCCAATGCCGAGCTGACGGACTACAGCCTGCGCACCGGTCAGCTGATGGCGCTGATGTTCCCGCTGGTCTTCGCGGTGGTGAACATGTCGAGCGTGGCGGTGATGTGGTTCGGCGCCCAGCGGATCGACAGCGGCGGGATGCAGATCGGCGCCCTGACCGCCTTCCTGAGCTATCTGATGCAGATCCTGATGGCCGTGATGATGGCGACCTTCATGTTCATGATGGTGCCGCGCGCCGAGGTCTGCGCCGAGCGCATCGAGGAGGTGCTCGGCACCGAGTCGAGCGTCGTTCCGCCCTCCGCGCCTGTACGGAAGCTGTTGCGACACGGCCATCTGGAGCTGCGCGGCGCGGACTTCGCGTACCCCGGCGCCGAGGCGAAGGTGCTGCACGGGGTGGATCTGGTCGCCCGGCCGGGCGAGATCACGGCGGTGATCGGCTCGACCGGCAGTGGCAAGAGCACCCTGCTGGGGCTGGTGCCCCGGCTGTTCGACGCCACGGGCGGCGAGGTGCTCGTGGACGGCGTGAGCGTGCGGGAGCTGGATCCGGCGCTGATGGCCAGGACCGTGGCTCTCGTACCGCAGCGGCCCTACCTCTTCTCCGGGACGGTGGCGTCCAATCTGCGCTACGGCAAGCCGGACGCGACGGACGAGGAGCTGTGGCACGCGCTGGAGGTCGCGCAGGCCAAGGGCTTCGTCGAGCGGCTGGAGGGCGGGCTCGACGCGCCGATCGCGCAGGGCGGCACCAATGTGTCGGGCGGGCAGCGGCAGCGGCTGGCGATCGCGCGGGCGCTGGTGCGGCGGCCGGAGATCTATCTGTTCGACGACTCCTTCTCGGCCCTGGACTACGCGACCGACGCCGCACTGCGGTTGGCGCTCGCGCGGGAGACCGCCGAGGCGACGGTGGTGATCGTCGCCCAGCGGGTCAGCACCATCCGCGACGCCGACCGCATCGTCGTCCTCGACGAGGGCCGGGTCGTCGGGACGGGCACCCACCACCAACTGATGGCGGACAACGACACCTATCGGGAGATCGTGCTCTCCCAGCTCACCGAGCAGGAGGCGGCATGACCACCACCCCGACCCGGCGCGGCCCCGCGCCGGCCGCCGGGCCCATGCGTTTCATGGGCGGCCAGCCCACGGAGCGCTCCATGGACTTCAAGGGCTCCGGCAAACGGCTGCTCGGCCTGATGCGGCCCGACCGGCTGTCGCTGTACGGAGTGCTGGCGTGCGCGGCCGTGAGCGTCGGGCTGAACGTGGCCGCCCCGAAGATACTGGGCGGCGCGACCGACCTGATCTTCTCCGGGGTCATCGGCCGGTCCATGCACGCCGGGACCACCAAGGCCGAGGCGGTGGCCGCGCTGCGCCAGCAGGGCAAGGGCAGCCTCGCCGACGTGCTCTCCGCGATGGACTTCGTTCCGGGGCAGGGCATCGACTTCGGCGCGGTGGGCTCCGTACTGCTGACCGTGCTGGGGATCTACGCGGCGGCCGCGGTCTTCCATGTCGCCCAGGGCCGGCTGGCGACCCGGGTCATCCAGCGGGCCGTCTCCCGGCTGCGCGGGGAGGTCGAGGCGAAGCTGGCGCGGCTGCCGCTGTCGTACTTCGACCAGCAGCCGCGCGGTGAGGTGCTCAGCCGGGCGACCAACGACATCGACAACATCGGCCAGACGCTGCAGCAGACCATGGGCCAGATCGTCTTCGCGGTGCTGTCCATCGTCGGTGTGCTCGGGATGATGTTCTGGATCTCGCCGCTGCTGGCGCTGATCGCGGTGGTGACCGTGCCGCTGTCGGTGGTGGTCGCGACGGCGGTCGGCAAGCGGGCGCAGCCGCAGTTCGTCGCCCAGTGGAAGACCACGGGCAAGCTCAACGCCCACATCGAGGAGATGTACACCGGCCACTCGCTGGTCAAGGTCTTCGGGCGGCAGGACGAGTCCGCGGAGACCTTCCGCGAGCAGAACGAGGCGCTGTACCGGTCGGGCTTCCGGGCGCAGTTCATCTCCGGGATCATCCAGCCCGCGATGATGTTCATAGGCAACCTGAACTACGTACTGGTCGCCGTGGTCGGCGGACTGCGGGTCGCCAGCGGCTCGCTGTCGATCGGCGACGTCCAGGCCTTCATCCAGTACTCCCGGCAGTTCAGCCAGCCGCTCACCCAGGTCGCCAGCATGTCCAACCTCGTCCAGTCCGGGGTCGCTTCGGGGGAACGCATCTTCGAGCTGCTGGACGCCGACGAGCAGAGCGAGGAGCCCACGGAGCCGGCCCGCCCGGCCGAGCTGCGGGGAAGCGTCGGCTTCGAGTCGGTCGCCTTCCGCTACGAGCCGGAGAAGCCGCTCATCGACGACCTGTCGCTGGCCGTCGAGCCCGGCCACACCGTCGCGATCGTCGGCCCCACCGGCGCCGGCAAGACCACCCTGGTCAATCTGCTGATGCGCTTCTACGAGGTCACCGGCGGCCGGATCACCCTCGACGGCACCGACATCGCGGCCATGTCCCGGGAGGAACTGCGGTCCGCGATCGGGATGGTCCTCCAGGACACCTGGCTCTTCGGCGGCACCATCGCCGAGAACATCGCGTACGGAACGGAAGGCGCCACCCAGCAGGAGATCGAGGAGGCCGCCCGTGCCGCCCACGCCGACCGCTTCATCCGCACCCTCCCGGATGGCTACGACACCGTCATCGACGACGAGGGCGCCGGAGTCAGCGCCGGCGAGAAGCAGCTCATCACCATCGCCCGCGCTTTCCTGTCCGACCCGGTGATCCTGGTCCTCGACGAGGCGACCAGCTCCGTCGACACCCGTACGGAGGTGCTCATCCAGCGCGCGATGGCCCGCCTGTCGCACGGCCGCACGAGCTTCGTCATCGCCCACCGCCTCTCCACCATCCGCGACGCCGACGTCATCCTGGTGATGGAGAGCGGCGCGATCGTCGAACAGGGCACCCACAGCGAGCTGTTGGCGGCAGAGGGCGCGTACGCGCGGCTCTACGCCGCGCAGTTCGCCCAGGCGGTGGCGGAGGTCGACTAGGGCCTGTCCGGCCGATCTCCGTGGGAGAAGGAGCGGCCCGCCGCGCCAGCGGCTGATGTCCGCAGCGGCGCCTGCGTCGCAAGTCGCTGGGGGCACTCTCCCCCAGACTCCGTCCGGGGGGAGGACCTCCACCCAGCCGCCAGGCTGGGGGAGGCACGCGACGCCACGGAGATCGGCCGGACAGGCCCTAAGGGACCGGCTTTGGAGTGGGCCTCAGTTGTGGCATAGCACGTCCACGACGACGGCCTCGGCATCGAGGCCGTCGACGTAGCTGTTGGCCTGCTCCCAGTAGCCGTCGGTCTCCGCATCGGTCCACGCGCCCTCGAGTGTGACCAGGGCCCGGCCGGGGACGGCGTACCTGGCGGTCTCCAGCCGCTCGGCCTCGTGTTCCTGTGCGAAGTACGCGACCGGGTCGGTGACCAGGAGCCAGGTTCCGAAGTGCGGGTCGCCCGCAACGGCCCGCTGGGCCAGGGCCTGCACCGACGGCTGCGCCAGATGGTCCCTCTTGGCGTCGGCCATGGAGTAGCCGTCGGGGTCGGCCTCGTGGCGGGCCACGAAGACGGCCAGCGGCCGGGCCGGCGGATGCTCGGCGGCCAGTTCGTGCCAGGCTGCGAGCAGGGCGTCGTGGCCGGCCATCGATCGCCGCCGCATGGCGTCGAAGTCCAGCAGTCCGCGCGGCCCGCCGTAGCACTCCAGCGGCCCCAGGGGGTCGAGCGCGGCCTTCCGGCGAGGGACGGTCGACGCCGTTATGAGCCTGCGGTCGCCGTCGTGCGCGGGCAGGACGAGGAAGCCGGCCCCGGTCGTGGCAGCGACGACCCACCAGTCCCACTGGCCGTTCGCATTCCAGTCGGGGCCGAGGTTGATGTCGTACGGCGCCAGGGCTGCCGCGATCGCGCCGGGAACCTTACGTGGTGCGGTCGGCGGCAGGCACACCGTCGCGTAGAACTTGGTCATGAGCGGGGACGATAGCGGGCACACGGCGCCGGCCCGCCGCCGGGCGGGGGGGTCAGTCGAGGTAGCCGCGGAGTTGGTCGGCGAAGGCGTGGTCGCGGAGCTTGTTGAGGGTTTTGGACTCGATTTGGCGGATGCGTTCGCGGGTGACGCCGAAGATGCGGCCGATTTCTTCGAGGGTGCGGGGGCGGCCGTCGGCCAGGCCGTAGCGGAGTTGGACGACCTTGCGTTCGCGTTCGCCGAGGGTGGAGAGGACGGCCTCGAGGTGTTCGCGGAGGAGGAGGAAGGCGGCGGATTCGACGGGGGACGCGGCGTCGCCGTCCTCGATGAGGTCGCCGAAGGCGACGTCGTCCTCCTCGCCGACGGGGGCGTGGAGGGAGACCGGTTCCTGGGCGAGGCGCAGGACTTCGCTGACGCGCTCGGCGGGGAGATCGAGCTGGGCGGCGACTTCCTCGGTCGAGGGCTCGTAGCCGCGCTCCTGGAGGAGGCGGCGCTGGACCCGTACGACGCGGTTGATCAGCTCGACGACATGCACGGGCACCCGGATCGTACGGGCCTGGTCGGCGAGGGCGCGGGACATGGCCTGACGGATCCACCAGGTCGCGTACGTGGAGAACTTGTAGCCCCGGGCGTAGTCGAACTTCTCGACGGCGCGGATGAGGCCGAGGTTGCCCTCCTGGACGAGGTCGAGCATGGTGAGGCCGCGGCCGACGTAGCGCTTGGCGACGGAGACGACGAGGCGGAGGTTGGCCTCGATGAGGCGGCGTTTGGCCATGCGGCCCAGCACGATCAGGCGGTCGAGGTCGACTGCGAGCTGGGAGTCGAGGGAGTCCAGGTCGGGGGTGCTGTTGAGCAGCTCCTCGGCAAAGAGCCCGGCTTCGACGCGGCGGGCCAGCTCGACCTCCTCGACGGCGGTGAGCAGGGATATCCGCCCGATCTCGCGCAGATACTGGCGGAAGAGGTCGGACGACGGCCCGGCCACCTCCTCGCGGAACGCCCGCCGGGCGACGGGTGGTTCGTCGGGCTCGTCGGCCACTTCCACCACGGTCTCCGGGTGGGCGGCGGGGCGGTTCTGCTCAGGGACCCTCTCCAGCAGGTCTGCGGCGGCGGGCCCCATTGCCTCTGCCTCCACCTCGGCCACGGTTGTCAGGGTCTGGGTCTGCACGGGAGCGACCTCCACGGTGAGCACGGTCACGGACTCGGAGACGCGCGACAGCGGAACGGTCAGCGCGGCTGCATCGCCGCTGTCCGTCCGGGAATTCGCCGTAAGCGGATCTCCGGGGGCGTCTCCATCGACGCGACCCGGAATTCCGCACTCCGAGGACTCAGGCACCGCACACCAGTGTGGCCTACGGCACGCCTTCGCCACGAGGGTCGTGCGGCCCCTTTTTCAGCGCAAGGTCACCGGTCGCGTACGTGCCGTCACAGCGCCGCGAGGTGGCGCATGACGCGGCGCCACTGCTCCCGAAACGAAGTGACGAGACACCCGTGTTCTTCGTGACCGGATCAACCGGCAACGTCGGCCGCCACATCGTAGACCTGCTGCTCGCCGAGGGCGCCAAGGTCCGCGCCCTCACCCGCGACCCACAGGCCGCCGGCCTCCCCCAGGCCGCCGCCGGTACGAATGTTCTGTATGTCAGACATGGACCAGGTTTAGTACGATCGCAGTGTGCAGCTTCGGTACAGCTTCCGCCTGCCCGACGGCTGGTCAGCGCGTTTTGCTGGGCAGGGCGTTCGGGTGTGTGCGGGTGGTCTACAACGACGCCCTCAGGGCTCGGGAGACCGCCCGCTCCGAGGGGCTGCCATTCCCGAAGACCGGCGACCTGTCGAAGCAGCTCATCACCGAGGCCAAACGCACCCGGAGCGGGCATGGCTCGGCGAGGTGTCGGCTGTCGTCCTCCAGCAGTGCCTGCGGGACCTGGACACCGCGTACCGGAACTTCTTCGATAGCCTCAAGGGCAAGCGCCCGCGCATGGGCGCACCCCGGTTCAAGTCGAAGCGGGATACCCGGCAGTCGGTGCGGTTCACCGCGAACGCCCGCTGGAAGATCACGCCGGGCGGGAAGCTGTCCCTGCCCAAGATCGGCGATGTCGCGGTGAAGTGGTCGCGTGCTCTGCCCTCACAGCCGTCTACGGTGACGGTGGTCAAGGACAGCGCGGGCCGGTACTTCGCGTCGTTCGTCGTGGAGACCGGCCAGGGCGAGGCCCTGCCGGATACGGTGGGCGAGGTGGGTATCGACCTGGGTCGGAGTCCGAGTCCCTGACCCAGTACGACAAGCTCCGGATCATCGGCGAGGTCACCGGCCTGCCGCTGCGCTTCGAGGAGCTCACGCCCGAGGAAGGGCGACAGGCGATGATCGAGCAGGGCGTCCCGTCCTTCGTGGCCGACACCCTCCTCGCCTACCAGGCCACCGCCGTGCACCAGAAGGCCCCGGTCTCCCCCGCCGTACGGGACCTCACCGGCCGCCCCGGGCTCACCTTCGCCGAGTGGGTCGCCGACCACGCGGAGGCCTTCCGGGGCTGAGGCGTTCCGGGACCGAGGATCACGCGCCCAGGCCGCGCAGCAGGACGGCGAGTCCGCCCAGGAATTCCTGGTCGGGGCCGACGTCCCGGGCCTGGCGCGCGGTCTCGCTCATGTACGGAAAGTCCCCGGGTGGCAGTTGGGAGATGGCGACCGTGCCGTCGCCCGACAGGGGGCCGAGGTGTTCGAGCTGGATCGCCCCGACGATGTAGGCGAGCAGGCCGCGCAGGGCGATGACCCGCTGCTCGCCCTCGATGCCGGCCGCCGTGAGGATGGCGAGCACCGCCTCCGCCCAGCGCAGCTGAGCGGGTGAGCGGTGCCGCTGCGTGAGGGTCAGCGGGACGATCGCCGGGTGGGCCCCCACGGCGTCGCGCAGGCGCGCGGCCATGACCTCGATCCGCTCGCACCAGGGCAGGTCCGGGGGCGGCGGCTCGGTGTCGACGGCGCCGAGGACGAGTTCGACGACCTGGGCTTCGAGCTCCTCGCGGTCGTCCACGTACCGGTAGAGCGCCATGGTGCTCATGCCGAGTTCCTTGGCGACCGCGCGCATCGACAGTCCGGGCAGGCCGTCGCGGTCGATGACGGTGAGGGCGGCCGAGGCCACCTGGGCGTGGGTGAGGGAACGTGGGCGGGGCATGGCGGTTGACAGCGTACGGCATACGCGTACGCTCGTAAGCGTATGCCGTACGCCTAAACCCAGGGGTGCCCGATGCGCATGTCAGTCGTCACGGCCCACAGCCTCACACCCGTCTCCGGGCCGCCCGTGGCGGTGCCCGACCCGGAGCGGCTGATCCACTTGCAGTTCCGGCGTTTCGCGGGCTGTCCGGTGTGCAATCTGCACCTGCGGTCGGTGGTGCGGCGACACGAGGAGATCGAGGCGGCCGGGGTCCGCGAGGTCGTGGTCTTCCACTCGTCCGCCGAGGAGCTGCTGGAGCACACGGCCGCCCTCCCCTTCGCGGTCGTCGCCGATCCGGACAAGCGGCTGTACGCAGAATTCGGCGTGGAGTCGGCGCCTCGCGCGCTGCTCGACCCGCGCGCCTGGGGGCCCGTCCTGTGGGCGGTCCTGCGCGGCGGCTGGGAGGTCGCGCGCGGCCGGGAGCACCTTCCGGCGTCGAAGCAACCCGGAGGCCGGCTCGGGCTTCCGGCGGACTTCCTGATCGCGGGTGACGGCCGGGTCATCGCCGCCAAGTACGGCGAGCACGCCTACGACCAGTGGTCGGTGGACGAGCTCCTCGAACTGGCTACAGCGCCTTCGCGCCCTGCTCGCGGAGCCGCTGGCCGTACTGCTGGAGAGCCCACAGCTCGTTCTGAACAGCGGTGAGCTGCTCGGGGTCGCCCTGGGCGCCGAGGCGCATCATGCCGGCGCGGACCTCCGCGATGCGGCGGTCGACGGCCAGAAGCCGTACGCGGACGAGGACGTCGCCGGCGTAGATGTCGGGGGCCTTGTGCATGACCGGCTCAACGGCCAGCTCGGTGATCATGGAGCGGACGGTGTCGTCCGGGGCGATGTCCCGCACCCGGGTGAGGTAGTCGCCGTCGGCGAACTCGGCGCCGCCCGCCTCGGCGATCGCCCGGCGTACGGCGACGTAGGGCGGGGCGGTGAACTCGTCCTCGCCGTAGGCGTCGAAGGCGGGCGAGACGAGGTCGGGGAACTGAAGGGCGAGCTTGAGCAGTTCGCGCTCGACACGGTGGGCGGGGCTGCGCAGGTCCAGACGGGGGCCGCGCGGGGCGACCGGCGCGGCGGCGCCCTGGGGCCGGCCGGCGGGGGCGG
>NZ_RJVR01000108.1 GCF_003999195.1 Streptomyces soli
CGTTTCACCCGTTGCCGACACAGCCATGCTCAAAAAAGGGCAATGAGCGGTCTCACGTCCAGCGCATGCCGATGGCGGACAGTTCTTCCACTCGGTCCCCCGTCCACCTTGAACAGCCCAGGCGCCGTCTCGGCCAGAATCCCGCGGTCGACCAGACGCTTCAGCTTCGACCGCATCCCCTCCACATGCCGCGCCTGCGACCCGACCCCCAACGCGGCACACACTTCCTTGCAGCGCATCGCAGCCCCGGACGTCGCGAACAAACCGATGATCGCCTGGTACTCCGGCGACATCACCGTCACATCCAGCTCCGCCTCGGCCGCCAGCAATTGCGCAACCGCCAGGACCCTAACGCACCGCACTCTCATGGACATGGAACGGCCAGAAGCTGGCACGGCCGACGGCCACCAACCCGCATGCCTCTGTGGACAAGGGCAGCCCTGCTACCAGCGGGTTCCTCTGTCCGCGCAGGCGAGATCCGCGACTGCCTGGTCGCGCGCCGCGCCACCGTCTGACCCCCATCGCCTGTCCGTGGTCCGCGCCGGGGATCCGTCCCGGACTCCGGATCCGGTATGACCGCTACCTCCCTGCGGGCGGCGTGCTCTGCGGCGTGCCCCTGCCGTGGCAGCGTCCTGGAGGTTTCCGAGCCAGCCATGATCCGGAGCCGGCCGAAGGTGACGACCGCCACGTGAGATTCAGGTCATATGACTCTATTAGAACGTTAGGCATAGTTCACATGGTTTCATCTACGAAGCAGCGTCTATGAGCGCCTTTAGGTAAGGAAGGAAAGCATGGGTGTGCAGATCAAGGGGCCGCCCATCGCGTGCCGGGGCACCACCGTTCGGTCGCTCAGGCGGGTGAGAGTCCCCGGGGGGCTCTGTCGGCGCATGCAGGCTGACGGCCAGACGCTCGAGGTGGGGCAACTGACTCCGCTGGTGCTGATCGTGGTGATCGCGGTGGTGGACATCCTTACGCCCCATCTGGAGTTCTACCGGTTGCTCGGGGCGGCGCCGGCGCTGGCAGCTGCCATGTTCTCCGTGGCCGGCACGCTGGGCATCGGAGTGCTGTCCCTGGGGGTCGGTGTCGCTGTCTCCGCCGTCCACCACGACCTGGGCCAGACAGCGAGCAATTTCACCGTGCTGACGATCACGGTCGTCACCCTGGCCGCCGCGTACGCCAGCCGGGTACGGCAGCACCGGGAGGAGACCCTCGCCCAGGTCCGTGTGGTGTCGGAGACCGCGCAGCAGGTGCTGCTGCGCGCGCCCCCGCAGCACCTCGCGCACATCGACGTCGAGGTGCTCTACCAGGCCGCCGCCGCGCACGCCCGCATCGGCGGCGACTTCTACGAGGCGATGCAAACCCCGCACGGGGTCCGGCTGATCATCGGCGACGTGCGCGGCAAGGGACTTCCCGCAGTCGAGACCGCCGCGGTCGTCCTCAGCACGTTCCGAGTGCACGTGCACAGCGCGCCCGACCTGGCGTCCCTGGCAGCATCGCTGGAAACCGGCATGGGCCATTACTGCCTAAACGTCCCCGACGGCGCGGCAGAGCGCTTCGTCACCGTCGTGCTGGTCGAGATCCCTGACGGGGAACCGATCGCCCGGGTGCTCAACTGCGGGCACCCCGCGCCACTGCTGCTGCACCGCGGCAAAGTGCGCGAGGTCGAACCCAGCGCGCCGTCACCACCCATCAACATGGCCGACCTCCTCGGCGACCACTACCAGGTGGACACCATCCCCTTCGCCACCGGCGACCACCTGCTGCTCTACACCGACGGCGTCAGCGAGACCCGCGACCGCACCGGGGTCTTCTACCCCCTCACCCAGCGCGCGCGCCGATGGGCCTACGCGACGCCCCGCCAACTCCTCAACCACCTCCACCAGGACTTGCGCGCCTATGTCCATGGCATCCGCGACGACGACATCGCCGCCCTGGCCGCGCAGCGCGTCGCCCCCTGCGACTGGGAAACGGCGGAACTCGGCCGCTCCGTCCCCGTACAGCGCGGCCACTGACCGTCAGGGGCGACGGCGGGGCTTGCCGCGCTTGCCGGCCTTGGGGTTGCCGGAACCGCTCCGGAGTTTCTTGCCGGTGGACTTGCGCGCGATCGGCCGCCGCCCGTCGCGGCGGGTGCAGATTCTGGGCGCCACTGCGCACCCGATGGCAGCCGGGGTGGTGCAGCTCGGGCGCAATCTCATCATGGACATGCAGGACGCGGGCCCGGGGGCGAAGTTCCTGATCCACGACCGGGACTCGAAGTACACCGCAGCATTCGACGCTGCGTTCCAGGAGACGAGTCGGAAGTGACCAACTGGGCCACCGCCGCGTCGAACTGCCCCTTGAGTTCGGTGACTCGGATGGCCTGCTTCTCGGCGCGCTCCTGCGGGGTGCTGCGCGGGCTACGGCTGCGGGCCTTCGTGGCTGCCAATGTGACTCCTTGGTGGGTTGGGCCCGGTGGCCGGAGTTGCCGCTCCAGCCACCGGATCGAGCGGCTTGCCGTCCGCTCATTCCTACGTGCATAATTGTACTCTCAAGCCCAAGCTCTGGCACCATCACCTGCACCATTGCTTGCGGCATTCCTTGCACCATTGCTTGCGCCATTCCTTGCGGCGCTCTTCGTGGTGAGTCCGCGTTTCCCCTGCTCAGTGACCCTGTTGCGCGCTTCCGTCGTGCTGACTTCCCCTCGTCTGCCTGCCTTTCTGTACCTGGGTGTTGGTGGTGTGTGGTGGGTGGTGTGGTGGGGCGGCGGTCTGCGGGGAGCTGGCCGGGCGCTGCGCTGTGCCATGGATGTGGCGGCCCGGCGGGCGGGCCGTGGGGGAGAACGGCGCCAGCTGGCCGAACCTGGGCGTGACTGCCGTACCCTGGAAGTGCTTCCTTTTCTGGGCTCCACTGTCGCTTCCGTGGGTCGCTGAGCGGGGCCGATAAACACAACACGCCGTATCCCGGATACGTTTCGACTTGCGGCGGTACGAAACGGAAGAACCTGGATACGGCGTGCGCTGATCGGGACGCCATCGTCGCAGCCGCCGAGCACCAACTGAGCAACGGACTCGTCGAGAGCATGAACACCAAGATCCGACTGATCGGTTTCAAGGAACCCACCGCCCTCATCGCCCTGGCCATGCTCAGCCTCGGCGGACACCGCCCCCACCTACCAGGCCGTCACGCCGCGTAACTCCACCCACGGAAGCAACCGAAGAGCCGAAAATGGGCACCTGCGGGCCAGCTTTATCCCTAATGGCGAAATGCCGGGCGGCGCGAGCGCGGCCGCAACGACAACGGCGGCGGGCATGGTGGTTCCGCGGGAGGCGGCGCGCCGGGGGGGTAAAAGGGCCCCGGCGTGGCTGGCGCGGCGTCAGATGTTGGCGTAGCCGGGGATGCTGGCCTTGATGCGTTCCATTTCGCGTTCGTCGGAGATGCCTTGGAGGTCGTAGCGGGGGGTGTAGGGGGTTTCCAGGCGGCGGGCCTCCTCGTCGGTGAGGTCGAGGTCGAGGGAGGCGACGGCGTCGTCGATCTGCTGGGTCGTGCGGGCGCCGACGAGGGGGGCCGCGACGACGGGGTTGCGGCGCAGCCAGGCGAGGGCGACCTGGGCGCGGGTGACGCCGCGGGCGTCGGCGATGGAGCCGGCCTCGTCGATGATGACGCGGTCGCTGTCGGCGTTGGCCTTGTAGAGCATGTCGGCGTAGCCGCCGTCGGTCGCGGAGCGCTCGCCGGCGTTTGCCTGGTCGAAGGGGCGGGCGAGGCGGCCGCGGGCCAGTGGGCTCCACACCATGGTGGCGACGCCCTCGTCGGCGCAGAGCGGGAGCATCTCGCGCTCCTCCTCGCGGGCGAGCAGGTTGTAGTGGTCCTCCATGGTGACGAACCGGGCCCAGCCGTGGCGGTCCTGGAGGTGGAGGAGCTTGGCGAACTGCCAGGCGTGCATGGAAGACGCGCCCAGGTAGCGGGCCTTGCCGGACTTCACCACGTCGTGCAGGGCCTGCAGGGTCTCCTCCAGCGGCGTGTCGTTGTCGAGGCGGTGGATCATGTAGACGTCGACGTAGTCGGTGCCGAGGCGGCGCAGGCTGTTGTCGATCTCGGACATGATCGCCTTGCGGGACAGGCCGCCGCCGTTGGGGCTGCCGGGGCGCATGGCGTGGCGCACCTTGGTCGTGATGACGACGTCGTCGCGGTTCGCGAAGTCCTTCAGCGCGCGGCCGAGGATCTCCTCGCTGGAGCCGTAGGAGTAGAGGTTGGAGGTGTCGAAGAAGTTGATGCCGGCCTCTAGGGCGTGCTTGATCAGGGGGCGACTGGCCTCCTCGTCGAGGGACCAGACGGGGTGGCCGCGGTCGGGCTCGCCGTAGGTCATGGCGCCGATGGCGACCGGGGAGACGTCGAGGCCGGTACGGCCGAGCTTGATGTAGCGCACGGGGGGGCTCCTACAATGGGGAACGAAAACAAGCGGAGAACTCTCCGTCTGACTTGGAGACGTTAACGGAGAACTCTCCGCATCGCAATCGGACGACTGTCCGCACGCCAGGAGGACCCATGCCCGACGCCGCGCCGCAGCGCTCCGACGCGCTGAAGAACCGGGAGGCGATCCTCCAGGTCGCCCACGATGCACTCGCCGAGTCTCCGGACGCCTCGCTCAACTCGATCGCCAAGCGCGCGGGCGTCGGCCCAGGCACGCTCTACCGGCACTTCCCGACCCGCGAGGCGCTGATCCTGGAGGTCCACCGGCACAACGTGGGCCGCCTCGTTTGCTCCGTGCCGGACGTCCTCGCCGCCCTCGGCCCGCTGGACGCGCTGCGGCAGTGGTTCACCACCCTCGCTGCCTACGTGCGCATCAAGCACGGCCTCGGCGAAGCACTGCACTCCGCCGCCGCGCAAGAGGTAGTCAGCGCCTCATGGCCCCCGGTCACCGCCGCCGTCGGCCAGCTCCTCGACGCATGCGAACGCGCCGGCGAGGTACGCCCCGGCATCGACCCCGTCGATGTCATCATGCTCATGAGCTGCCTGTGGCGCACCCCCGACAACCCCGACGGCGCCGCCCAAGCCGACCGCCTGCTGGAACTGGCGATCGACGGCTTCCGGCCGTAGAACATCCCCGGGGCCGACACGCCACCGTGCGCCCCAAGGCGACTTTCCGCGCCGGGTGCTCCAGGACTGTACCGGGAGCTGGCGGCGAAGCCTGCGGACATGGCGCTGGCCTGGCTGCGCGCAACCCCGTAGCCCGATGAAGTCAGAGTGATCAAGAGATCGCCCAGTGGCCCGCTTTTGATCTGCCGTCCGTGGCCCTCATTTCAGGTTCTGGATCACTTTCAGTGCAGGCCTGACGGACGGTCACCGCTGCGTCGTTTCCGGCACGCGGGTCAGCGGGCGAGGAGGACACGCTTGCGCCCGGCCGCTGTCCGGCTCGGCTCCGGCTCATCGTGCCGCCACGCTCGGCTCCGCACCGTCTCCGTCCGCCGCCGCGCCCGCCTGCCGGGACACCGCGGCGGCCCTGCCCGCCGGTGAACGCCTCGACGGGATTGATGAATTGCGGATCAGGCACTGCCATGCAGCCGGGGAGCGCAGGCGGCGTGGATCGGCGCCGAGGGCTCGGGCAGAACTGGCGCGACTGTTCGTGACGCAGGCGCGGGGGCTTGGCGCGGACGGGCAGGCGGTGCTCGAAGCGGTACGGGAGGTGTTGGACGAGCCACTTTGATGCGCTCATAGACCCCACCAGACAAAGAGGTAGGGAAAAGGAGGTGGAGCCAGGGGTGGCCGCGAGCCGACCTCGGGTGGGCTGCTGGGCGCCGACCGCGGGGCCGCGACCGGGTCCGGGTTCGGCTGTTGCCTGGTCGGGCCCGGCCGCCGCGGCCTGGCGTCTCAGGGGGCGACGAGTTCGTCGATCTGGTTGATTGCGGCGCTGGCGCCCTCGACGACACCCATGTCCAGTACCTTCTGCAGCCCTTCTGCGGTGTCGTACGTGGCCACGTACGTCGCGTGCGTGCGGCCGTCGTGCTCGGTGAAGGTGTAGACGTTCGTCGCGACCGGCAGGTCCGGGTTGGGGTTGAAATCCAGGTCGGCGAACCCGTCCTCGAACGAGAAGGTCCGCGGCTCGTCGACGGCCGTGACCTTCCAGTACCCGGCGAACTTCTCACCCTGCGGGCTGGTCATGAAGTAGTTCACCCGGCCGCCGGGGGCGAGGTGGTGCTCGACGACGGTCGCCGGGTAGGTCGGCGGACCCCAGACCTTCTCCAGCTGGCGCGGGTCTGCGTAGACCTGCCAAATCCGCTGCACCGGCGCGGCGAACTCGGCGGTGATGGTCAGGGTCCGGGTGTCCAGGTCGTGCTTGACGTCGGTGACGGGCATGGTTCAGTTCTCCTGGTCGGGGTGGGTTGCGGTGTCGAATGCGATCAGCTCGTCGATGCGCGCGATGCGGCCACGCCAGAGCTGTTCCAGCTCGGTGAGCATGGACGCCACCGACCGCACCGCCGTCACGTCGCCGCTGGCCAGTTGCTCGCGACCGTTGCGCCGCTTGGTGAGCAGGCCGGCCTTCTCCAGGACGGCGACGTGCTTCTGCACTGCTGCGAAGCTCATGTCGTACTTCGCCGCGAGAGCGGAGACCGAATGCTCCCCGGCCAGCACCCTGCGCATGATGTCGCGCCGGGTCCGGTCGGCGAGCGCATGGAACAGGGCGTCGGCCCGCTCCTCGTCGATCTCGGTCACCGAATAAATATACAACTAATCGGTTGTACGTTGTCAAGTGGCCGGTCACCGAGAGGGTGCTGCACCGGGGGCTGTACGGTTGCGTGCGGGGGTGGACCGGGGGTGTGACCGACGGTGGACACCCCTTACTTCGGGCGCCGCCTGTTTCCGCGGCTTGCCCCTGGCGGACAAGCCGACCGCGCGTGCCGACACCTCTACTCGACTCGATAGCTGTGGGGGTAGAGGTCTCGGATCTCGCCGGGGTCGAGGGGAGGGAGACGTGGGCCTGTAGTCGTGCACCGGGCTTATCGCCCTCAGGTGGCAGGAGGCCCGGGGAATCTGGCGTGACCTCCCGGGGTCTCCATGAACCGCTCCGGGTTTGACCGAGACTCGATCACTTGGAAGGATCGAGTCCGTTATGCCGAAGCAATATCCCAGTGAGGTCCGCGAGCGGGCAGTGCG
>NZ_RJVR01000171.1 GCF_003999195.1 Streptomyces soli
ACCGCCCGCGACCGCTGCGCCGAACTGGACGGCCTCGGCGCCCAGGCCGCCGCCCGCACCACCGAACTCGCCCCCGCCCGCGCCGCGTACGCGCGGCTGCGCCGCCTCGCCGAGCTGGCCGCCGGCACGTCCTCCGAGAACCAGCTCAAGATGGAGCTCGAGACCTACGTCCTGGCCGCCCGCCTCGAACAGGTCGCCGCCGCAGCCAGCGTCCGGCTCCAGCGCATGTCCTCCGGCCGCTACACCCTCGTCCACAGCGACGCCAAGGCCTCCCGGGGCTCCCGCTCCGGCCTCGGCCTCCTCGCCGTCGACGCCTGGACCGGCACCGAACGCGACACCGCCACCCTCTCCGGCGGCGAGACCTTCTTCGCCTCCCTCGCCCTCGCCCTCGGCCTCGCCGACGTCGTCACCGACGAGGCGGGAGGCACGCGCCTCGACACCCTCTTCATCGACGAGGGCTTCGGCAGCCTCGACGAACAGACCCTCGACGAAGTCCTCGACGTCCTTGACGCCCTCCGCGAGCGCGACCGCGCCGTCGGCATCGTCAGCCACGTCGCCGACCTCCGTCAGCGCATCCCCGCCCAACTCCAGGTCCTCAAGGGCCAGCGCGGCTCAACCCTGCGACACCGCACGTCGGCCGAGCGGTGACGAAGCCCCTCCTTTCAACGCCCTCCTGGCGCGCTTCGCGGCTTCGTAGGGCTGCGCCGGCCTCCGGCCGTCGTGCCGTGGCTGCCGCCGGGGGTCAAATCTGTGAGACAGCCCGCCGGCCGAGCGGTGACGAATACACCACGCTCGTCGTCACGGACCCCAGCCCGGCGATCCGGCCCGCCGTTTCCTCGAGGTGCCGCATCGAGCGGGCCGCCACCTTCAGCACGAAGCAGTCCTCGCCCGTGACGTGATGGGCCTCCAGGATCTCCGGCGTCGAGGCCAGGAGGTCGTGGAACGGCTTGTAGTTGCCGTGCGGATAGCGCAGCCGTACGAAGGCCAGGATCGGCAGCCCGATCCGGTCGTGGTCGATCACGGCCGAATATCCGCTGATCACCCCCGCCTCCTCCAGCCGTCGCACCCGCTCGGTGACCGCGCTCGGCGACATGGACACGGCCCGCGCCAGCTCGGCGTAACTGGCCCGGCCGTCGCTCTGCAGGGCTTCCAGAATGCGCCAGTCGGTGGCGTCGAGGGAATGAACGGTCATGGGCGAGGTGTAGCAGTGGATTCCCCGGCCTTGCAAGCGAAGAGCCGGGGAATCTCACTTCCTGACTCCCGTGAAGATCCGTAAATTCGTGGCCATGACACAGCAGCTCACCGTCACCCCCGCCGACGCGGCCGCGTATTTCGCCGCCAGCCTCGCCTTCCACACCGACGTCTCCGATGTCGCCGCCGCGCTCGCCTCCGGCGAGGACCCCGGCTTCAGCGTCATCGACTCCCGCTCCACCCAGTCCTGGGACCAGGGCCACATCCCCGGCGCCCTCCACCTCCCCACCAGCCGGATCCCCCGCCTCGCCGCCGAACTCCTCGACCCCGCCCGCCCCCTCGTCGTCCACTGCTGGGGCCCCGCCTGCAACGGCGCCGCCCGCGCCGCCTACGCTCTCGCCTCTCTCGGCTACCAGGTCAAGGAAATGCTCGGCGGCATGGAGTACTGGATCCGCGAAGGCCTCCCCTACCTTGCCGCCGACGGCCCCGACCAACGCCCCGCCGACCCCCTCACCGCGCCCGTAGCGGCGGGTGCCTGCGGCTGCTGAGCGTCAGCGCTCCGCGTAGCGGGCCGGCCGAAGGAACCGCATGTCCTGTGGCTCGAACTCCCCGGCCGGGCGGGCGGCTCGCAGCACCACGTTGAGCGCCGCGTCGCTGTCGCAGGCGTAATGCCCGCTCGCCCAGGCGGCGTTCGCCTCCACCACGGCCCAGTCGCCGTTCGCGAGTCGGCCTAAGAGGCCGCGCAAATAGGTGGGGCGGCGTCGCGTGCCGATGGGCGGCGCCTGGCGGCGTTGTCGTCGGTCGACGACGTCCCCAAGCCTGGCGGCTGGGTGGGGGTCCCCGGCCGAAGGCTGGTGGGGGTCCCCCCGGACGGAGTCTGGGGGAGAGTGCCCCCACCGCGTCGCCTCCCTCCTCCGCCTTGCCAGACTTGCCCCTCGCCCCGCTCCTTCACCCACCCCACCTATTCGCGCGGCCTCTATCGACCACGACCGCGGCGGGCAGCGCGGGCACGCCCGGTGCGAAGAGCCGTCCGGCGAAGTCCAGCAGCTCCGCGCGCTGCGGATCGTCGTCGAGCGGGGCGATGTCCAACTCGCCGTGCGTCATGTAGCGGCTGCCCGCGCGGACCTCGCCGTTCAGCACGAACAGCCGGAACTCCACGGCGAAGGCGACGATGTCGCTCACCAGCACCGGCACGTCATCGTCCACCGCGTCGGGCCCCGGCAGCCCGCTGCCGTCCGGGTAGACGCGCGCCGGGAAGCTCTTGTCGTTCGGCGGCTTGACGAAAGCGGGCCGGCGCAGCCGACGCGCCTCCGCGACTGTCGTGAACTCGACGTCCCGGCCGACGAGTTCGCGCGGCAGCCGCGTGAGCCAGTCCTCGTCGGCTTCCAGCAGCCCGAGCCCCAGGTCGTGACCGACCGCGTCCGCGAACAGCGGGCCCGCGTACAGCGTCGAGCCGGGCAGGTCGCGCAGCTCCGGCGGCACGCGCCAGTCCGTGAGCGTGCGCGTGCGCATTCCGCGTCGGCGCGCGGCCTCGGCGAGCGCCCTGCCCGTGGCGGTGACGCGCGGGGAGAGGAAAAGCGTGCGGGCTGTGGTGTTCATGAGCGCCGATGGTGGCTCATACCAACTGCTCGGCGACAGCGGTTTTCGGCGCGCCGGCCCGTCGCCGCCCGGCCCGGTAGGCGAAGCCCGCGGCGATCAGAGCACCCAGCAGCGCGATCGCCATGTCCTTCTGAGAGTCCCACATGTCACCCTGCTGGCCGTTGTAGGCCTCCGCTGCTCCGGGCGCGAGCGACACCGCGACCAGCCACTCGAAGAGCTCGTACAGGGCGCCCGTCGAGACAACGACCTGGACGGACGCAGCCACCGCCCAGGCCGGGCGCCAGCCGCGGGCGGTCTGGAGGCAGCGGGCTAGGACCGGGGTGAGGCAGAGGCCGTAGGAGAGGTGGACGAGGCGGTCGAGGCCGCGATTGTGTGGAGCGTTGGGTCACTCAGATACGGCGCCGAGCGCCTTGAACAGCGGTGCCGGATCAGCGCCGGCGGGCAGATCGCTGACCTGCCCGTCGCCGACCTCGACCACCCGCCACCGCCCGTCCTCGCGCAACGCGAGATCGGTCGTCACGAACGGGCACCCCAGCGCGGCCACCAGCGGCCGTACGGCATCAAGCCCCGGCTCCGGCAGCAGCCCCGGGCTGTCCGGGTGGGCGGTGACCCGTACGGGTTCCCCGTCCACCCACCACACCCGGGCCTCGCCCGCGCCCGGGGTGAAGCGCTCGAAGGCCCGTACGACGACGCCTCCGGCCAGGAAGTCGCCCTGCAACTCGACGAGCCGGGCGACCACCGCCGCGAGGCGGTCCGGCTCGGCAAGGTCAGGGACGTAACAGGCCTCGTCCCACTCGTGCTTGCGGGACTTCACGTAGTCCTTGACGTTCCCCGGACCGCCGCCGAGCGGCGCGGTGAGCCGCGCCAGCACCGCCGCACCCGGCGCGACCCCGGGAACGGTGGGCAGCCATACGCTGCGCGGCGTCACCGCCTCGAACGTCGCGTACCAGCCCGGGAGTTCGTGCGCCCGGCGGTATGCCTCCGGGGAGGTCAGCAGGCGTACGCTCCGCTCCGCCAGCGCGCCGTCCAACGCGGTGTACGCGCTCGTGGGGACCATCCAGCCCCGGTACCAGGCCGGCCCGGCGCCGGGCGGGACGGCCGCGACAGCCGCCGCCGGATCGCCCGCGAGCAGCGCGTCGTGGTCGATCAGCGCAACCCGGTGCCCCAACTCCCGTGCCGCCCGCGCCTCCCCGGCGAAGTGCGGATCCGCCCGACGTGGACCGAGCGGATCCGCGCAGACGATGAACGTCGCCCCCATGCCCGGCACTTTACCCCGGGCGCCGTACGGCCCTTCGGTAATTACAGCCGGGAGAGCTCGTCCACCAGGTCGTCCAGCCCCAGCGAGCCCTGCGACAGGGCGGCCATGTGCCAGGCCTTGGGGTCGAAGGAGTCACCGTGCGCCTTGCGGGCGGCGTCGCGGCCGGCGAGCCAGGCGCGCTCGCCGAGCTTGTAGCCGATGGCCTGGCCGGGGATGCCGAGGTAGCGGACCAGCTCGCTGTCGAGCATGGCGGCGGGCAGTCCGTTGTAGAGCCCGAAGAACTCACGGCCCAGCTCGGGCGTCCAGCGCTCGCCGGGACGGAAGGGGCTGTGGGCCGGGATGGGGAGTTCCAGGTGCATGCCGATGTCGAGGACGACGCGGGTGGCGCGCAGCATCTGGGCGTTTAGGTAGCCGAGCCGGCGGCCGGGGTCGGTGAGGAAGCCGAGCTCGTCCATGAGGTGCTCGGCGTACAGGGCCCAGCCCTCCGCGTTGGCGCTGACCTGGCCGAGGGTGGCCTGGTAGCGGGAGAGGCGGTCGGCGACGTAGACCCACTGGGCGAGCTGGAGGTGGTGGCCCGGCACCCCCTCGTGGTACCAGGTGCTGACCAGGTCCCAGACGGGGAAGCGGTCCTTGCCCAGCGTGGGCAGCCAGGTGCGGCCGGGGCGGGAGAAGTCCAGCGAGGGCGCGGTGTAGTAGGGCGCGGCGGCGCTGCCGGGCGGCGCGATCCGCGACTCGACACGCCTTACGGGCTCCGCGAGATCGAAGTGGGTGCCGTCGAGCGCGGCGATCGCCTCGTCCATCAGCCCCTGCAGCCACTGCTGGACGGCGTCGACGCCCTCGATGGCCTCGCCTTCGGCGTCGAGGTGCCGCAGGGCCTCCAGCGGGGTGGCGCCGGGCAGCACCTTCTCCGCCTCCTTGCGCATCTCGGCGTCGAGGCGGTGGAACTCCTCCCAGCCCCAGGCGTACGCCTCGTCCAGGTCCAGGTCGGACCCGGTCCAGTAGCGCGCCCAGCAGGCGTAGCGCTCGCGGCCGACGCCGTCCGGGGTGCCCTCGACGGCGGGGGCGTAGACGTCCCGCAGCCAGTCGCGCAGGGTGGCGATCCCGGCGGTGGCGTCGGCGGCCGCCGCTTCCAGCTCCTCCCGCAGCGTGTCGGGGCCGCCGGCCGCCAGTTCGGCGAACCAGCTGCGGCCGCTCTCCTCGCCCAGCCACTCGCCGAACTGCTCGACCACCGTGGCGACCTGGCGCGGTGCGGCGGGCAGCTTGCGGTCCAGGCCCGCCGCCAGCGACTCGCGGTACCCGGCCAGCGCCGCTGGAACGGCCCGCAGCCGGGCGGCGATCGCGGCCCAGTCCTCCTCGGTCTCGGTAGGCATCATCATGAAGACGCCACGCACCGAATGCGCCGGGGTGAAGAGATTGCTGACGGCGCGCAGTCCCTCGCCCGCCTCGTGCACGGCCAGTTCGGCGGTCAGCCGCTCCCGCAGCAGCCGGGCGCAGCGGCGCTCGGCGTCGTCGTCCACGGGTCCGGCCGCGTCGAGCTCGGCGAGAGTCCGGCGGGCGAGATCGGCGAGGGCCTCGAGCCCGGCGGGGGAGTAGTCGGGAAGCCGGTCCTGAACGGCGCGTACGCCGAGGTAGGTGCCGGTGACCGGCTCCAGCTCGGTGTAGGCGTCGACGTACGCGTCGGCGATCTGTCGGGGCATGCGGTCTTCAGTGGTGGACATGCGCACATCCTCGTACGACGTGGCAGGCCACGTCACCACCGCATCCGATTCACTGGGCCGGTGCGGGCGGCAGCAGGGGGCCGCAGTCCCACTGCTGGAAGATCAGCCGGGTCTCCACGCGGGCGACTTCGGGCCGCGCCGTGAACTCGTCGATGACCAGCCGCTGCAGATCCGCCGTCCCGGCCACCGCCACGTGCACCAGATAGTCGTCCGGCCCGGCGAGATGGAACAGCGCCCGGGACTCCGGTAGCGCCCGTATCCGCTCGACGAACGGGCCGATCAGTTCCCGGCGGTGCGGCCGCACCTGGACCGACAGCAGCGCCTCCAGCGGCCGCCCGAGCCGTACGGGGTCGACCCGCAGCCGGTCGCCGGTGATCACGCCGGTGCGGCGCAGCCGCGCGACCCGGTCCAGGCAGGTCGAGGGCGCGATGCCGACAGCAGCGGCGAGGTCGCGGTAGGTGGTCCGGGCGTCGTTCTGCAGAAGCCGCAGAATCTCCAGGTCCACCGGATCCAGAAGCACAGAATCGGACATCGGCCGAACGTAGCACGGGCGCCGCGCACTACCGCCCGGTAGTTGTTCACGATCGCCTCCATGGAGCCACGATCGCTCGCCACCGAGGCCGTCCACGCCGGCCGCGAGGACCTCGCGGGACTCGGCCTGCACGCCGTCCCCCTGGACCTGTCCACCACCTACCCGTCGTACGACACCCGGGCCGAGGCCGCCCGCCTCGACGCCTTCGCCGCCACCGGTGAACTCCCGGCCGGGCCCCCCGTCTACGCGCGCCTCGACAACCCCACCACCGCCCGCTTCGAAACGGCCCTCGCCCGCCTCGAAGGCGCCGAGGCCGCGGTCGCCTTCGCCAGCGGCATGGCCGCCCTCAGCGCCGTCCTGCTGGCCCGCGCCGCCATGGGACTGCGGCACGTCGTCGCCGTCCGCCCGCTGTACGGATGCAGCGACCACCTGCTGACCGCCGGGCTGCTCGGCACCGAGGTGACCTGGGTGGACCCGGCTGGCATTGCCGACGCCATCCGCGCCGACACCGGCCTGGTGATGGTGGAAACCCCCGCCAATCCGACCCTCGCCGAGCTGGACCTGCCGGCGGTGGCCCACTCGTGCGGCGCGGTGCCGCTGCTGGCCGACAACACCTTCGCCACGCCCGTACTGCAGCGCCCGCTGGCCGCCGGCGCCCGGATGGTGCTGCACAGCGCCACCAAGTACCTGGGCGGCCACGGTGACGTACTCGGGGGAGTGGTGGCCTGTGACGCGGAGTTCGCTCGGCGGCTGCGCCAGGTGCGCTTCGCCACCGGCGGCGTACTGCATCCGCTGGCCGGCTATCTGCTGTTGCGCGGGCTTGCCACCCTTCCCGTACGGATGCGGGCGGCGTCGGCGACGGCGGCGCTGCTCGCCGAGCGGCTGGCCGCGGACCCCCGGGTGACCAGGACGTACTATCCGAGGATCGGCGGCGCGATGATCGCCTTCGAGGTTGCGGGCGACCCGCACGCGGTGACCGCCGGGGTGCGGTTGATCACCCCGGCGGTCAGTCTCGGCAGTGTGGACACCCTCATCCAGCACCCCGCGTCGATCAGCCATCGCATCGTCGACGAGGGCGACCGGCGGCGCGCCGGGGTCAGCGACCGGCTGCTGCGGATGTCGGTCGGCCTGGAGGACCCGGAGGACCTGTGGGCCGACCTGGACGGGGCGCTCAGTGCGTCCGAGCGGGCGCGTCCGCAGGCGACAGCGTCGCGGTGATGACCAGGGTGCCGTCCTCGACCTGGTAGTCCAGCGGCAGGCTCAGGCGGCGCATGGTCGCGACCATGCCGGTGTTGGTCGCCTGGGTCACCGCGTAGACGCTGTCGCGGTGGGCGCCTGCGGCCAGGTCGGTCAGCCGGCGCAGCAGCTCGACGCCGATGCCCCGGCGCTGCCAGTCGTCCTCGACCAGCACGGCGACCTCGCTCTCGTCGCCGTCCCACAGCAGGTGCGCCAGTGCGACGATCCGCCCCGAGGCGGTCTCCACGGCCAGGGTCTGCCCGAACCGGGGGCTGAGCAGGTGCTCCAGGTAGCGGTCGGTGTCGCGGACCGGCCCGTGGTAGCGCTGGGCCAGCGTCGAGGGGGAGCAGCGGCCGTGCATCGCGCTGGCGGCGGCCAGGTCCTCGGGGCCGGCCCGCCGGATGGTGATCGCGTTGCCTTCCGGCAGCGTCAGCACATCCCGCCCCTTCGGCACCCGCACCCCCAACCGTGCGTCGAGCTCCACCAGCGCGCGGGCCCGGGCGAACTCGGTCGGCGTGAAGGGCAGATACGGCCGCTCCACGGTGATGCTGCCGCCGGACGGGTCGCGCAGCCGCATCACGGTGCCCTCCAGCACCTCCTCGTACGGAGCCGAGCCCGGGCGGTCGGCGGGCAGCGAGCGGATGCTGCAACGGCCGAACAACTGGCGTAGCGCCAGCGGCAGTTCAGCTGCGTCCATGGCGGTGCGGGTGGCGAGGTTGAGCATCCGGGTCGGCGTGTCGACCAGGTCGTGCGTGTCGGCCCGCTCGACCCAGGTGTCGCGGCCGCCCGCGGTGGTCACGGCGCGGCTGAGCCCGCCCGGGGCCAGCGACGCGGGGGCGCGCAGCAGGAACTCGTCCACCGTGCCCTCGGCCAGCGGATGGGCCTGCAGAGTGAGGATGTCGACCCCGTGGGCGGCCAGCGCGGTGCACACCGCGCCCAGGCTGCCGGGCGTGTCGCGCACCGTGGTGCGCAGCCGCCACAGAAGGGAGGGCCCCAGGTCGGCCGTGAGCGCCGGGTCGGCGTCAGTGTCCGTGTCCAGGGCCGGATCATGATCGAGCGCCGGCGGCGAATGGCTGTGGCGGCGTGCCCACCATGTGTGGAATCCGGTGGTCGCGGCGAGCGCCGCCGCCGAGGCGCAGAGCAGCACGGGGCCGTCCGGGCCGTGGGCTACGAGATTGGCCAGCAGGTCAGCGGTGGCCACGGCGACGAAGATCGCGGCGAGTTCGATCAGGTCGCGCCGCCAGTGGTGCCGGCGGGCTTTGGCGTTCGTAGACGTCAGATGAGGCATGTCATCACCATGCCTACGTGTTGTTGCGTGATCACAAACGCACTATGACCGACGAGTAAAGGGTGAATCATGTCCGTTAAGTTCACCTTCCATAGGTTTGTTTTTGAGCCAGTCGGCGCAGGCAGCTGCCATAACGACGGGCGGCGGCGCGCTGCACCAGCCGCCCCGCCGGCCCCGCTACCCGCAGATACCAGGCCGCCGGCCGGCTGAAGGCGGTCACGGTCAGCCAGACCGAACCGTCGGCCTCCGACTCCACGACGAAGGACTCCTCGCCGCACTCCGGATGCCCGGCCAGCGTGCCGTACGCGAAGCCGGTCCGCCGTTCCTCGCGTACGGTCCACACCACCTCGCACGGGATCCGCACCGGTCCGGCCCGCATCACCACCCGCACCCCCGGCGCCGCGTCGGGTGCGTCTGCCCCGACCCGCAGTCCGGCGGCCCGCTGCATCCGCCAGCCGAGCAGCGCCCGCCCGGCCGCCGCGAAGACCTCCGGGCTGTCCCCGAGCCGTACGCGCATCCGCAGCAGGTGGTATCCGGGCGGTGGCAGCGACCCGGCATCCCGGGTCGCACCCACCTCTTCATACGTAAAACCGTCCATCGCCGCCATACTCTCAAGGGGCGCGATGGCCCCGCTACTGCCCCACGCGCCCTGGCTGCAACACCTGGGTGAAGAGCACCGTGCCGTCCTGCTCCCGCAACCGCACCGTCAACTCGCCCGAGGCGCCGTCGATGTCGACCTCGCCGAAGAACTGGTACCCCTCGGCCGGGGAGACGTTCGCGACGGTCGGCGCCTTGACGAAGACCCGGTCCGGGCCGAAGGTGCCGTCCAGCGCGTTGGCCGGGAAGGCGCCCGCGTTGAGCGGCCCGGAGACGAACTCCCAGAAGGGCTCGAAGTCGGTGAAGGCGGCCCGCGAGGGGTCGTAGTGCTGGGCGGAGGTGTGGTGGACATCGGCGGTCAGCCACAGCGTGCCGGTGATGCGGCGGTGTTTGATGAAGCGCAGCAGCTCGGCGATCTCACCGCTGTCCCGGAATCCTTCGACATCTGTGCCCTCCGTAACCCGTGTGCAACTTGTGTCGATCCGTTCCTAGTGGTGCTACATGCCCTGGACCCCAACGACCGGTGAACACCACTCTTTTTGGGCTCGGTTCACCTCCGGTCCGCTCAGCCACTGTGGGGGACAGCGGCCGCTCCCCTTCGGCTCACTCGCCGACCACATACACTCCACATCCAGGGGCAGCGCGAGCGACGGGCTTACCGCTTTGAGCGACCAGATACCGGCCATTCCGCCGCAGGCCGTGGCGGGGCGGCTCACCGTGCGTGACGTACTCGACCTGGAGCTGGTGGCGCCCTGGGGAGCGGAGGTCGTGGCGGGCGCGGCGCATCTGCACCGCGCGGTGCGGTGGCTGCATGTGGCCGAGGCGCTGGACGTCGGGGTGATGCTCAACGGCGGGGAGATGGTGCTGACCACCGGCCTGCTGCTGGCCGGTGACGAGCGGGCCCAGCGGGAGTACATCGAGTCGATGCAGCGGGCCGACGTGGCAGCGGTCGTCCTGGGCCTGGGCCGGGCCTTCCGGACCACCCCCGAACCGATGCGCCGCGCCGCGGAACGCTGCGGGGTGCCGCTGATCGTGCTGCACCGGCCCGCGCCCTTCGCCCGGCTGACGGAGGAGGTGCACTCGCGGCTGGCGCACGGCCGGTTCGCCACCCTCGACCTGTCCGACCGGGTTCGGTCCTCGCTGACCACCCTCAACCTGTCGGGCGCGAGCCTCCAGCAGGTGCTCGACGAGATCGCCTCCTACAGCGGCTGCCCCGCCGTCCTGGTGAACCTGGCCCAGCGGGTGCTGGCCTCGGCCGGCGACAAGGGCTCGCTCAGCGAACTCCTCCGTGACTGGGACCGCGTCTCCCGGCAGGTGGCAGGGCTGTCCGGCGGCGGCCCGGTGACGGTCGGGCCCGACGGCTGGATCGTGGCGTCCCTGGAGGCTCGGGGGCGGCAGTGGGGCCGCCTGGTCCTCTTCGGCTACCAGGGCCCCGAGGAGTACGGGCAGCTGCTGGCCGCCCGCGCCGCCGAGGCCCTGGTCATGCACCGCCTGCTCGGCGACCGCGACCGGGGCTGGGAGGACCAGGCCGCCGAATCGCTCCTCCTCGACCTCGCCTCGGGCGCCGCTCGCCCCGAGCAGCTGCTCGCCCGGGTCCGCGCGGCCGGGCTGCCCGTCAACCGGCGCACCTTCGTACCCGTCGTCGTTCGCCTCCTCGACCACGGCCCCGACGGGCTGGACGACATGCCCGAACTCGTCGACCGCGTCCTGGCCGAACAGCCGGGCGTCTCCGGCCTGGTGGCCCGGATCGGTCCGGCGGGCACGGCCGTGCTGCTGAGCATCCCCTACGGCCAGGACGCCGACGCCGCCGTGCACCGGGTCGCGGTGCAGGTGCACGAGGGGCTGAAGGCGAGCGGCAGGACCGCCGTCGCCGGGGCGGGCTTCGGCTGCTCGGAGCTGGACGAGCTGCGCCGTTCCTTCGTCGAGGCCGTGCATGTCGCCGACGCGGCGGTGGCCGGGCCCCCGGCCGCGCCGGTGGCGCGGCTGCGCGATGTACGGCTGCGCGGACTCGTACGGCTACTGCGCGACGAACCGGAGCTCCAGGCCTTCATCGAGCGCGAGCTGGGTCCGCTGCTGCAGAACCCCGACCTGCTGGACGTCCTGCGCACCTACCTCGACACCGGCCGCAACAAATCCCTCGCCGCCCAGATGCACCACGTCAGTCGCCCGGCCCTCTACCGGCGGCTGCAGAGCATCGAGGCCCTCCTGGGCACCGACCTGGACGACTGGGAGCAGCTCACCTCGGTCTACGTCGCCCTGCTCGCCCACGAGGCGCAGCGTGCGGCGGGACCGGGCCCCGCCGCACGCTGACCGCTCAGCTCTTCCGGTCCGGTACGAACAGGGTCAGCAGGAAGTACGTGACGAGCGAGGCAACCAGGCCGACCGCCCATCCGTAGTCCGCGAGCGGCTTGAGGAAGGGGATCAGGCCGTCCGCCGGGAAGGGCCCCTGCTTGACGCCCTTGACGACGTTGGAGTACGAGCCGCCGATAGCCAGCACACCGCCGATGGCGAATGCGACGACCGCCCGCCAGTTCCAGCCGCCGTCGTACCAGTAGCGGCCGCCGGCCTTGTAGAGGTCGGCGAGGTCGAGCTTGGTGCGGCGGACGATCCAGTAGTCGGCGATGAGGATGCCGGCCACGGTGCCGAGCAGGCCGCCGACGGTGCCGAGCCAGGTGAAGATGTACGCCTGCGGGCTGGAGATCAACTTCCACGGGAAGATGGCCACGCCGACACCGGCGGTGATCAGCGCGCCGGTACGGAAGCTGATGATGCGCGGCGCGATGTTGGACAGGTCGAAGGCGGGCGAGACGGTGTTCGCCGCGATGTTCACCGACAGGGTGGCGACCAGCACGGTGACCAGGGCGAAGAGGATCCCGGCCCAGTTGTCGAGCTTGGCGGCCAGGGCCACCGGGTCCCAGATGGCGGTGCCGTAGACGGCCTGGGAGCCGGAGGTGACCAGGACCGACAGCAGCGC
>NZ_RJVR01000050.1 GCF_003999195.1 Streptomyces soli
TGACAGGGTCGACCAGAAGCCGATCATGCCCATCAGCGACGGGAAGAAGACCTTCCAGAAGCCGCTGCCCCAGCCGAGGGCGGAGGGCTGGTCGAGCAGCGGGCCGAAGCCGCCGGCCTTGCCGCTGATCCAGATCAGCAGGGCGATGGCGCCGACGATGACGAACGGTGCCGCCCAATTCTCGAAGCGGCGCACCGTCTCCATGCCGCGCACGATGATGGCGATCTGGATCGCCCAGAAGATGGCGAACGACAGCCACTGCGTCCACGGATAGCCGCCGACCGTGCCGGCCCCGCCCCACCAGTGGCCGAAGAGCTTGCCGGCCAGGAGAAAGATGCCGGAGCCGCCGATCCAGGTCTGGATGCCGAACCAGGCACAGGCGACGGCCGCCCGCACCAGGGCGGGAAGGTTGGCGCCCCGGATCCCGAAGGAGGCGCGGGCGAAGACCGGGAAGGGTATGCCGTACTTCGGTCCGGCGTGGCCGGTCAGCAGCATCGGCAGCAGGACGATGACGTTGGCCAGGGCGATGGTGAGCACCGCCTGCTTCCAGTCCATGCCGAGCGCGACCAGGCTGGAGGCCAGGGTCCAGGAGGCGATGTTGTGGGCCATGCCGACCCAGAGGGCGGCGAAGTTGTAGGTGGTCCACTTCCGTTGGGCGAGCGGGACCGGAAGCAGGTCCTCGTTGGCGTAGGGGCCGCTCGGGATCGCGTCGGCGGGGAGCTCGACGCGGCCGTCGGCCTGGGTTCTCTGGGCGGGGGAGGGCGGTGGCGCGGTGGCTGTCATGGCTGCAGCCCCTTCGTTCGAGACGGGAACAGGGGTCGAACGTGTGCCGTGCGGTTGGCGGTTGGCGGGGCTGTGGTCAGCCGTTGACGGCGGGAATGACCGTCGTGCCGTAGATGTCGATGGTCGATTCCTTGGCGTCCTGCATGTTGTAGAGCGCGAACTGGTCGACGCCCACGTCGCGCAGCGCCTTCAGCTTCTCGATGTGCTGCTCGGCGGTGCCGATCAGGCAGAAGCGGTCCACGATCTCGTCCGGGACGAAGGCGGTGTCCGGGTTGCCGGTGCGGCCGTGGTGCGAGTAGTCGTAGCCCTGCCGGGCCTTGATGTAGTCGGTCAGCTCCTCCGGGACCATGGAGGAGGACTGGCCGTACTTGCTCACGAGGTCCGCGACGTGGTTGCCGACCATCCCGCCGAACCAGCGGCACTGGTCCCGGGCGTGGGCCGGCGCCTCGGGCGAGTCATCCTCGGTGACGTACGCGGGCGCCGCCACGCAGATCTTGACGTCGTCCGGATTGCGGCCGGCCGCGACTGCCGCGTCCTTGACCGCCTTGACCATCCGCTCGGTGAGATACAGGTCGGCCAGCTGCAGGATGAACCCGTCGGCCTTCTCGCCGGTCAGAGCAAG
Organism: Streptomyces soli; assembly: GCF_003999195.1. GTDB lineage: Bacteria > Actinomycetota > Actinomycetes > Streptomycetales > Streptomycetaceae > Actinacidiphila > Actinacidiphila soli. Next base: position 1,406 of record NZ_RJVR01000050.1, read on the forward strand.
GGCCTTGGGCCCGTACGCGGCCATCCAGACCGGCAGTTCGGCGCCCTCCCTGACCCACGGGAACTTGATGGCCGTGCCGCCGCCGAGGTCGGCCTCGCGTCCCTCGGCCAGGTCGCGGATGATGTGCATGGCCTCCTCGATGCGGGCCAGGGTGTTGGGCTTGCGGCCGGCCACGCGCATCGCGGAGTCACCCCGGCCGATGCCGCAGACGGTGCGGTTGCCGAACATGTCGTTGAGCGTCGCGAAGGTGGAGGCGGTGACCTCCCACGTACGCGTGCCCGGGTTGGTGACCATCGGGCCGACGATCAGCCGCTCCGTCTGAGCCAGGATCTGGCTGTAGATGACGAACGGCTCCTGCCACAGCACGGCCGAGTCGAAGGTCCAGCCATGCGTGAACCCCTGGCCCTCCGCACGCTTCATCAGCTCGACGACGCCCGACGCCGGCGGGTCCGTCTGGAGTACGAGACCGAAATCCATTGCTCTGCTCCCTAGATGAGGTACTGACAGGTCTCGCGGGTCTGGTACTGGCCGTGTCCGGCCCGACCCAGGTAACGGTCCTGTTCGATGATCACGGTGCCGCGCGACAGCACCGTCTCGGACTTGCCGGTCACCTGCTTGCCCTCGTACGCCGAGTAGTCGACGTTCATATGGTGCGTCTCGGTCGAGATGACCTGGGTGGCGTTCGGGTCGTAGATGACGATGTCGGCGTCCGCGCCCGGGGCGATCGTGCCCTTGCGCGGGTAGAGACCGAACATGCGGGCGGGCGTGGCGCAGGCGATCTCGATCCAGCGGCGGCGGGAGATGTGACCGTCTACAACTGCCTGGTGGAGCAGGTCCATCCGGTTCTCGACCCCCGGGAGACCGTTGGGGATCTTGGAGAAGTCGCCCCGGCCCAGCTCCTTCTGGCCGCTGAAGCAGAACGGGCAGTGGTCGGTGGACACGACCTGCAGGTCGTTGGTGCGCAGGCCCTTCCACAGCTCGGCCTGGTGCTCCTTGGGGCGCAGGGGTGTGGAGCAGACGTACTTGGCGCCCTCGAAGTCGGGCTCGGCGAGATTGTCGGTGGAGAGGAAGAGGTACTGCGGGCAGGTCTCCCCAAAGACGTTGAGCCCCCGGTCGCGGGACTGGGCTAGTTCGGCGAGCGCCGACGCGGCCGAGACATGCACCACGTAGAGCGGTGAACCGGCCACCTCCGCCAGCTTGATGGCCCGGTGGGTGGCCTCGGCCTCGAGCAACTCGCGCCGGACCTCGCCGTGGTAGCGGGGGTCGGTCCGGCCGGCGGCCAGCGCCTGCTCGACCAGGACGTCGATGGCGATGCCGTTCTCGGCGTGCATCATGATCAGGCCGCCGTTGGCGGCGCCGCGCTGCATCGCCCGCAGGATCTTGCCGTCGTCGCTGTAGAAGACACCCGGGTAGGCCATGAAGAGCTTGAAGGACGTCACGCCTTCCTCGACCAGGAGATCCATCTCCTTGAGGCTGCTCTCGGTGACGTCCGACATGATCATGTGGAAGGCGTAGTCGACCGCGCAGTTGCCCTCCGCCTTGGCGTGCCAGGTGTCCAGGCCGCTGCGCAGGCTCTCGCCGACCGACTGCACCGCGAAGTCCACGATGGTGGTCGTGCCGCCCCAGGCGGCGGCCCGGCTGCCGGTCTCGAAGGTGTCCGAGGCGGCGGTGCCGCCGAAGGGCAGCTCCATGTGGGTGTGGGCGTCGACGCCGCCCGGGATGACGTACTTGCCCATCGCGTCGATCACCGTGTCGGCCGTCCAGCCTTCGGCGACGGTGCTGCCGGTGGCGGCCAGGGCGACGACCTGCTCGCTGTCGATGAGGACGTCCGCGTGGATCTCCTCGGCGGCGGTGATCACCAGGCCGCCGCGGATCAGGGTTCGGCTCATGAAAGCTCCCGTCCTTCCGTCACGCCTCGGTCAGCGGGCCGTAGGCCTCCGGACGGCGGTCACGGTAGAACGCCCACTGCTGCCGGACCTCCTCGATCTTCCCGAAGTCCAGGTCCCGGACGACCAGTTCCTCTTCCTTGTCCGAGGCCACGTCGCCGACGAACTGGCCGCGCGGGTCCACGAAGTAGGACGTGCCGTAGAAGTCGTTGTCGCCGTACTCCTCCACGCCCACCCGGTTGATGGCCGCCACGAAGTACTCGTTGGCCACCGCCGCCGCGGGCTGCTCCAGTTGCCACAGGTAGGAGGACAGGCCCCGGCTCGTCGCCGAGGGGTTGTAGACGATCTCCGCGCCCGCCAGGCCCAGCGCGCGCCAGCCCTCCGGGAAGTGCCGGTCGTAGCAGATGTACACGCCGACCTTGCCGACGGCGGTGTCGAACACCGGCCAGCCCAGGTTCCCCGGCTTGAAGTAGTACTTCTCCCAGAAGCCCTTGACCTGCGGGATGTGGTGCTTGCGGTACTTGCCGAGGTAGGAGCCGTCGGCGTCGATCACGGCGGCGGTGTTGTAGTAGAAACCCGCCTGCTCCAGCTCGTACACCGGCACCACGATGACCATGTTGAGTTCCTTGGCCAGCGCCTGCATCCGCACCACCGTTGGGCCGTCCGGCACCGGCTCCGCCCAGGCGTAGTGCTCGGGCTCCTGCACCTGGCAGAAGTACGGAGCGTTGAAGACCTCCTGGAAGCCGATGATCTGCGCCCCCTGCGCGGCCGCCTCCCGGGCGTACTGCTCGTGCAGGTCGATCATCGACTCCTTGTCGCCGGTCCATTTCGTCTGCACCAGCGCGGCACGCACTACTCGACTCATTGGTTGCCCTCCGGAATCGCGGTGAACGGCGAGGTCCGAAGACGAAACTCTCGGCCGCTTGACGGCTGACACTAGGAGCTCGCCGACACGGGGTGTAGTGCCACGCTGTAACGCGATGAGCCCCGCCGCGTTCCGCCGCGTCACCTGCGACGATGCCGTTCCGGTGATTGTCAGGACCGGTCGCCGGGTACGTGAATTCCCGGTTGCTTCCGGGCCAGTTGGGTTACGTCCGCGTATCGCGCGACACCCGGTCCGCCCCGCGCGGTCCTACGCCGCTGTGACCGGCTTCGCGTCGGCCGGCACCGCGATCTCGAGATCGATCGGGGTGACGACCAGCCCACCGCGTGGCCGGACCCGTAGCGCCACCGCGGTCAGCGGCACGGCAACCATCAGCAGCAGGCAGCCCAGCGCCATGCCCATGCCCGCATAGCCCGCGTGGGCGGACAGCAGCGTCCCCGCCAGCGGACCACAGGCCAGTCCCAACGACGACGCCGAACCGGCGATGACGGCCCAGCGCCCGCGTGGGTCGAGGGAGGCGCTCAGGCCGATCAGATAGGTCAGTACGACCGGGTAGACGGTGTTCCACAACACCTCGCCGACCGCGAAGGGCACCGCGCCGGTCGCCGACGAGGTGACGGCGATGCAGCCGGCGATCAGCGCGGTACCGCCCCCGATGGGCACCGCGCGGCCGAGTCGGGCGCCGAGCGCGCCGGCTGCGGTGACGCCGACCAGGCCGCCGCCGAGGGCGACTGCGAAGACCACGCCGAGGGAGGCCTCGGTCAGCCCGGCTCGGTCGAGGCCGATGCGTCCGCTCACGCCCCACAGGGCGTTCTGCGACATTGACCAGCACAGCATCGCGCCCGCGAGCACCGCGCCGGTACGGCGGTACGGCAGCGTGCCCCGGCCGCCGCCCACCGCACGGCGGGGCGCTCCCGCAGGCAGCCACCCGGCCGTCGGCAGCGCCACCAGCGCCCCGCCCGCGACC
>NZ_RJVR01000308.1 GCF_003999195.1 Streptomyces soli
GGGTCTCGGGGGCGAGCAGCGTCTCGGCCGCGACCATGGCGATGTCGGCCGCGTCGACGAAGGCTTCCGCGCCGGCACCGGTCGGTACGGTGATCGCCTGGTCGACGACCGGCAGGTGTGCGTCGCTGAAGTTCTGCATCACCCATGCGGGGCGCAGGATGGAGTGCGTGATGGCCCCTCGGGCGGCGAGGTCGGCCTCGACGGCCCTGATGTCCACTTCCGGTGGCGCCTGGTCGACGCCGTACGTGCTGAGGTACGTGACGTGGCGTACCCCTGCGGCTTCGGCTAGGTCGAGGAAGGCGGCCACCTGGTCGGCGTAGGTGACCCGCAGGACGGGCGTGACGAGGTAGAGCCGGTCGACACCGTCGAGGGCACTGGGGCGGGTGGTCGGGTCGTCCCAGTCGAACAGCACGTCGGCGCCGTGGCGCGCCGCGGTGCGGGCACCCAGCCCCCGCTCGGCGAGATTCCTCGCCACGTGCGAGCCGGTCCGGCCGGTGCCGCCGAGGACGAGAGCGGTCTGCGGTGATCCAGTCATGGATCAATCGTGAGAGCGCGCTAAGAGTGAATCAATGCGCGTATCACTCATTCTTTTACGTCAAACGCTCGGATCTGTTCCCAATACGGCTGTCTCGCTGATACTGGTCGCGTGGACATACTGCACGATCACCTTGCGCGGGCACGGGCCTCCGGCGCCGTCTTCGCCCGGACGGTGGCCGAGCCGCCGTGGGGGCTGCGGCTGGCCGGCTCGATCCAGCTGGCCGTGCACACCGTCGTCCGGGGCAGGGGATGGCTGTGGCTCGACGACCCCGGCAGCGCGGTGGAACTCGTGCCGGGGGAGATGACGCTCGTCCGCGGCGGACCGGACCACTACATCGGGCACGAGCCGGGCGCCGACTGCCTCGAACCGGAGGACTTCCGGGCCCGGCACGCCTGCGACGGGGTTCTGAGGACCCGCGGGCGACGGTTTTCCTCTGCAGCGCCTACCGGTTCTCGGGCGACATCGGCAACGGGCTGCTGGAGGCACTGCCGCAGGTGCTGACCCTGTCAGCGACGGTCGGCGATCCGCTGCGGGACGTGATCGCGCTGCTCTCGCACGAGCTGGCCACCCCCGAGCCTGGCCAACCCACCGTGCTGGACCGGCTCCTCGACGTTCTCCTGGTGCTCGCCATCCGCAACCACTTCCGCCACAGTGCGACCGCACCCCGCTGGTACCGGGCATCCGCGGACCCCCGGCTGAACGCCGCGCTGCAGGCCATGCACGAGAACGCCCGCCATTCCTGGTCAGTCCCCGAACTCGCCGCGATCAGCGGCCTGTCCCGGGCAGCGTTCGCACGGACCTTCCGCGACGCCCTCGGCCAGACTCCCATGCAGTACCTGACCGACTGGCGGATGGCTCTCGCCCGCGACCACCTGCGCACTGGCGGGCTCGCCATGACACATATCGCCCGCTCCGTCGGCTACAGCTCGCCCTACGCCTTCGCAGCCGCCTTCCGGCGCCACCACGGCGAGCCGCCCGGGACCTGGCGGCAACGGGAGTCGCTCCGCGCGCAGACACGCCCCGGGAACGATCCCCATGCCCGCTGACACCGTCCGGCTCCCCAGCGGCACTCCCCCCGGGAGTGGTTGAGCCGGGCTTATTCCAGCGCGAGCGGGGCGTACGGAGCAAGTGCGGGCGACCGCGGCCCCTTGGCCCAAGGTCGGGTAGTTAACGGATTCGCGCTGGTGGCAAGGGAGTTCAGCGTCGGGTCGGAACGCGGGCAACGGGGCCGCGTTGATCAGGTGGTCCGCCAAGACTGCTGGTCGCCGAGGAGCCCCGTTGCCTGTACGTCATTGTGTCCTACCGCCTGGCCTGACGAGCATCTCCCGCGTGGTCACCGTGGCCGCTGGCCGATTCGCTCCTGGCCATCTGGGTGAGTTGACCCAGGCCGTGCCGTTCGATCTCGTCGACGCCGTCCTGGACGAGACGCGGAGCGTGCAGCGCCGCCTACGGGATCTGCCCTCGCGGGTCGGGGTCTACTTCCTGCTGGCGATGTGCCTGTTCCCCGAGGTCGGCTACCGGCTGGTCTGGCACAAGCTGACCGCCGGACTGACCGGGCTGCCGATCGCCTCTCCGACATCGAAGGCGCTGCGTGACCTGCGCCGCAGACTGGGAAGCGCTCCCATGCGGGCGTTGTTCGATGTGCTGGCCGGGCCGCTGGCCCAGCCGACGACGCCGGGGGTACGGTTCGGGCCGTATCGGACGGTTTCGTTCGACGGCTGTAGTTCACAGAAGGTCCCCGATACCGAGCGGAACCGGTGCTGGCTGGGCCGGACGGCCCACTGCGGCTATCCCATGCTGGAGTTGATGACTCTGGTCGAGACCGGGACCAGGGCCCTGCTCGGCGCGGTGTTCGGTCCCACCGCCGAGGGCGAGACGAGCTACGCCGGCCGCCTGCTGCACCTGCTGGCACCGGACATGCTGGTGCTGTGGGACAAGGGCTTCGACGGCAATGACTTCCTCGCCGCGGTGACCGCGACCCGTGCCCAGATCCTCGGGCGACTGCGCAGCAACCGGCGCACCCCGGTCCTGGCCCGTCTCGTCGACGGCTCCTACCTGTCGGTGATCGGCACGGTGAAGGTCCGGGTCATCGACGCGCAGATCACGGTGACCTGCGCCGACGGCACGGTCTTCGCCGGGGCATACCGACTGGTCACCACCCTGACCGACGCCCGCCGCTATCCTGCCGCCGCACTGGTGGGCCTCTATCACCAGCGGTGGGAGCACGAATCGGCGTACTACGCGCTCCGCCACACGATCATGGCCGGGCGGCTCCTGCGCTCGGGCGACCCGGTCGGCATCGAGCAGGAAATGTGGTCCTTGCTGACGCTCTACCAAGCCCTGCGGACGGTCATGGTCGACGCCGCCGAGTCGCTCCCGGGCACCGACCCGGACCGCTGCGGATTCAC
>NZ_RJVR01000305.1 GCF_003999195.1 Streptomyces soli
GATGTGGTCCTTGCTGACGCTCTACCAAGCCCTGCGGACGGTCATGGTCGACGCCGCCGAGTCGCTCCCGGGCACCGACCCGGACCGCTGCGGATTCACCACCGCCTTCCAGACCGCCCGCGACCAGGTCGTCCAGGCCGCCGACATCGTCACCACAACCGCCCACCGAGTCGGTCTCATCGGGCGCCGGGTCCTGGCCAACCTGCTCCCGCCCAGGCGGCAGCGGGTCAGCACCCGCAAGGTCAAATCACCGATCTCCCGGTACAGCGAGCGACGAGACGACGGCAGGCCCGACACCAGCCGCACCGTCACCAACCTCGACGTCACCGTCCTCGAGCCCCCAGTCGAGGAGCACCCCCTGCCCGCCGCCTCGCGGGACGACCGATACCTTCCCCGGTCAGCGCAGAGCCGCCGGGAACGGGTCCTGGACCTCCTCCACACCGATCCCGGCCGCCGCTGGCGCAGCCGTGAGATCGCTCATCGCCTCGGAGACATCACCCTCGGCACCATGTACAGACAACTGTCCCGCTGGGCCGACGACGGACTCCTCCACAAGTGCGGCCCCGGCATCTACATGGCCACCCCATGAGAATCGACCAACAGCCTTGCCACCAGCGCGAATCCGTTAACTACCCGGCCTTGGGGGAAGGTCCGCGCCCCCGACTCCGTGTGAGCGGACACGGCAGATCTCAGTGTCCCTTGACACATGATCACTATGCGCGGCGGTACCGAACTCACCACCCACGCCGACGCCTGTGGTGAACCTGCCCGGCCGGGCCAACACCCCACGCACACGGCAGCCAAGTCGCTGAACCCCCACCGGTAGCCACCCGGGCCGCCCACCGGGAGACCAGAGCGCCGTCTCCCCGCCCCGGCCCCTCTATCTACCTGCGGCGTTACCGGCCCCTCCGTTGCAGTCTCCACCAAACCGACACGACACCCCATCAAAAACCAGAGTCCGGAATCGTCAACATATGAAAGTCCCATCTACGGAAGACCCACAGCTCAAACCCCCGACATTCCACTCCCAACACGATGACGATCCACCACTCCCAAACACCCGCAGATCATCACCACCGGCGTCACCGCCCACCCCACCCGGGCCTGGGCGACGCAACAGGCCCGCAATCTCACCGCCCAACTCGACACGCGCATGGAGTCCTGCGCTTCGTGCTGCGCGACCGCGACACCAAGTACGACCAGTCCTTCGACGCCGTCTTCGAAGCCGAGAACATGAATGTGCTGCTCGGCGCGCCACGGGCGCCTCGGATGAACGCGCACTGCGAGCGGGTGATCGGCACCATCCGCCACGAGGCCCTCGACCACGTCCTGCTCATGAACCAGGCCCACGCCCGACAAGTCCTCGCCGACTTCGAACGGCACTACAACACGCACCGACCTCACCAGGCCCGAGATCAACGACCCCCTCACGCCCCCGGGCAGCCAGCCACCGTCCACGACCTCGACGACCGCAGACTCCTGCGCACCCGCATCCTCGGCGGTGCTATCAACGAGTACCGGTACGCCGCTTGACCTGCGGCGATGACTTTTCGAGCCCCACAGGCGGTGGGCCGAGGCGCGAATGTGTATGCCGAACGGCAACTGCCGCGCCTATTATCATGTCAACTTGCGCTGAACGGGGGGTACATGACTCGGACGCTCCAGTGGCTGATCGCTGTGGTGGTGCCTCTCACCGTCTTTGGCGTGTGCTTAGTCCTTTTGATGGTGCTCCGGCTGCCCTGGACTCCGCACGCCGAGTCGGACCGCTGGCTCATGTCCCTGTCTGTCGCCGCGTTCACCGGCACGGGCATAGCTGCTCCCCTTGTCTGGTGGGCAGGTCGTGCGAAAGAGCCAGACTCTGGAGAGCAGCAGTCCGGTGAGATCACGCAGCGGGCGAAGGCGGATCGGAAGAGTCGGATCACCATGGCGGGCCGTGACGTGTGGGTGCGGGGTGGGGGCGACGAGAAGTGAGAGAAGGTCGCACGCCGGATCGGGCTCGAGCAAGGGGCCTTCTCCCAAGGCGGATGAATCAGCAGGCCGAGGCTGACCACGGAAGCCGGATCACCATGGCTGGCCGCGACATCCGAGAGGAGAGCCACCACTATCACGCCCCTGGCAGCGGGCCTGGCCGCAGACTTACCCCCCGGCGGGCGGTGCTGGCGACGGCGCTTGCGCTGGTCGTCATTGCGGCTGGAATCGTTTCCGATCGCTGGTACAGCGACTTCACCGCAGCCGACTCGGCAGCGGCGAAGCGTCGGGGAAATGCGGTCGCCGACAGTCGTTCCACCCCCTTCCAAGTAGTGGTTGACGGACCGGATCTCAGCCGTTCGGACGCCTGGGCCTTTATCCTGGACCACACGCTGACGCCTCAGGAGACCACCGCGCTCGAGCGGCTCAACGGGTCCGACTTCCAGGACATTGCGACTCTTCTGCGCCCCCTCGGCGCCCGTCTCTTGCCGGAAGGGGGCGTACCGCAGATAGGAGCCAACGCCGACCCTGGCCTGCAGGCGATTGAGAAGCGCTACGAATCGGGCGACCTGGGCGAGGGCTACCCAAGCCACGGCGACACCTACCGCTTGCATTTCACCAGTGACCACGCCACTCCAGTGACGATCGAGTCCATCACCACCACGGACGTCTCTTGCCGACCGACTCACGCGATCGCCTACTTGGGAGAGCGGCCCCAGGGCGAGGGTCCGGTGCCGACGATCTACCTGTCGTTGAGAGATCCAGCGGGAACTCCGGCTATCGAAGTCGACGACGCGGGAAACGCTGTGAACTCCGACTACTTCGCCCACAACAAGATCGATGTAGGGCAGTACACCACCCCTGGAGATCTGAACATCGAGGTCGGTGGCGTCCGGCACGAACTGTGCTCCTGGGATTTCAAGGTTGACTACCTGACCCCGAGTGGGAAGTTCTCCACGGTCGTCGACGACAACGGAAGGCCGTTCAGCGTTGAGGACGGCCCATACAGGCCAGTCCAGGATGTTCAGTACGTGCCCCAGAACTCTGGGAAAATGGGCTGGGCCGACTGCGCTCACGGCTGCTGACGCGTCTGGTCGACCCGGCGGCCGTGCCGGCGTCATTGGCTACGGCCGGGCATGCCGACCGGCGTCGACGGGTGCTGACCGGCGAGGCCACGGTGCATGTGGTGCCCGGGTTGTGTCTGTTCAGCGGCGAGGGCTACGACACGGTGCTGGGCCGGACCGTGCCGTTGCCGGCCGACTCGGCGCCGCCACCGGCCGCGAGTCTGGCTGACCTTCCGTGATCTCCGCAGGCGTAATCGACTTAATAGCCCACATCGGGCACTGGCCGCGCACGCTGACCGTCTATCCCGACCGGCACCGACATGACCTGGCGTTTCGTCAAAAACGTCAGTCAAACATCGGCAACCACTGTCAGAAGCAAACGCCCAGCCAAACCCACCCCGACCAGCGCTATCGACGCCCCACACCACTGACACATTCACGCCGAAAAATTGCTGACAAACCAATACGCATCATCAGCCACCAGTTGGCCGTCCTGCAGCGGCAGATCGACAGGCCGCGCATCACCGCGGCGGACCGCGCCTTCCTTGCCGCGCTCCTCCACCGGCTCCCAAGGCCCACGCTGCGTCAGTTGCACCTGATCGTCTCCCCGGACACGATCCTGAGGTGGCACCGCGATCTCATGCACCGCCGCCACGCCGACGCCTCCCGCCGCAAGAGGCCTGGCCGTCCTCCGACCCACCGCAGCATCCAGGCTCTCGTCCTACGCCTGGCCCGCGAGAACTGCGGGTGGGGCTATCGGCGTATCCACGGCGAACTCGCCGCCCTCGGCATCAAGATCGCACCCTCCACCGTGTGGGAGATTCTGCGGGCGCACGGGATCGAGCCCGCACCTGAACGCGACCACCCAACCTGGGCCGCCTTCCTACGGGGCCAGGCCCACACGATCCTGGCCTGCGACTTCTTCACCGCCACCACCCTG